>JBCBAV010000284.1:0-503 GCA_038532285.1 Pseudomonadota bacterium | reverse complement strand
TCGGTCCCGGTCCCTGTTCGCATCACAGCCGGGGCCGATGTCTTTTCCGAAGCACCGCACGCCCCGTTAACCGGGCCGGAAAACCGCAGGGGCCACCGACGCAATACCGACGTGATACCGACGTGATACCGACGCCGTCACAGACCGTTAACACTTGGATCATCGGAGAGACCGCCCGCGTCCGCGAAGAGGTGGATCACGCCCTGAACCAGTTCCGCTTCAACGACGCCGCCAATGCACTCTACGCCTTCGTCTGGGGCAAGGTCTGCGACTGGTATCTGGAGTTCTCCAAACCCATCCTGCAAGGCGACGATGCAGCGGCAAAAGCCGAAACAGAGCAAACCCTGCGCTGGGTTCTTGATCAATGCCTGATCCTGCTGCATCCGATCATGCCGTTCATCACAGAAGAGCTGTGGCAGCTGGCCGAGAAGCGCAGCAAGATGCTGGCCCATGCGGATTGGCCGACCTACACCGCCAACGATCTGTTAGACACAGACGCTGAC
>JBCBAV010000283.1:0-504 GCA_038532285.1 Pseudomonadota bacterium | reverse complement strand
CAACCACGGTCAAAAGCGATGGCACGGCAGGGCATGGCACCAAAGCGTTTTCGATCACATCGCTCAGACGTGTTTGATGCAAAAACACATAGACATGGGCGCTCAGCCCCTCCCACAGGCGGTTTGTCACCGATTGCGCCCGCGATCCGCTTGAAGCACCCGATGCCCCCGCGCCGACATGCAGCGCATCAAACGTTTCATCCACAGCTTGCAGCACGTCGCAGACACGAATGTCAGAGGGCGCTTTGGCCAGTTTGTAGCCACCGCCAGGACCCCGCACAGAAGTGACCAGTTTCGCGCGGCGCAGCTTCACACACAGCTGTTCAAGATAGGGCAGTGAGATGCTTTGACGTTTGGAAATCTCACTGAGCGTGACAAGCCCCTTGCCCTCTGACAGTGCAATATCCGCGAGCGCAACCATGGCGTAGCGTCCTTTGGTGCTGAGTTTCATTGCCTACCTCGCGCGAATTGATTGACCAATCTCAAAGCAATGCTTATTTCACG
>JBCBAV010000282.1:0-504 GCA_038532285.1 Pseudomonadota bacterium | reverse complement strand
AACCTACTACTGGAACACATATCCTACTGCAACATAATAGTGTTTCTAACGGGGCGCTTCGCTAGTCATAACCTACTCCAGCACTGGGGGGCTCGCGCCCCCCAGACCCCCCCTGTTTATTCTAGCGGGAGCATAAAAGCTGCCATATCTCGAAAACTACTCATTTTTCGACTATGGTCCATAGATGAAAAAATGCTTCAAAACACCCCCTAAACCCATTAGAAAACAAAAACTAAAAAAAAAAAATTTGAAAAAAAAATCGAAAAAAATGACTAAGTTTTTTTTTCGAAAATGTACTGAATTTTTTTTTTTACTCAGAATCCTTTGAAACGTATGCAGAACTATTTATTTCAGTTTTTAGGGGGGGGGGGTCTGTCTGTCCACAATGAGGACAGACCCGACCAGTTTTATAAATTCTAAACTTTGATAAGTCTCAATTTATAAAATTTAGCAACTTTTATTGCTTACAACATTTTTTCCTATCTATGATAGTTCTGAGGGTAC
>JBCBAV010000281.1:0-506 GCA_038532285.1 Pseudomonadota bacterium | reverse complement strand
TGGCGCCACGCAGGTCGGGCCGCTCACGCTCGCCTCGCCGCTCGGCCTCGCAGCAGGGTTCGACAAGAATGCAGAGGCGGTGGGCCCGCTTGCACGCAGGGGCTTTGGCTGGCTCGAGGTTGGCGCGGCCACCCCGCGCCCCCAGCCCGGGAACCCGCAGCCACGGCTCTTTCGCCTGACGGAAGACGCCGCCGCCATCAACCGCTTTGGCTTCAACAATGACGGGATGGAGACGATCGCGGATCGCCTCGCCGCCTACCGGGGTGCGGTGCCCCTCGGCCTCAATCTCGGCGCGAACAAGGACAGTGCGGACCGCGCGGCCGACTACGTCACCGTCTATGCCCGCTGTGCCCCGCATGTGGATTTCGCCACGGTCAATATCAGCTCCCCCAACACCGAAAAGCTGCGCGATCTGCAGGGGGCGGACGCCCTGCGCGCGCTCCTCGGCGGCGTGATGGAGGCGCGGGCCGCCGCCCCAAAGCCTGTCTTTCTCAAGATTGCGCCTG
>JBCBAV010000280.1:0-514 GCA_038532285.1 Pseudomonadota bacterium | reverse complement strand
GGTGGCCGCCATCATCGACGCCGAGCGCGCGCCCTTTGAGGACCAGCTGACCGAAGTGATCGGGCGCACCGAAAGCACGCTCTACCGCCGCGGCAATTTCAACGGCACGTGGGATGATCTGATCTGCGACGCGCTGATTTCCGAACGGGACGCTGAAATCGCGCTCAGCCCCGGTGTGCGCTGGGGGCCGTCGATCCTGCCGGGCCAGGACATCACCCGCGAGGATATCTGGAACGTCACGTCGATGACTTATGGTGCGGCCTACCGGACCGAATTCACGGGCGAATTCCTCAAGGTCGTGCTCGAGGATGTGGCCGACAACATCTTTAACCCCAACCCGTTCTACCAGCAGGGCGGCGACATGGTGCGCACCGGTGGCCTTGGCTACCGCGTGGATGTGAGCAAACCGCAAGGCGCGCGGATCAGCAACATGACCCTGCTCAAGACCGGCGAGGCCATTGATCCCGCCCGCAGCTACGTCGTGGCGGGCTGGGCATCGGTGAATGAAGGCACC
>JBCBAV010000279.1:0-523 GCA_038532285.1 Pseudomonadota bacterium | reverse complement strand
GCCGACGACGTCATGAAAACGATGGAGCGTCATTCGAACGAAGACTCGAAGTCCGGCGCCCTGGGCATTGTGCAGGGCATCGAGAGCATGCGCACGGATGGTGATGTGTTCGAGGTGACCCTGGGCGTCGGCAATGCCGACCTGCCCTACCTCATGGCCGACTATCACCTGATGATCCAGCCCGGCGGCGGCTTTGACGACCCCACCGCGGCCATCGGTACCGGGGCCTATATCCTCGAAACCGACGATCCCGGCGTGCGCATGGTGGCCAAGCGCAACCCCAACTACTGGGGCGGCGACCAGACCCAGACGGCCCACTACGACCAGGTCGAAGTCATCGTCCTGAACGACGCAACGGCCCGCACCGCGGCCCTGCAATCGGGACAAGTCGACACGATCAACCGGGTCGAGCCCAAGATCGCCAAGCTGCTGGATCGCGCACCGACCATCGACGTGCTGTCCACGCCCGGGCGCGGCCACTATGTGTTCATCGCGCATATCGACACTGCGCCGCGCAGTGTCG
>JBCBAV010000278.1:0-534 GCA_038532285.1 Pseudomonadota bacterium | reverse complement strand
GGTGCCGCCGAACGGCACGGCGGTGAAGTAGGCATAGGCCGGGTGCTGGCTGATGAAGTAGTAGTCGGCCGAGTGGTACAGGTCGGCCTGACCAGATGACACGGCGTCAAACACTTCGAACGCGCCCACAAGCTCGCCCGGGGCTTTCTTGTCGATGGTCAGCGACCCGTCGGACATGGCGCCAACCATTTCAACAAAGTAGCTGGCCGCATCATCCAGAACGGCAAAGCCGCGGGGCCACGATGTGACCATGGTCAACGTGCGGTTGCCCTGCGCATACGCCGGCGCCGCGAGGGTCGAGGCAGCAGCCGCTGTGCCGCCCAGTGCAGAAGTCTTCAGAAAAGAACGACGATCCATAAAAGCAATCCTCCCAGATGAGTGTGCCTTTGCCAGTCACGGCAAAAGCGGATCGTTTCGAGTGGCGCTACACTACTGATCGAGCCGCGCTTGGAAATACCTACTACTGCGTAGAGGGGCCGTATTTTCAGAAGCTTCGGGGAAAATCAGCGGGTTCCAAGGCGGAACAAACACGTC
>JBCBAV010000277.1:0-535 GCA_038532285.1 Pseudomonadota bacterium | reverse complement strand
ATTTATTTGCAGATAGTTGAAGGGTAATTGCGCTACAGTGCAGAAATTTCTGCCTGGAATTTGTGCTGCCAAGCGGCATCCCTCAAATTGCACAGATCACCGCACGGCGGATTAACCATTAATTCAGCCTGTCGGCGCAGGCTGCCCCACGTTCCGCTCTCTTCGGGAGGGCCGTTTCGGCAGGGCCGCCGAGGACTTTGCGGGAGTGAGCGCGGAACATGACAACCGGGGCTGCCCGGTCATCGCCGGGAAGCCGGATGGGCCAGATGACCAGAGGTGTTGCCACATGCTTGGGAAAGGTGATGCGTGATGACACGGATTTTCAAGACGATGGGTGCACTGGCCGCAGCGACCCTGTTGAATGCAATTGGTGCCGGGGCGGTCGAGGCGCAACAACAGCGCAATTGCGGACCGCGCGATATTGTGGTCACGCTGCTGGCCGATGTTTATGTCGAGACGCGTCTATCGATGGGCCTCGTGGGCTATTACGCGGTGATAGTGGTGTTTGCATGTGTTTAGACGGTATGTTTGTGGA
>JBCBAV010000276.1:0-536 GCA_038532285.1 Pseudomonadota bacterium | reverse complement strand
GATGATCCCGCCAAAGGCGGAGGTGCGATCACAGTCGAAAGCGCGCTCATAAGCCTCTGCCAGTGTTGCCCCACGCGCCACGCCGCAAGGGTTGGCGTGTTTGATGATCGCACAGGCGGGGCCGTCCTGCGGCGCAAACTCGGAGACAAGTTCAAACGCGGCATCGGTGTCGTTGATGTTGTTATAGCTCAGCTCTTTGCCCTGATGCTGGTGGCCGAGTTCCCGCCTGAGGACGGCCCGGCCTGCGCAATCATCAAACATGCCAATCCCTGTGGCGTCAGCCGGGGCACCACCCTCGCGGAGGCCTACGGGCGCGCCTATGATTGTGACCGCGTGTCGGCCTTTGGCGGGATCATCGCCTTGAATGGGAAGCTGGACGGTCCAACCGCCGAGAAGATGACTGGCATCCTGACCGAAGTCGTCATTGCTCCCGAAGCCGATGATGATGCCCGCGCTGTGTTCAGCGCAAAAAAGAACCTGCGCCTGCTGGTGACAGGTGGCCTACCCCCACGTGAAGCACGCACCGCGTGGCGTCA
>JBCBAV010000275.1:0-564 GCA_038532285.1 Pseudomonadota bacterium | reverse complement strand
TACGGGGCTGGGCCTGTCCACGGTGTATGGCATCGTCAAACAGACCGGCGGCTTTATCTTTGCCGATAGTGCGGTGGGCAGCGGGACGACCTTTACCCTCTATTTCCCTGCCGAAGAGGCGCAGCAGTTGACTGAGGAAGACCAGCCCGCGCAGATCCCTGCAAATGCCATGGCTGAGCCTGTGCGCAACGGCGATGTGGTGATTCTGCTGGTGGAGGACGAGGCACCGGTGCGCGCCTTTGCGTCCCGCGCGTTGCGGCTGCGCGGGTATACCGTGCTGGAGGCGGAGAATGCAGAGGACGCGCTGGAACAGCTCGACGATGATAACTTGCACGTGGATGTGTTTGTGACTGACGTGATCATGCCCGGCATGGATGGCCCCAGCTGGGTCAGCGCGGCGTTGAAGCGGCGGCCGGACACACGGGTGATCTTTGTGTCCGGATATGCGCAAGAGAATTTTGCCGAAAGCCAGGCCCAAATCCCGCATTCGACGTTCTTGCCAAAGCCATTCTCGCTGACGCAGTTGACGGAAACGGTACGCCAACAGCTACATTGAGCGCTGAA
>JBCBAV010000274.1:0-565 GCA_038532285.1 Pseudomonadota bacterium | reverse complement strand
CTAAGGGTGAGATTGTAGGTTCGAGTCCTACTGGGGGTGTTTAAATTTTTTTCCTTTATTAGCGATAACAAAAAAAAGTACTCCGTGTGGGACTCAAACCCACAACCTTCAGATTAGAAGTCTGACGCGCTGTTCAGTTGCGCCAACGGGGCGTGCCAGAAATAGGCCAAGAAACAAGGAGGTCTTTGCATTTTTTTCCTCCACGCAATAAATTAAAAAAAAAACAAAAATGCTCCAGGAGGGACTCGAACCCCCGACCCTGGGCTTATTAGACCCATGCTCTACCAAACTGAGCTACCAGAGCAGATGCGTGCCCACGCTCGGGATCGAACCAAGGACCTTCAGATCTTCAGTCTGACGCTCTCCCAACTGAGCTACATGGGCATGATGCTCTGGTAGCTCAGTTTGGTAGAGCATGGGTCTAATAAGCCCAGGGTCGGGGGTTCGAGTCCCTCCTGGAGCATGTTTTTTTTATTTCACTTGGCTGCCACTTTTGCAGTCTCAATGGTGGCGTTGCGTTGAGAAGGGGATAGCAGCGGTTAACTCATTTCAACGCCCCGTTGGC
>JBCBAV010000273.1:0-573 GCA_038532285.1 Pseudomonadota bacterium | reverse complement strand
TATTCGAATGCGATTTTCGAGTCGAAGGAGGCTCGCTGTGAAAAAGTGATACATTAGAAAAATGTTCGCCTTGGCAAGCTCTACAACATAGTCAAATTTCAACTCGCTAGGCCTTGTCGTTTGGGCTGGGCAGTCTAGGGGCAGGACCTCTTCTGACACTTAGAAATTTTACGGAGGGGGGGGGGGGAAATGTCAAAAACAAGTTGGTCTTATACGATAGAGTTTTTGACGGGCTATCAGATGAGGTTAGAAAGTCGCCGGGTCCGCGGCCTCCCCATGCCGCTAGACGGTTTTGAATTTTGAACTTACTATGGGACTGCCCATTCAAACCTTTCAATGACTGTCCCTCAGCCATTTCTTGTCCGATTTTGATGAAATCACATGCATTGGAATCCTCTCGCCGAGAGCTACAACTTTGCCTCTAGGGTCGACTCTCTCCAACAACTCCTTCTACTCTTACCAGTTTACCTCTGAGACTCAGGGTTTCTCCGCCGGAGGGGGGGGGGGGGGGGGGGTAAAAAATTTTGGACATGTCCCAAGGAGGGTTAGGGTTAGGGTTAGGGTTAGGGTTGG
>JBCBAV010000272.1:0-583 GCA_038532285.1 Pseudomonadota bacterium | reverse complement strand
CAAGAGCTGGATCAGCGGAGAGTTCATTCAAACCTCAATACGATATGCGCGGGGTGTGCGCGGGTGGCGATTGCCTGTCAGGGTCCTTATGTAGGTGAGGGGGTGGGTCAAGTCCACCGCGGCCCTTGGTGGGTCAGGCTGAAAGGATGTCGCATATGTGGCTGTTTGTTGCTTTTCTTGCTGTGCCGCTGATCGAGATTGCTCTGTTTATCCAGATCGGCGGCGCGATTGGCCTCGGCTGGACCTTGCTGATTGTCGTGATCACAGCTGTTTTGGGCACTTATCTCGTGCGGCAGCAGGGCTTACAGGCGCTGCGACAGGTGCAGAATTCGTTCAACCAGCTGCAAGATCCGAGCGAGGCGCTGGCACATGGCGCGATGATCCTGTTTTCCGGCGCGCTTCTGCTGACGCCCGGATTTTTCACCGACGCGGTCGGTTTCGCCCTGCTGGTGCCCGGCGTCCGGCTGGCCGTGTTCAAATGGGCCCGGACCAAGGTCAAGGTGGCTACGTTTTCCACCCATGGCGGACCACAGCGTCAGCCGCACGGACAATCTGACATCATTGATGGCGAATACAGCGAAGT
>JBCBAV010000271.1:0-599 GCA_038532285.1 Pseudomonadota bacterium | reverse complement strand
CCGTCAGCCCATCCGCCGCCAGCCGCGCGCTCAGCGGGGTGTCGTGTTGAAACCGGCTGAGCAGGCGCGGCACGCCGTCGGCGACGCGCATCAGCGGCGGGACGATGATCGGGTAGAGGTTCATGATGTCCGGCCTCGCACCCCGCTCAGGCGTCGCGGATGCGCGAGATCATTTCGGTCGTGTCGCGACTGAGCCCGGGGGTTTCGGCGATCCGGGCCAGTTCCCTGGAAATCATCGATTGCCGGATCGCATCGTAGCGGCGCCAGGTCTGGAACGCGGCACACATGCGCGCCGTGGTCTGCGGATTGACCGGATCCAGCGTGATCAGCCAATCCGCCAGCAGGGTGTAGCCCGACCCGTCGCGCGCATGAAAACCCGCATGGTGTGCTGCGAAACTGCCCAGCGTTGCGCGGAAGCGGTTGGGGTTTTTCCAGTTGAAATCGGGATGCTTGGTCAGGGCCGTGGTCATGTCGGCGGCATCGTCGGGCTTGGCCTCCATGACCTGCAGGCCAAACCATTTGTCCATGACAAGCCGGTCGTGTTTCCACTGCGCCTCGAACTGCGACAGCGCCGCGGCACCGCGCCCGGCGCGGATCAG
>JBCBAV010000270.1:0-603 GCA_038532285.1 Pseudomonadota bacterium | reverse complement strand
GCCAGGCGCCTCGGTCACCACCGAAACGGTAAAGACATGCTCGGCACCGCCGCCGGTCTTGTCGTCGTCGATCCGCACCTGCTCGGGGCCAATCGCCACATATAACGTCGGCACAGCACCGCTGGGCAGCGCATCGAAGATCGCGCTTCCCACGGCGCCCTGCAGGTCCTCATCCGCCGATAGCGTCGAAAACACCGCGGCCTGCAGGGCCGCTGACATGGCATAGCTCATACCGCCACCTCCTCGTCGGCCGCACAGATCAGATAACGCCCGGCCGGATCACGCTCCGCCACGCTGCGAATGTGAAACACCCGCGCCCCGTCCCTCAGGCGCTGACGCGCCACAGGGCGCTCGGGATGACCGACAGGCGCGCCGCGCACGACGATGCTGTAGGGCACCATCGACACCGGCGCGCCACCCACCTGCGCTTCGCGACCCGCGCGGGCGGTGAGCTCGGCCCAAAGCACCCCAAGGGGCACCCAGGCTTCCTCAAACCCGCCCGCGCCGTCCGACACACGCTGGGGCGTTTCAAGCGTCAGGCGACGGTTCAGCCGGGGCGCGCTCATCTGGCACCCCCACCGTACAGCCGCACGACCTTGTAAC
>JBCBAV010000269.1:0-606 GCA_038532285.1 Pseudomonadota bacterium | reverse complement strand
TATTTTCTGTGCCTGTGAAAATTTCTCCAGAAAAATAAAATTTTCGAGGCGAGATTTTTCAAATGTGGCTTTTTTCACGGAAAAGAAGGCTTATCGCGTTTTTGACAAATCGCCGCCGCCACCGCCACCGCCGATTTCAGAAATCTTGAAGATCGCCGCCGCCACCGCCACCGCCTATTAAAATTCACACCGCCACCGCCGCCACCGTTTAACAGATTTTGAAAATCGCTACCGCCACCGCCACCGCAGATAAAAGTTTTGCCGCCGTCGCCGGTGCCGATTTAAATATTTTTAAGAATCGCCGCCGCCACCGCCACCGCCGATTTATACCGTGCCGCCACCGCCGCCGCCGGTTTCAATAATTTTCAATACCGCCGCCGCCCCCGCCAGTGCCGACTACTGCCGCCACCGCCGCCGCCGACCTAGGCGACTTGTAAAGTCGCAACCGCCGCCGCCACCGCCGGTTAAATTTCAGTCGCTTCCGCCGGTGCCAGTTTGGCATAAATTTACAACCGCCACCGCCGCCGCCGCCGCATGTGGACCTTCATGTCGCCCCCGCCGTCGCCGGTTTGCAAAAATCCGAAAAATGGTAAAGGGCGGCGGCGG
>JBCBAV010000268.1:0-672 GCA_038532285.1 Pseudomonadota bacterium | reverse complement strand
GATGTGGCTAAAAACACAGAATTTAACAGGTTCCGAACTCAGATGTGGCTAAAAACACAGAATTTAACAGGTTCCGAACTCAGATGTGGCTAAAAACACATAATTTAACAGGTTCCGAACTCAGATGTGGCTAAATACCATACCCCGAGGTGCCGGTTTAAAATCATACCGGCACCGGCACCGGCACCGGCACCCTAATACCGGCACCGGCACCGGCACCGGCACCAAGAAATCAAATCTCACTGGCACCGGCACCGGCACTGGCACCAAGAAATCAAATCTCACTGGCACCGGCACCGGCACCGGCACCTGAAACCCGGCACCGGCACCGGCACCGGCACCAAGAATCTTATTCATACCGGCACCGGCACCGGCACCGGCACCAGAAATAAAATTTTGACCGGCACCGGCACCGGCACCGGCACCGAATTTCTGAAAATGAATGGCACCGGCACCGGCACCGGCACCAAAACTCAATAATTGACTGGCACCGGCACCGGCACCGGCACCGGTCACCGGCACGGGCACCGGCACCGGCACCCACCGGCACCGGCAGAAGGGACATGCTGGTTTTAGCTTGCAGGATAAAACCTCAACGAAACCGGAAGAGTTTGATTTAATATTCCAGAAATAACGATCTGCTGTTGGATATCATTTACTCCTGGTAAATAA
>JBCBAV010000267.1:0-790 GCA_038532285.1 Pseudomonadota bacterium | reverse complement strand
CCCGACCGAGGAGCCCTCGGCATTCGGCTTGACGACATAGGGCGGCGGCAAAACGTGATCGGCCTCGATCTCGGCCCGGGCGGCGATCTTATGTGCGGCCACCGGCAGGCCTGCCTGGGCGAAAGCCACTTTGGCGCGCGCCTTGTCCATCGCCAGCGCCGAGGCCAGCACGCCCGAATGGGTATAGGGCAGGCGCAGCCATTCGAACATGCCCTGGACACACCCATCTTCGCCCCAACGCCCGTGCAGCGCGTTAAAGACGACATCGGGCGCCGCCGCCTTGAGCTGCGCCACCAGGTCCGGCCCGGCATCCATCTCGATCACGTCAAAGCCCTCGCCCCGCAGCGCCGTTGCGCATTCGCGGCCTGTCGACAGGGAGACCTCCCGCTCAGCGGAGGGGCCGCCCATCAGGACCGCAATCTTTCGGGGGGAAGTCCTGCTCGAACTTGCCACCACAATCTGCCTCTTGCCGCGGGCTTATGCGCCCTTTGTCGGCCTCGTCTCACATACCGCCGGCAGGTGCCGGAGGCATCAAACGCATCTGGCCCTCAGGGCTCTCCGACGCGCATGATTTCCCATTCTAGCTCTATTCCGCTGTGTTGATAAACCCTTTTTCGCACCTCCTCGCCCAGACCTTCGAGGTCCGCCGCGCTGGCCGTCCCGGTGTTAATGAGAAAGTTCGTGTGCATCGGCGAGATCTGTGCCCCGCCGCGGGTGGCGCCCCTGAGACCCGCATCGTCGATGACCTTCCAGGCCTTGAGATCGTGGCTGTCATCGGCCCGGCCTGTGG
>JBCBAV010000266.1:0-828 GCA_038532285.1 Pseudomonadota bacterium | reverse complement strand
TTGTGACTGTCACCCGATATAACGAAATTTTCGATTTACGAGCACTTCCCGTCGTTTCCGGCAACTGAAACCCGGCTTATTCGATTCTCCAGACTTGAGAGCATCAGGAAAGTTGAAAAACGAAAAAACGATTTTTCCTTCCTTAGAAGGGGTTTTGACACTTAGGATTTTTTCGAGAAAAAATTTCAAAAATTTCGAAAATTTTCAAAAAATATTTTTTCACTATTTTTGCATTTCTGAACGTTTTAGACGATTTCCAACAACTTTTGGAAAAAGTGTTCACAAAAATTTTTTCATCGACACTTAGGATTTTTTCGACCAAAATGACGAAAATGAGCAGTGTTCAAAAACCCACTTCCCGACCTCGCAGCGACTTGAGACCGGTCTCAAACGAAAGAGCTCGCGAAAGTACCTACTGGGGCTGGTTATTGAGCCGAAAAAGCCCATGGTTTAGGAGTGAACAGGCTTTGAAAAAAGTACACACATAGAAATTTTCGGAAAAACGACCCCAAAAACGTCAACTCGCTCCCAAAGTCAGAGTTTTCAATCTTTCGGGATGAAACTGGTAGGGAGTGTTAGGCACCATGAGAGGATCATCCCCATAAAATTTGGTGGTGATAGCTCTATTCCTTCCCGAGTTGGACGCGAGTGGTGGGAGGGGAGGGGGGGGGGTAGTGAAAAAATTCATCTTCTACTTTTTGACCAAAAGTCGTTTGCAAGTGGTCCCAGGTCGATCCGAGGCTTCCTTGCGGCGCTACAACGAATTTGTGACTGTCACCCGATATAACGAAATTTTCGATTTACGAGCACTTCCCGTCGTTTCCGGCA
>JBCBAV010000265.1:0-1350 GCA_038532285.1 Pseudomonadota bacterium | reverse complement strand
GATCCTGATCGTGGCGCTGTTGATCGTGCCGCCGGTGACGGCGCGGTTCTGGACCGATCAGGCCGATCTGGTGGTTCTGATGGCCGGTGTGCTGGGCGGAATTTCGGGATATGTGGGCGCGGCGATTTCGGCGACGGCACCCGATCTGCCCACCGGGCCGATCATCGTTTTGGTCAGCTTCCTGTTGTTTTCATTATCACTTTTGTTCGCGCCGGGACGCGGCGTGGTGGCATCAGCCTGGCGGCATCTGCGCTATCAGCGCCGGGTGCACGTGCGGCAGGGGCTGTTGGCGCTGGCGCAGGGGCAGCCGATTTACGAGGCGCTCACCCGGCGGCTTTTGCGGCGGCGGGGACTGGTACTGCCAGACGGCGTTCCGACCGACGCGGGGCGCGCGGCGGCGGCCAAGGCGCTGCTCGATGAGACCCGCTGGGCGCTGGTGCGGAGCGATCCGGGTTTTGCCGTGGCGGCGGCGCGCTATGACGGGCTGACGGCGATTGAAAAGGTGCTGACGCCTGACCAGTTGGCGCAGGTGGACCGGCGCATTGCCGGGCCGCAGGTGGTGTGATGGGGGCCGAATTTGTCGCCCTGTCGCTGCCGCCGATCCTGATCGGAATCTGCGTCGCGGTGGCCTGTGCGCTGCCCGGTAACTTCTTGATATTACGGGGACAAGCGTTGATTGGTGATGCCATCAGCCACGTGGTATTGCCCGGTATTGTGGTGGCGTTTCTGCTGACGGGCGTGGTCGCGACGGGGCCCATGCTGCTGGGGGCGGCGGGGGCGGCGGTGATTGCCGTGCTGGCCATCGAGGCGATCCGCACCTACGGCCGGATCGAGGCCGGGGCGGCGATGGGGGTGGTGTTCACCACCATGTTCGCGGGCGGTGTTTTGCTTTTGGAACAAAGCGATACGTCGAATGTGCACCTGGACGTGGAGCATGCGCTGTTTGGCAATCTGGAGAGCCTGATCTGGTTGGATGCAGACGGGTGGGGGTCGATTTTCGACCCTGTGGCGCTGGCGGGATTGCCGGTGGAGCTGCCGCGGATGGCGCTGGCGCTGGGACTTATCTGTCTGTTTTTGTTTATTTTTTGGCGGCCGCTGGCGGTGATGAGCTTTGACGAAGGCTTTGCCGAGGGGGTGGGGATACGGACCCGGATGCTGAGCCTTGCGCTTGTGGTCGTGTCGGCGATTGCGGCGGTCGCGGCATTTGACGCGGTGGGGTCGATCATCGTGATCGCCATGTTCATCTGCCCGCCCGCGGCGGCGCGATTGATGACCAACACGTTGGGAATGCAGGTTTTTCTGTCGACGCTGCTGGCTGCGCTGGCGGCTGTTCTGGGCTATGTCTTTGCG
>JBCBAV010000264.1:0-1471 GCA_038532285.1 Pseudomonadota bacterium | reverse complement strand
CGCCCACACGCTTGCCTGCAAAGCGTGTGGGCGTGATCATCACCGGCGGCAACGTGGACCTGGACCGGCTTCCCTGGCTGGGCTGATCGGCCCTTTTCATCCCGCGAAGTTTCCGATAGGAAACAAGCGTAACCTTTAAGAACCGGCGGACCCCTTCCCGATCCGCCCTCCCCGACCCCATCAGCAGGAGCGATCCGATGAAAGACATGAGCTTTTTCGACGATTACGAAGTGGGCTTTGACATCCCCGCCAAGCCCGGCATGGACGAGGCTGACATCCAGACGCCGTGCCTTGTGCTCGACCTCGACGCGCTGGAGCGCAACATCAAGAAGATGGGCGATTATGCCAGGGCGCATGGCATGCGCCACCGGGTGCACGGCAAGATGCACAAGTCGGTGGACGTGGCCCAGATGCAGGTCGAGTTGGGCGGCGCCTGCGGCGTGTGCTGCCAAAAGGTGAGCGAGGCCGAAGTGTTTGCCCGCGGCGGGATCAAGGACGTGCTGGTGTCGAACCAGGTGCGCCACCCGGCCAAGATCGACCGTCTGGCGCGGATGCCGAAACTGGGCGCGCGCGCGATCTGCTGTGTCGATGACATCGACAACGTGGCCGACCTGTCCGAGGCGGCGACGCGTCACGGCACGCAAGTGGAGTGCCTGGTCGAGATCGACTGCGGCGCGGGCCGCTGCGGCGTGACCACCACGCCCGCGGTGATCGAGATCGCCAAAGCCATCGACGCCGCCCCGGGCCTCAAATTCGCGGGCATCCAGGCCTATCAGGGCGCGATGCAGCACCTCGACGATTATGACGAGCGGCAGGGCAAGACCCAGGTCGCCATCGACATGGTGCGCGATGCGGTCGACGGGCTGAAGGCCGAGGGGCTGGAGTGCGACATCGTCGGCGGCGGCGGCACAGGCAGCTACTATTTCGAGAGCAATTCGGGCGTGTACAACGAATTGCAGTGCGGGTCCTACGCGTTCATGGACGCGGATTACGGCCGCATCCTCGACAAGGACGGCAAACGCATCGACCGCGGCGAGTGGGAGAACGCGTTTTTCATCCTCACCTCGGTGATGAGTCACGCCAAGGCCGACAAGGCCATCGTGGACGCGGGCCTCAAGGTGCAGTCGGTCGACAGCGGCCTGCCGGTGATCTACGGGCGCGATGACGTACAATATGTCAAATGCTCGGACGAGCACGGGGTCGTCATGGACGAAGGCGGCGTGCTGAAGGTCAACGACAAGCTGAAGCTGGTGCCGGGCCACTGCGACCCCACCGCCAACGTGCACGACTGGTATGTCGGCGTGCGCGGCGGCAAGGTCGAGGTGGTGTGGCCGGTGTCAGCACGCGGTCGCGCCTATTGAATTTCGGGTCAGGTTCCTGACCCGACCGACTGGGGGGCCAGCCCCCCAGACCCCCCGAGGTATTTTTGGCCAGAAGAAGATGACCCGCATGCCCGGGGTGCGGTGGAATG
>JBCBAV010000263.1:0-1492 GCA_038532285.1 Pseudomonadota bacterium | reverse complement strand
ATTTTCAGGCCGATTGCGATGCGGTGCTTGGATCAAGCAGGCATTGATTGGGAGCTGGTCGTCGAATCAGAAGATGATCGTGCTGTCGAAGCGCTTGTCAGTGCTGATTTGGCGGTAGGCGCCTTGATGGCTGATAGTGTCCCGCCGCATTTGGAAGCTTTGAACACAGGTGGCGTTTTGCCGGACCTCGGCGTGCAAAAGGTCAACATGTATGGGGTTTCGAACCGGAAAGAAGGCCTGATTGAAGATCTTGCGGGAATGCTTCGGCAAGGCTTTGCGCCGGTCAAATCGCCGATGCTTGTCACATCGTGATAACGACCTTTCCCGTTGATCGGCGGCTTCTTAGGAGCTCTAAGCCCTCAGCCGCGCGCTCCAGTGGGAAGATATCGCTGATATGAGGCTTGATCTCACCGGCGATGTACATCTCAAAGAGCTTCGACAGGCTGTCTGTGAGGGCTGCGGGTTTGAACTTCAGATAGCCACCCCAGTAAAAACCGATGAGAGAAATGTTCTTTACGAGCAGATGGTTGGCGGGCACTTTTGGCACGTCGCCGCTTGCAAAGCCGATGCTGAGAATGCGGGCTTCGGGTTTGCAAGCTCGTAATGCGCTGGTGAATTGATCGACCCCCACGGGGTCGTAGACGACATCCACGCCCCCCAACGATTTGCAGGCCTCCCGAATATCCTCTGTCTTGGCGTCGATCAGGTGATCGGCACCTGCGTTTCGCGCGACCGTAAGCTTTTCAGGACCGCGCGCGCAGGCGATGACCTTGGCGCCCATAACCTTGCCGATCTCGACGGCGGTCAAACCAACGCCGCCGGCAGCACCCAACACCAGCAGGGTTTCACCGGGTTGCAAGCGCGCTTTGTAGTCAAGTGCCATGTGGCTGGTTCCGTAGGCCACCAGAAAGGCGGCCGCGTCTGAGAAGGGCATGTCATCAGACAGAAGAACGCATCGGTCCGCCGGAAATACCCCGTATTCGGCCAGCCCACCGCTGCCGCCAAAAACCGCCACTCGAGACCCAACAGTTGGGCTGCTGACTCCTGGGCCAACGCTCTCGACGATGCCCGCGACCTCCATGCCGAGGGTAAAGGGGGGCTCTGGAGTGTCCTGATATTCGCCTTTGATCATCAAAAGGTCGGCAAAGTTAAGCCCACACGCTTCGATTTTAACCTTCACCTCATTTTCTTTGGGCGTCACGTTATCGATAACTTTTAACGAGGGCGCTGCGCCGAAATGTGTCACTTGGAAAGCATGCATGGACTTGTCCGCCTTTAATGATGTCGGCTAAGGGCTTGGCATTGCGTGTCAAATAGTGCGTCTGGTGTCAATCGCCTGTCACGACCATGGCGCGCGGCGATGACGTGCCTCACTGTACGAGCGTTCATTTCTACACCCTTGAATTGTTATGCCATCGCGATAATCCCCTATTTAGGTAACGGTTTTGCTTGAAAATTTCGCGGGCGTAGGTACCTTGCGCTCACAAAATAG
>JBCBAV010000262.1:0-1514 GCA_038532285.1 Pseudomonadota bacterium | reverse complement strand
TCCGGCCACACTGGTGTGGCCGGAAGATGATACCGGGAAGGTCCTCTTTAAGCTGGACCGGCTGGCTCCCTCAAACGGGTTTGAGGACCACGCAGCTCACGATGCGTTGGGCGATGTTGAAGCGACCATCTTCATTCTCGACCTGATCCGCCAACGTGCACCCGACCTAATCGACGAAATACTGGCGAACAGGGATAAGGCGCTGGTCTTCCCCCACTGAAGTGGTCCTCCGCTATGTTTAGGAAAACGGAGGAAGACCATGGCAAACAAGCGACCCAAGCCCGAAGAGATTGTCACGAAGTTGCGGCAAGTTGAGGTTCTAACGGGGCAAGGCATGCCGCGTCTGGATGCAATCCGCCAGATCGGCGTGACTGAACAGACATTCTACCGCTGGAAGAAGAAGTACGGCGGAATGGGCACGGACCAAATGAAGGAACTGAAGCGCCTGCAAAAAGAGAACGAACGACTGCGCAAAGCTGTTTCTGATCTGACGCTGGATAAGCTGATCCTGGCGGAAGCTGCGAAGGGAAACTTCTGAGCCCCGCTCGTCGTCGTGCCTGCATTGATCGTGTTCGAGCTGAGTTGAAAGTCTCGGAGCGTCGGGCGTGCCGCGTTGTGAAACAACACCGATCTACGCAACGCAAAGCCCCCGTGGGGCGCACTGATGAAGAACGCCTGGTCGCGGATATGATCGAGTTGGCCCGACAATATGGCCGCTACGGCTATCGTCGGATCGGCGCGTTGCTGAGAGATGCTGGCTGGCATGTGAACGACAAGCGTGTCGAACGCCTGTGGCGACGGGAGGGGCTGAAAGTGCCAATGAAACAACCCAAGAAAGGGCGACTCTGGCTCAATGATGGGTCGTGCGTTCGGTTGCGGCCTGAACGCCGTGATCATGTCTGGTCGTATGACTTCGTGCACTGTCAGACGGACGACGGGAAAGCGTTCCGAACGTTGAACATCATCGACGAGTACAGCCGCGAATGCTTGGCCATCCGCGTCGACAGGAAGCTGAACTCAGGCAACGTCATTGACGCCCTGAGCGACATGTTCATCCTGCGCGGCATCCCGTCGTTCATTCGTTCGGACAATGGACCTGAATTTGTTGCGCACGCCGTGCGGGACTGGATCAAAGCGGTTGGAGCCAAGACGGCTTACATCGAACCAGGGTCACCATGGGAGAACGGATACTGCGAAAGCTTCAACGCACGGTTCAGAGACGAGTTCTTGAACGGCGAGATCTTTTACAGCTTGCGCGAGGCCCAAATCCTGATCGAAGAATGGAGGAAACACTACAACACGAAACGACCACATAGTGCTCTGGGCTACCGCCCACCGGCACCAGAAACCATCGTACAGATGGACCCAAGGCCGCTCATGCACTAACAATCAAATTGGACCACTCAAGTGGGGCTGACCAAAACCACGCCCTTATGAAAGTTCTAAGGGCGTTTTCAGGCACTTTTGCGGGACGTGCGGGTCACCCATAGGATTTGAAGCCGATCACTATCCGG
>JBCBAV010000261.1:0-1549 GCA_038532285.1 Pseudomonadota bacterium | reverse complement strand
TCTGTGTTCTCAAGCAACGGTCGGAAAAATGCAGCGCGGGCCGCGAAAGCCCCTTGCAGGTCTGCGACGGGCCGAGTAGGCAACGCCCACCCAATGGACGCGGGCGTAGCTCAGGGGTAGAGCATTACCTTGCCAAGGTAAGGGTCGTGAGTTCGAATCTCATCGCCCGCTCCAAATTACCAGCCAGCGACAGTAAGCGTGTCGGCCCTCGGGCCGGATGCGCGGTGCGTGACGCGCCGCGGCGGGCCGTGCGCGGTGTGTGCCTGTCGGGGCGGTGTGGCGGCACCCGTCAGGACAGGAAAGCGGCGCGAGGAGACCCCGCGCCGCATCCGGGACAGGAATGGCCAACAGCCGAAATCGGACCCCGGGACACGTGACGCGGCCTGACCGCAAAAGGGTCAGCGCGCCACGTGGTGTTCCCGGTCCGGTTCAGTTGATCCAGCCGTTCACGATGTCCATGTTGTTGGCCACCCACTCTTCGGCGACGTCCTGCGGATCCATTTCATCGCGACCGATGGCGAGGATCCAGCCGTTCACAACCGCCGGGTCCAGCTGGATCTGGCTCAGGAACTTGGCCGCGGCCGGGTTCCGCTGTTCCAGCGATTTGGAGTAGCTGACAAAGATCGACGCGTCGGGCGTCTTGCAGCCTGCCTCGGACACTTCGAGCCAGTCCTCGCCGTCGAGCTGCAGGTTCATGCAGCCTTCGGTGTGGTCCGGTTCGGCCAGCGGCGCGATGTCATAGGCGGCGTGGATCCATTCGGGTGTCCAGTAGTAGAACAGGATCGGCTTCTGGTTGCCGTAAGACGATTTCAGCTGCGCCTTGAAGGTCGCGTCGGAAATGATCTCGGGCTCCCACAGGTCGGTGAGGCCGTAGGACTTCATCTTGACCTGCCAGATCTTCGTGGATTTCCACGACGCGTCACCGGCCCAGTATTCGCCCTTGCCGTTGCCGTCCTTGTCGAACATCGCGGCAATCGCCGGGTCCTTGAGATCCTCGAACGAGCTGATCATGTCGGACATATAGGCGGGCACGTACATCTGCTGGGTGCCGGCATAGGGCTGGTTGTGGGCAACCGTGCCTGCGTCCTCGATGTACTTGTCCCATGGGCCTTGCTGGTTCGGCATCCACATGTCGGTCCAGACGTCGGCGGAGCCGTCGCCCTTGTCCATGCCGGCGCCGATGATGGCCTGGTCGGACAGGCCTTCGACAATCTCCGCTTCGGAATTCAGCGGCCCTTCGATCACGGTCTTGATCACGTGCGCAATGGCTTTGGCACCTGTCCAGTTCAGATCGGAAATGGCCACCTTTTCCTGCGCCGAAGCGCCGACAGCGGCGATCGAAAGCGCCCCTGCTGCGGTGAGGGTTGTGATGAGTTTCATGTGTGTCTCCCTTGTTGAACTCATTCTTGGTTAGTTTGAGGTTGTGTTGGCCTTCTGGACCACCCGGTCGATCATCATCGCGAGCAATGCGATGCCGATCCCGGCCAGAATGCCTGCACCTGTGCGGGTGTTTGCCAGCGCTTCGGTGACGATAAAGCCCATGCCGCCC
>JBCBAV010000260.1:0-1661 GCA_038532285.1 Pseudomonadota bacterium | reverse complement strand
CAGGGCGCGTCTTCGCAATGCAGGCAGGATTTGGGGAAGTGGATCAGCTGGGCGGCGCCCGCCTCTGGCTGGACCTCATAGCTGTGCACGCGGTTGAGGAAGGTGCCCGAGGGGTCGGCGCCATAGGGGTCGGTGTCCGACAGCGGCGCGCCGTAGTTTTCGGTGTTCCAGCCTTTGCACGAGATCACGCAGGCGTGGCAGCCCACACAGGTGTCGAGGTCGATCACGAGGCCGAGTTTGCGGTCCGTGGTGGAGGGAAGCTGGGTCATGCGGGATGTCCTGGCTGAAGCTGCGGGACTGGGGGCCAGCCCCCAGACCCCCGCGGTTTATCTGGCGAAATGAAGGGGGATCGTTTTTCGAATGCGCCGATGGGTTGCGCCTTGGAGGCGTCGTAGTTGGCGATGAAGTAGATGAAGGTGCCCAGGGCCACGGCCATGAAGAGGCCGATGGCGAGCAGGGTTTTCTGTACCGGGGTCATTTGCCGATTTTCCACGTGAGGGTGTCGGGGCCGGTGCCGACCGGGGATGTGATCGGCTCGAAGGCCGGTTGGCTTTCGGCGGGTGCCGTGGCCTTGGCGATGCGGACCTTGAGGTCGAACCACGCGGCCTGTCCGGTGATCGGGTCGGAGTTGGACCAGCGCAGCCCGTCGCCCCTGGGCGGGAGCAGTTCGTGGATCAGGTGGTTGAGCAGGAAGCCCTTGGTCGCCTCGGGGGCGTCGGCGTCGAGGGCCCAGGCACCCTTGCGTTTGCCGATGGCGTTCCAGGTCCAGACCGTGTTGTCGTTGAGTGCGGCCATTTCCAGCACTGGCACGGTGATCTCGCCATGGGGCGAGGTGACGGTGGCCCAGTCGCCGTCCTGCAGATCGTTTTCACGCATCAGCTTTGTCGGCAGATAAAGCGGGTTGTGGCCGTGCAACTGGCGCAGCCATGCGTTCTGGCTGCCCCAGGAGTGGTACATGGCCATGGGGCGTTGGGTCAGCGCGGTGATGGGATAGTCTTCGCCGCGGTTGTCGCTGCTGGGGTCGTACCAGATCGGCAGCGGGTCCATCGTCGCCTTGATCCGGTCGCGCAGGTGGTCGGGGGGCTGGCGGTCACCGTGCCCTTCGGCCGCAAGCTGGAAGCGGCGCATGGGTTCGACGTAGAGCGAGAACAGGTAGGGCTGCGGGCTGTCGTAGAGGCCCAGGTCCACGGCCCAGTTCTGGTACGCGCTGTTCCACGGCTTGAAATAGAGCGCCTCGTCCGGGATGTGCCCGACCCAGAAGCCGCCATTGGCGATGTAGTTGTCGAGCTGGCTGGCGTTGACGCCGCCGCGCCCTTCGGTCAGGCCGGTGTCGCCCATCCGCCAGCCCGCAAGCGGGCCGATGCCCGGTTTGCGTTCGTGGTTGACGATGTAGTCGCCGTAGTCGGCGTATTTCTGGCTGCCATCGTCGTTGACAAAGCCGGGCAGGTTCAGGCGCGCGCCCAGATCGCAGAGCACCGACTGGAACCCGCGCACGTCGCGGTCGGGTTCTATCACGGGCCAGCGGATCGCGTCGGCGGCGGCGTCAGCCTCGCAAATCGGGCGGTCGAGCAGCGAGATGCAGTCGTGGCGTTCGAGATACGTGGTGTCGGGCAGGATAAGGTCGGCATAGGCGACCATTTCCGAGCTATACGCATCCGAAT
>JBCBAV010000259.1:0-1670 GCA_038532285.1 Pseudomonadota bacterium | reverse complement strand
GGCGGCGCATCAGACCCAGCCCCCCGAGGCCCGCGATCAGCATCCAGCCAGCAGCCGGAAGCGGCACGCCAGGTGGGTTGATGATCTGCGTCACATCACCGATCGTCATGTCGTCAAACCCAAAGACATCGCCCGACCCAGGCACGTTATCAAACGTAATCTGGTCGTAGGACTCCGTGGTGTCTGTGAAGCCCCAGAAAATCAGCGAACCATTGGGGGACCCCATGACATCAACGGTCAAGGCGGTCAGCGCGCTGGTCACGGAATTTCGCAACGTGATAACCAGATCATTGCCAATGTCACCAAGGTCGGTGCCGTAGAAGCCAAAGGCCGAAATCGCCGAGCTGAAGTCGATGACGAAGTCGCCACCTCCTGGGGTCTCGACATAATTCGACCCGGACGTCGCAAATCGACCAGCCCCGCCGCTTGAACCAATATCGGTCCCGGTACCACTGAGCGTGGCGGTAATGGCCCCACTAGATCCCGGGAATGTCAGGCTAAGTGGCGTGCCGGTACCCGACGCAAAGCCTTCGAAGTCTTCAGTCCCGACGCCCGCAGAAAGCGCGCCGAGGAACGACGTTCTGGCCGTCAACGGGTCACCGCTGACCGTCCCGCCGGGTGACAGGTTTTCCCCGAAGAACACGAAAGGTGCGGCTGTTGCCAATTGCGGACCGGCAAAGCAGAGTGCGGCCGCCAATAGAATACGTTTCACGAATCCCTCCAAAATCATTGCTATAATGACGTAACGTTAACACAAATTAACGTTTTGGAGAACCCGTTAACCTTCCCGGCAAATTCAGCTTGCCCTTGTTTATATGGAAAAAGGGGCCGCCCAAGGCGACCCCTTTGTTATCATTCAACTTTTGGGCGATTTACATCATGCCGCCCATGCCGCCCATGTCGGGCATGCCGCCGCCTGCGCCGCCGGCACCCTCTTTCGCGGGCTTGTCGGCCACCATGGCTTCGGTGGTGATCAACAACGCAGCAACCGATGCCGCGTCCTGCAGGGCGGTACGCACGACCTTGGCCGGATCGATCACACCAAAGGCGAACATGTCGCCGTATTCTTCGGTCTGAGCGTTAAAGCCAAAGGTCACGTCGTCGCTTTCGCGGATCTTGCCCGCAACAACGGCACCGTCGACACCTGCATTTTCAGCAATCTGGCGCAGCGGCGCTTCGATGGCCTTGCGCACAATCGACACACCGACGTTCTGGTCGTTGTTTTCGCCGGTCAGACCGTCGAGGGCCTTGCCAGCCTGCACCAGGGCGACACCGCCGCCCACAACAACGCCTTCCTGCACAGCAGCGCGGGTCGCGTTCAGAGCGTCGTCGACACGGTCCTTGCGCTCTTTCACTTCGACCTCGGTCATGCCGCCGACGCGGATCACGGCCACACCGCCTGCCAGCTTGGCCACACGCTCTTGCAGCTTTTCACGGTCGTAGTCGGACGTGGTTTCTTCGATCTGCTGACGGATCTGGGTCACGCGTGCTTCGATCTCGGCCTTTTCGCCGTTGCCGTCGATCACGGTGGTCTCGTCCTTGGTGATCTGGATGCGCTTGGCGGTGCCCAGCATGTCCATTGTCACGCTCTCGAGCTTCATGCCCAGATCTTCAGAGATGACCTGACCACCTGTCAGGATCGCGATGTCCTGCAGCATCGCCTTGCGGCG
>JBCBAV010000258.1:0-1705 GCA_038532285.1 Pseudomonadota bacterium | reverse complement strand
ATTTCAAAGATTCACATTGAAGATCTGGATTGAAGTCAAGCTTGTTGCGAAGGCAAAGACGAAACGGAAACTGAACTGCTGGCTGGCGGGGTGAACCCCGCCCTACCCATCCATCTTAAGCGCTGAAATGAAGGCCTCCTGCGGGATATCCACCTTCCCGAACTGGCGCATCTTTTTCTTCCCCGCCTTCTGCTTGTCCAGCAGCTTGCGCTTGCGCGTGGCGTCGCCGCCGTAGCATTTGGCGGTCACGTCCTTGCGCATCGCCGATAGCGTCTCGCGGGCGATGACCTTGCCGCCGATGGCCGCCTGGATCGGGATTTTGAACATGTGGCGGGGGATCAGGTCCTTGAGCTTTTCGACCATGGCGCGGCCGCGGGTCTCGGCCCGGTCGCGGTGGACCATGATCGACAGCGCGTCCACCGGTTCGTCGTTCACCAGCACCTGCATCTTGACCAGGTTGTCCTGACGGTAGCCCGTCAGTTGGTAGTCGAAGGACGCGTACCCCTTGGTCACCGATTTGAGCCGGTCGTAGAAGTCGAACACCACCTCGTTCAGCGGCAGGTCATAGACCACCATCGCGCGGGAGCCGGCGTAGGTCAGATCTTCCTGGATGCCGCGGCGGTCCTGGCACAGTTTCAGCACGTCGCCGAGGTAGTCGTCGGGCACGAGGATCGTCGCCTTGATCCGCGGTTCTTCGAGGTGGTCGACATGGGTGAGGTCGGGCATGTCGGCGGGGTTGTGCAGTTCGATCATCGTGCCGTCGCGCGTGTGCACGTGGTAGATGACCGAGGGCGCGGTGGTGATCAGGTCGATGTTGTATTCGCGTTCGATGCGGTCGCGGATGACCTCGAGGTGCAAAAGCCCGAGGAAGCCGCAGCGGAAGCCAAAGCCGAGCGCGGCGGAGGTTTCCATCTCGAAGCTGAAGGAGGCGTCGTTGAGGGCGAGTTTGTCGATGGCGTCGCGCAGGTCTTCGAACTGGGCTGAGTCCACCGGGAAGAGGCCGCAGAAGACGACCGGTTGCGCGGGTTTGAAGCCCGGGAGCGGGGCGACCTCGCGGCGTTCGTGGGTGATGGTGTCGCCCACGCGGGTGTCGCGGACCTGTTTGATGCTTGCCGTCAGGAAGCCGATCTCGCCCGGGCCGAGGCTGTCGACCATTTCCATCTGCGGGCGGAAGACGCCGACGCGGTCCACGTGGTGGACGGTGTTGTTGGACAGGAACTTGATCTTTTCGCCCTTCTTGAGGCGGCCGTCGATGACGCGGATCAGGACGATCACGCCGAGGTAGCTGTCATACCAGCTGTCGACCAGCATCGCCTTGAGGTCGGCATCGGGATCGCCGGTGGGTGCGGGCAGTTGGGTCACGATCGCTTCGAGCGTTTCGGTGATGCCCTGCCCGGTCTTGGCGCTGACGGCGATGGCGCCCGAGGCGTCGATGCCAATCACGTCCTCGACCTGTTCGGCGACGCGGTCGATGTCACTGGCGGGTAGGTCGATCTTGTTGAAAACCGGCACGATCTCGTGGTCGGCGTCGATGGCCTGGTAGACATTGGCGAGCGTCTGCGCCTCGACCCCTTGGGTGCTGTCGACGACCAGCAGCGATCCTTCGACCGCGCGCATGGACCGCGACACCTCATAGGCAAAGTCCACGTGCCCGGGCGTGTCGATCAGGTTGAGCACATAGGTTTCGCCATTCTGCGCGGTGTAG
>JBCBAV010000257.1:0-1741 GCA_038532285.1 Pseudomonadota bacterium | reverse complement strand
CTCACGGACAATGTCCGGCGCAATCTCTCTGCGGCGTATGATCAAAGGTTGGAGGATTGCGGCGATCGCTATTTTCGAAACGTAGCGGATCCGGTGCGGGTGCATGCCCTGCGCAAAAACAATGACCAAACGCTTCCTCTGATGATCCCGGACGGTGCACTGCGCCCGCTGATCGCGGTCTTGCCGTTTCGGCAACTTGGCGGCGGCAATTCGGACTATCCGCTTGGCGAGGCGTTCGCCGATGCGATCATCACCGAGCTTTCGGGGATGCGCGGATTTGGTGTGTTATCGCGCATGTCCACCAGCCGCGTCGCGGCGGCATGCGAAACAGGCCTGGACGACATCCAATCCTATTTGCAGGCGCAATACGTGATATCGGGATATTGCGCGCAGGACGGTGACGTGATGAACGCGCGCGCCGAAGTGTCCGAGGTCGACACCGGTCTGGTGATCTGGTCCGGCCGCGTCAGCGGATCGGTGACCGACATGCTCGACGGTGCGGGCCCCACCCTGCAGATCGTCGAACGTTTTGTGCGCGAAGTGGTGCGGCATGAACACGAACGCACCCTGTCGCGGCCATTGGATACGGTTGCGAACTACACGCTGCTCATGGCGGGTGTGTCGATGATGCACGCGCTGAACCGGGAAACCTTTCGAACGGCACACAAATTGCTCGACACCTTGGCCAATCGGGCGTCACGGCAATCGACGCCACTGGCATGGTTGGCGAAATGGCACGTCATGCATGTGTTGCAAGATCTGTCGGACGACACAAAAGCGGATGCCCGCACCGCACTGGATCTGACACGCCGCGCCATCGATGCCGATCCCGGCAATGCCCTTGCTCATGCCGTGCAAGGCTTTGCACACACCAGCCTGCTGCACGACTTTGCGCAAGGCGATGCCTGTTATGCAACCGCTCTCGAAGCCAATCCGTCAGAGCCGTTGGCATGGCTCTTACGCGGGGCGCTGCGCACGTTTACAGGCGATGGTGCAGGCGCTGTGGCGGACACGGAAGAGGCGTGCCGCCTGTCGCCCGCCGATCCACACAAGTATTTTTTTCTGGCACTCATGGCCGGCGCGCACCTGAGCGCTGGCAACAATGAAAAGGCAATCACGCTGGCCGACGCATCATTGCGGTCAAACTGCCGACATCTTTCGACCCTGCGCGTGAAACTCACCGCTGAATGGCGGCTCGGGCAGAACGATGCCGCGCGCGAGACGACCCAAAAACTGCTGCGCATCGATCCCGGATTTCGCCTGTCAGATTACATCGCCACGGCAGCGGCGGCCAAGTTTTCGATCGGCGCAGAAGTTGCCCAAGCCTTGAAGGAGTCCGGAGCACCGGTCTGAACGACCAGACCAAACATTTGAAAAAAGGAGAAAGATATGAGCATTGAATCCATCCTTGGGCCCGCCGCCACAGAAGGCAGTGTCGGGAGTGTGGGGAGCGTCGGAAGTGTCGGCAGCGTCGGCAGTGTAAGTGCGCACGGTCTGCAGGACACCATCGTCTCCGATCTGACAGTCGACGGCCTGATCATGCAACGCGACGGCATCATCGGACCCTATGAACCAACACCCGGATTTTACGGCAAACGCCCGCTCGAAGACGGCGAGAACGTTCAGATCGACTATATGTCCTCTGCGGTGCGCGCGGAAGTGGCCGATTTCGAGTTGTTCAGCAGGCTGATATTCTCCACCCGTACCGTCGATCGCGCGCTCAGAAACCCACCGCACGACG
>JBCBAV010000256.1:0-1748 GCA_038532285.1 Pseudomonadota bacterium | reverse complement strand
GGCGCTGGCCAACAAGGCCATTGTGGAGCGGGTCATACAGCCGATGGTTCTGGGGATGGAGGCGCTGGACCGCGACGTGATCTGGCACAAGGTGTACAACCTGCTGCGCGATCACGGGCAGAAGGGCATGCCGATGCAGGCGCTGAGCGGGGTGGACATCGCCCTGTGGGACATCGCGGGCAAGGTGGCAGGTCTGCCGCTGTGCCAGTTGATCGGGGGGCGGCATCGCGATGATGTGCCCTGTTACGGCTACGGGATGATGTTGCGGCGGGAGCCGGTCGCAGATCTGGCCGCGCGCTTTACCGATGAGGCGGCGGAGATCCGGGACGCAGGGTTCGTTGCGACCAAGATGAAGATCGGGCTGGGGCCGCAACACGACGTGATGCTGGCCGAAGCGGTGCGGCGCGGGGTGGGCGACGGGTACCGGTTCATGGCCGATGCCAATCACGCCTACACCACGTCGGACGCGTTCTATGTGGGCCGCGCCTTGGGTGAGATGGACGCCTATTGGTTCGAGGAACCGGTCGCCCCGGAGGATCACGATGGCTACCGCGAGTTGCGCGCGGGGCTGCGCGTGAACATCAGCGGGGGCGAGGCCGAGTTTGGCCGCTGGGGCTGGCGCGCGCTGCTGGAATGCCGGGGTCTGGACATTGCACAGCCCGAGGTTTGCGCGCTGGGGGGCGTGTCGGAATACCTGCGGGTGCTGGCCCTGTGTCATGCCCATCACACGCCGGTGGTGAACCATGTCTGGGGGTCGGGGATCGCGGTGGCGTGCAACCTGCATCTGCTGGCGGCGATGCCGCCCTTGCCCGGCGGGTTGTTTCCATGGGAGCCGATGCTGGAATTTGACACCACTGAAAACCGGTTTCGTGATCAATTGCTGACCGAGCCATTGGATATTCAGGGCCAGGTGAAACGCAGCGGGGGGCGCGTGGGGGTGCCTTCGGGTCCGGGGTTGGGGGTTACCCCGGACCCGGAGGTGATCGCCCGCTATGCCATCGCATGAGTGAGGGAAGAGCCATGACGGAAAAACACTCGGGCAATTGGGCGGAATGGGTCTGGCCCACGCTGTTTCTGATCTGTGCGGGGTGGACCGTGTGGCACATGCCGGTGTTCATCCTTGACCTGTTTCCGCCCGAAAGCGAGAGCCTGCGCACGCAGATCACCGACCACCACAACCGCAAGAACGTGGCCCCCGGCCTGCCGGGGCTGTTTGGTGGCTTTGCCGATCCGCTGGATTGGGCGGCGGTGGTGCTGATGCCGGTGTTTTTCTTTCTGGGTGTGCGCAGTGTGGTGCACGCGCCGATGGAGTTTGAACACTGGCGGCCCTGGGACAGGTTTGCGATTTTCATTGGCCGCGCGACCATGATCATGATCGTGGCCGCCACCGGGGTCATGCTGTACGAGGTGTTCTTGCGTTACGTCATCGAAGCGCCAACGAAATGGGCCAATGAGTTGACGCTGTGGATTGCCGGGTTCGTGTTCCTGTGTTCGGGGCTTTATGCGATGCAGCAGCGCTGTCACATCCGGATCACGCTGCTGTATGATGCGGTGCCGCGGCCGGTGCGCAAGCTGTTTGACGTGCTGTCGGCACTGTTGATCGTGATGTTTGCCGCCGGGCTGATCTTTGGCAGCTACAAGCAGGTGTTCGTGAACAAGTTCTACCGTTGGGAGATGTTCGGCACCGCGTTCGACCCGCCGATCCCGGCCACGACGCCGTTCACCAGCTGGCGCGTTTTCGGATGATC
>JBCBAV010000255.1:0-1804 GCA_038532285.1 Pseudomonadota bacterium | reverse complement strand
CAAGCTGAGCAAGGCCGAAATCCGCAACGAGCTGGAAAAGATCTACACCTATTTCAACCGCTTGCGCCATCATCGCGCGGGCCACGGCGACCATTTGCTGTTCACCGCCCGAGGTGTAGCCTGCCTGGCTTTTGCGGCGATCGCGCAAGCGGTTGAAATAGGTGTAGATCTTTTCCAGCTCGTTGCGGATTTCGGCCTTGCTCAGCTTGCGGGAATAGGCACCAGCGATAATGTTTTCCTCGACCGTCAGGTGGCCGAAGCAGCGGCGCCCTTCGAGCACCTGTACCAGACCGCGGCCCACCATGTCAGCGGGATCCTGATCGGTAACGGGTTGTCCGTCATAGGTGATCGTGCCCTTGGTCACCTTGCCGCGTTCGCCTGCAAGCATGGTCGAAATCGCCTTGAGCGTGGTGGATTTGCCCGCGCCGTTGCCGCCCAGAAGGGCCACGATCTTGCCCCGCGGCACCGTCAGCGACACATCGTGCAACGCTGCGATCACGCTGTCATAGATCACCTCGATCGTATCGATCTCGAGGATGTTGTCGGTGCTTTCCGTCATCTGCTGATAACCGTCCGTGTTGATGGGTTGGCCAAGGGCACCCGGCGCGTTGACCGGATGCCCCAGTGTCGCGTGTGTCCGATCACAAGCAGATCAGGAGCATTCGCGTGGCGTGATGCCGTTTTCGCTGGCGAACTTGGCGGCTGACGCCTCGACCAGACCGCGGATATAACCGGGGTCCAGCGGCGCTTCCCAATCCGTCACTTGCACGAACTTGTCGCCATCCCACTGCATCATCGCGAACTTGCCCGCACCTGCGTTTTCGGCACACGACATCGCGAAGGGCGCGATCATCCCCTTGATCCCCAGCTCTTCGAGGCGGGCATCATCCATCACCAGGTTCTCGTAGCCTGCGCGGAATTCAGCGCCTGTTACCGCTTGACCGACCTTATCGTGCATTTCCTGCGCGACACGCAGCGCTTCGATGTAGGTCACGGCGGCACCAAGCCCCCGGTTCCAATAGACCGTGCCCACGCGGTCAGGTTCGGCAAGGTTGCCCTTACCTGCGCCATAGACCTGTTCCTTGATCGACTGGACCAGCGGGAACTGATCACCCGGCAATGCGTTAGCCATGGCAAATGTGCCGGTCGCGGCATCACCCGCAGGGAACATGTCTTCTTCGGCAGCACCGAACGTGACGTAGATCATCCGTTCACGGTCAAAGCCCACGCGTGCTGCATTGGTCATCGCGGTCGAGTTCATGCCCGAACCTGCCCCCCAAAAGGTCACCCAGTCGGGGCGTTCCTTGCGGATCTGGAGCCACTGCGACTGCTGCTCCAGTCCCGGGGGCGGGATCGAGATTTCCACCAGTTCGACACCCCATTCTTCGGTGATGGCGCGCATCGCGGGCAGCGGTTCGCGGCCATAGGCACTGTCGATGTGCAGGTGCACGATCTTCTTGCCTCTCATGTTGGGAATGCCGCCCTCCTGCTCGGCCATGAACTTGAGCTTCACAGCCATCTGCGACCAGTAGTGGCCTGCCGCGTTGAAGACCCATGGCCAGACGGTGCCGTCTGCGGCATCGGTGCGGCCATAGCCGTATTGCGCGAGCACAACTTTGTCTTCGGCCATCCGGTTGATCACCGCGTAGGCGCCGGGCGTACCCAGCGTGTCGAACACAACGATGCGCTGTCCGTCTTTTTCAAGCAGGCGCTGATAGCATTCCACGGTTTTCACCGCGTTGTACTCGGTCTCGCATTCCTGCCATGTCAGCATGACGCCGTTCACGCCGCCGTTCATGTTGAC
>JBCBAV010000254.1:0-1980 GCA_038532285.1 Pseudomonadota bacterium | reverse complement strand
GACAAGTCCATCTCCCACCGCTCCCTGATCCTCGGCGCGCTCAGCGTGGGCGAGACGACAATCGACGGCCTGCTCGAAGGTCAGGACGTGCTCGACACCGGGCGCGCGATGCAGGCCTTCGGGGCCGAGGTGATCAATCACGGGGGTGGAAAATGGTCCGTGCACGGCGTCGGCGTGGGCGGATTTTCTGAACCAGATCAAGTGATTGACTGCGGCAACTCGGGCACCGGGGTGCGCCTGATCATGGGCTGCATGGCGACCTCGCCGATCGCCGCGACCTTCACCGGCGACGCCAGCCTGAACAAACGCCCCATGGCCCGCGTGACCGATCCGCTCGCACTCTTTGGCGCGCAGGCCGTGGGCCGCAGCGAGGGCCGCCTGCCCATGACCATCATCGGCGCGCGCGACCCCGTGCCCGCCCGCTACACCACGCCCGTGCCGTCGGCGCAGGTCAAATCCGCCGTGCTGCTCGCGGGCCTGAACGCCCCCGGCGAAACCGTGGTGATCGAGGCCGAGGCCACCCGCGACCACACCGAACGCATGCTCGCCGGTTTCGGCGCCGAGATCCGCACCGAGGTCACCGACGAAGGCCGGGTTATCACATTGAAAGGACAGCCAGAATTGGCCCCGCAGCACATCACCGTGCCGCGCGATCCGTCCTCTGCTGCCTTCCCAGTTTGCGCCGCCCTGATCGTCCCCGGCTCGGACGTTTTGGTCCCCACCATCGGCCTCAATCCGACGCGGGCGGGCCTGTTCGAAACCCTGCGCGACATGGGCGCGGACCTGACCTACGAGAACATGCGCGACGAGGGTGGCGAACCTGTCGCTGACCTGCGCGCCCGTTTTTCTCCTGATCTCAAGGGGATAGAGGTGCCCGCCGCCCGCGCAGCCTCGATGATCGACGAATACCCGATCCTGTCCGTCGTCGCCGCCTTTGCCCACGGGGTCACCCACATGCCCGGCGTTAAGGAACTGCGCGTCAAGGAAAGCGACCGCATCGACGCCATGGCCCGCGGCCTGCGCGCCGCAGGCCTCACCGTCGAAGACGGCCCCGACTGGTGGACCGTGCACGGCCTCGGCCACGGCAATGTCCCCGGCGGTGCGACGGCTGAAACCTTCCTCGATCACCGCATCGCCATGTCGTTCCTGATCCTCGGCATGGCCACGCAAAACCCGATGGCCTTGGACGACGGCGGGCCGATTGCCACGTCCTTTCCGATCTTCGAGCCGCTGATGGCAGGCCTTGGGGCCAGCATCAGCCGGACCGGCAACTGACCCATGGGCACAGCCCCTTTTACCGTTGCCATCGATGGCCCGGCCGCAGCGGGCAAAGGCACGATTAGTCGTGCGATATCAGAGCGCTACGGCTTTGCCCATCTCGACACAGGCCTGCTTTACCGCGCCGTGGGCGCCGAAATGTTGCGCGGTCGCGACCCGGTCGAGGCGGCGCAATCCCTTGCCCCCGAACGCATCGACGGTGACGTCCTGCGCACCGCCGACGTGGCCCAGGCCGCCAGCAAGGTCGCCGTCATCCCCGCGGTGCGCGCGGCCCTGCTGGACGTGCAGCGCGCCTTTGCCCGCCGCGCGGGCGGCGCGGTGCTTGATGGGCGCGACATCGGCACGGTGATCTGCCCCCAGGCTGAGGTAAAGCTGTTCGTCACAGCCACAGCCGAGGTCCGCGCCGCCCGCCGCCACGCCGAATTGCTGCAGCGCGGGGCAGAAACGACGTATGATCAGGTGCTTGCCGATGTGCGCGCCCGCGACGCCCGCGACGAAGGCCGCGCCACCGCGCCGATGCAGGCCGCCGCCGATGCGCTCACCCTCGACACGTCCGAAATGGATATCGCCGCCGCTGTCGCCGCCGCCACCGCCGCCGTAGACACCGCACGCGACCGGTTAGCGTAGCAGCGCGGCCTTGAAGCCCGAATTGGGCTGCACCGCACGTACCTAGATCCCGATGGCCGCGGCAAAGCCGCCGTC
>JBCBAV010000253.1:0-2035 GCA_038532285.1 Pseudomonadota bacterium | reverse complement strand
ATTGCTGGCGCCCTGACCATCAATATCGGCACTTTGTCCGCCCCATGGCTGGAAAGCATGAAGGCTGCCGCCATCGCTGCGAAGGCCGCCAATGTACCTTGGGTGCTTGATCCGGTTGCCCATTTCGCCACGCCCTATCGCGCGAAGGCTGCTTTGGATTTGTTGGCGCTTAAACCAACGATTGTCCGGGGAAACGCATCCGAAATTATCGCCCTTGCAGGGGGTGCTGGGTCAGGCAAAGGGGCCGACAGTGGCGACAGCGTCAGTGACGCGCAAAGCTCTGCACTGGCCCTTGCGGAAAGCCACCGCTGTATCGTTGCGGTGTCAGGACCCGTTGACTTCATCACAGACGGCACGCGTAGCGCCAGCATAACTGGTGGGGCTGACCTGATGCCCAAAGTCACCGCTTTGGGATGTTCCTTGACCGCATTGGTGGGGGCCTATGCCGCTGTTGCACCCGGCCTTGACGCGGCGGTCGCTGCTTTCGTTCATTTCGCCGAAGCGGGAGAACAAGCGGCAAAGGGCGCGCAAGGGCCCGGCAGCTTTTCCGTCGCATTCCTCGATGCGCTCCACAAGCTTCAACCGGGGGATTTCAGTGAGGCACGTGTGGAATGGATCTAAATCCCGAAAGCCTGCGCTTGTATCTTGTCACCGACCCGACCCTTTGTCCTGGTCCGGCCTTAGTTGAGACTGTGACGGCAGCGGTGCGCGGGGGTGTAAGTTTCGTGCAAGTGCGCGATAAAGACGCGACGACGCGCAACCGTATCGCTGCAGCATCCGCGCTCAAAGGTGCGTTGTCAGGGACAGGCGTCCCCCTCGTCATCAACGATGATCTCGAAGCGGCGGTCGTCGCCGACGTTGACGGTGTGCATATCGGTCAAGATGACGTGACCCCGGCCATCGCGCGTCAGCGGTTGGGGCAAAACAAGATCATCGGTCTTTCTTGCGAAGCGCTTGACCAGGTAACGGCGGCAGACGCGCACTTGGTTGACTACCTCGGTCTCGGAACGGTGTTTCCAACCTCAACTAAGTCGGATCACAAGCCAACCATCGGGCTCGACGGTTTGTCTGAAATGGTGCGTTTGGCGCAGCTGCCAACTGTCGCCATTGGCGGGCTGAAGAAGGAGCACGCGGCTGATGTGCTCAATACCGGATGCGATGGGATCGCCGTCGTCTCGGCGATTTGTGGTCAGCCCGACCCAGCAAGCGCGGCCCGAGACCTTTATCGCGCTCTACACCCCAAGACCGAGGATCGCTCATGATCAAGAATGTACTCTCTATTGCCGGTTCGGACCCGTCGGGCGGCGCTGGCATCCAGGCCGACCTCAAGGCCTTCGCGGCCAATGAGGTCTATGGCATGGCCGCTCTTACGGCGCTGACGGCGCAAAACACGCAGGGCGTGACCGGCGTTGAACTCGTGCCACCGCAATTTGTTAAAGCGCAGATCGACGCGGTTTTCGCCGACATCCGGGTTGATGCTGTGAAGATTGGGATGATCGCAACCGCAGAAATTGCCTTGGCAGTGGCCGAAGCACTCTCCGATCACCGCGATATCTCCATCATTCTCGACCCGGTGATGATCGCAAAAGGCGGCGCACCCCTCCTGCAAGAAGATGCGATGGAGACGCTGCGCACGGCGCTCGTCCCCTTGGCAACCGTTCTAACGCCTAACCTGCCGGAGGCAGCGCGACTGCTGCAACAGCCGGAGGCGGAGGGCCGCGATGCAATGGCGTCCCAAGCCCACGCGCTGGCAGATTTGGGCCCGCAGATCGTGCTGGTGAAAGGCGGACACCTTGAAGGTGATGAAAGCCCCGATGTCCTGTGGGACGGCACCGCGCTGCATTGGTTCGAGGGCCCGCGTACCACGACGAAGAACACCCACGGCACAGGTTGCACGTTGTCATCGACGATTGCCGCCCAGCTCTCGAAGGGGCTTCCGCCAAGCGCAGCAGTGGGAGAGGCAAAGCGCTACGTCTCTGGCGCGATTGCTGCGGCAGACCAACAGACAGTTGGGCATGGCCACGGGCCAGTTCAC
>JBCBAV010000252.1:0-2058 GCA_038532285.1 Pseudomonadota bacterium | reverse complement strand
CGCCGTTATAGTCAGCCGGGGCGAAGAGTTTGGTTTCGACACCAAGCGCTTCGGTCGTGTAGTCGGCAAGGCACTGGTAAGAGTTCATGCGGTCCTGGGCGTTTTCACCGCCCAGAATGCCGATACGGAACTCGGTGATCTCTTGCGCGAAGGCACCGGTGCTGAGCGCGGTTGTGGCGGCAAGCGCCAGTGCGAGGGTCTTTTTCATCTTTGTCTCCAAGTTTGATGCCCTATCGCCTTTCGGCTGCTTTGGGGCGGGGTTGATGAAGGTGGCCCGCGAAAGGCGCGGGTGGCAGCTGGCTCAGACGTAGACCTCCGCTTTGCGGACCTCCGGTCTGTCCAGTGTTTCGATTTCTGTGGATGTGGCGGCTTCCGAGAAGTCGGCCCCTGCACCATAGATGTCACGCGCAACACCGGTGGTTAGTTGCTCTGGCGTGCCGTCAAACACGATCCGTCCGTCCCGCATCCCGATCACGCGGTCGCAATAGCGCCGTGCAGTGTCGAGCGTGTGCAGATTGGCAATGACCATGCGCCCGTCCTCTTCGTGGATCCGGCGCAGGGCCTGCATCACCACCTGGGCGTTCATCGGATCAAGCGAGGCAATGGGTTCATCAGCGAGAATGATCTTGGGGTCTTGCATCAGCGCCCGCGCGATTGCGACACGCTGTTGCTGACCGCCCGAAAGCGCTTCGGCGCGCTTCGGGGCCTGTTCGGCGATGCCAAGCCGGTCGAGAATCTCGATGGCTTTGTGGATGTCCGATTGCGGATAAAGGTTGAACATCGTTGCAAAGGTCGAGCGCTTGTTCAAAGTGCCGTGCAGCACGTTCGACACCACATCCATTCGGGGGACCAGATTGAACTGCTGAAAGATCATCGCGCAACGCGACTGCCAATCCCGTTTGGCGGCGCCGCGCAGGGCGCTGATCTCTTCACCTTCGAACGTGATTGTTCCGCTGGTGGCGTCGCTGAGGCGGTTGACCATCCGTAGCAGGGTGGATTTTCCAGCACCGGAACGACCGATGATCCCGATCATGGTTGGTTTTTCTACGGAGATATTGGCTGCATCCACAGCCGTCTTGTCTCCGAACCGCTTGGTCAGCGCGTCGATTTTCAGCATATCGCCCCCATGTTTAAGGGGCGGATAAGGCCACTACGCTACATCTGCGTGACAGTTTTGATTCAGTTTCTTGGCATTTGCGAAACGGATTTGTGACAGCAAGCTTTCTGATGACGGGCGCAGGACCGTGATCAACCGCACGCAGTAAGGAAATTTTATCCACAAGCTGTCATAAAACTGTTACGTTCGTCATTCTGGCCATCTATGCTGTGACCATGATCAATCGACTTTTTCTCTTTCTGACGTTCTGTATCACGGTGCCAACCCTTGCCAGCGCCAAGATGTCGGATGTCAGCTGTGATGACAGCGCGCGCATGCTTTCGATGCTGACCGAGGTTCTTGGGGCCGAACGTCAAGGTATGGGACTGCGTGACCCGGAAACCATGCTGGAAGTGTGGGTGAGCCCACGGGATGGCGAATGGATGATTGTGCAGAATTACGCGAATGGCACGTCTTGCATCGTGGCCATGGGCGAACACTGGGAGGCTGGTCTGGCTGGACCAGCCTAGGACCCTGCTTCTTCCAAACGGTCAGTCGCGGGAGCTGGCCGCGCAGACAGCGCTTCGATCTGTGAGTATTGTTCCGAAGTCAGGCAAACCCTCAAAGCCTTCAAAGACGGCTCCAACTGCTGGGCGTTGCGTCCACTGATTATCGGAGCAGAAACAGCTGGGTGTTTGGCAGCCCAAGCCACTGCCAAAGTCGCGGGGTCAGTTCCCCATTCCTTGGCCAAAGCTGAAAGGGCCTGCGCCGTCTCCGCCATCCACGCTTGCCCGTAACGGGCAGCATAGCGTTTGTCCGTCGAAAGACGTCCCTCGCCGCCGCTCTGGTATTTGCCCGTGAGCAAACCGCTGCCCAACGGTGAATAGGCAGCGACGGCAATATCCTCGGAAAGTGCCATCGGGAAAAGTTCGACCTCAGCCTGTCGCTTGATCAGGGAATAC
>JBCBAV010000251.1:0-2094 GCA_038532285.1 Pseudomonadota bacterium | reverse complement strand
CCACAGACCGCAACCACACGCACCGCCTGACGCGGGCGCGCAGCGCCCCGCTCACCCGGAAAAGGCCCACACCCCCACGCGCCCCGCACGGCCCGGCAGGTCCTGCGCCTCGCGCGGGGCCCAGCCCTCAGGCACCGCCGAAAGGCTCTGCCACAGCGCGTCCGACACCAGCGCCCGCACGCCCGCATCCTTGGTCGCGGCCTCCAGCCGGGCGGCGACATTCACGACGTCGCCCAACACGGTGAATTCGAGCCGCCCGGCATCGCCCACAACCCCGGCAAAGACATCACCCAGATGCGCACCGACGCCCACGCGCAGATCCGGCCGCCACGCCGCTACCGCCGCCAGCAGCGCTGCAATCGCCGCCATGGCCCGGTCGCCCGCGCGCCCGTCGGCGCCGTCAAAGACGACCAGCGCGCCGTCCCCGATGAACTTGTCGACAAACCCGCCTTGCGCCTCTGCTGCGGCACTCACATGGCCGCGAAACGCCGCCAGCAGGCGCGAGATGGCCGCCGGATCCTCGGCCTCGGCCAAAGCCGTGAACCCGCGAATATCGACAAAGACGATCCCCATCCGCTGCGTCACGCCCGCACGCAGCGCATCCAGATCCTCTGCCGCAAGCCGGACCGCCAACGGCTCGGGCAGAAACCGGGTCAACCGCCCGCGCGCCTCTGCCTCTGCGATGAACCGCATCAGCAGGCGCCGGATCAGGACCGAGGCAAAAACCAGCACGCCGCCCGAAATCACCAGCATCGCCACGCGCATCAGGTTGGGCGGCGTACCGAACATGATTTCAAGTGTGCTCAGCCCCGCCAGATCGCGCCCCTCGGCAATCGGCAACAACCACAAAAGCCCGGCCACCAGCACGGCCACCATCGCGCCCTGCAGCACCGGGTTGAACCGCAACGCGCCGCTGGCCAGCACCACGGGGATCAGCCAAACCGTTGGAAACGCCCAGATATAATGCCCATCCAGCCCCAGATTGCCCATCGACACCCAAAGGCCCGACAGGATGAACCCGCAGTCCATCAGCGCCGACGGCCAGCTCATCCACGCGCGAAATGCGCCCGCCCGGATGATCAACAGAAAGGCGAGGCCGATCAGAAAATAGCTGGCCATGGTGACCATGGCGAACACCGCCTGCCGCTGCATCGCCTCGGTCGGCTCGACCCCCGCACCGCTCAGGAGCAGCACCAGCAGCACGGCCAGCACGCTCGACATGCCCAACCGCAAGAGTGCTATGAACCGCTCCGCCCGCACCTGCGCCAGACGGAACAGTTCGGGCGCGGCCTGCATGGGGGTTACTCCGCCGCCGGGGTTTGGCTGGGCAACGGCAAAGGCGGTTCCTCGATCTCTTCGAAATCGAAATTGTCGAGCCGGTTGGCCCGTTTGCCCGCCTTGTCGGCGCTGATCTTGATTTCTTCGATGTCCTTGCTGGCCTGCGCGAAATGCCGGTCAAGGTTGCCCACCCGCGTGCCCAGCCGGTCCACATCCGTGACCAGCATCGCCAGTTCCCGGCGGATCGCGCCCGCCTGCTCGCGCATCCGCGCGTCCTTGAGGATCGCGCGCATGGTGTTCAGCGTTGCCATGCAGGTGGTGGGCGACACGATCCAGACGCGCCGGTCAAACCCTTCGCGGACAAGGTCGGGGAAACTGGCGTGCAGTTCGGCATAGACCGCCTCGGACGGCAGGAACATCAGCGCGCCATCGGCGGTCTCGCCCTCGATGATGTATTTGTCGGCAATGTCCGCGATGTGTTTCTTCACCGACGCCTTCATCAGGCCCACGGCCTTCTTCAGGGCTTCGTCGCTCTCGGCATTGCGCAGCGCCTCATAGGCTTCCAGCGGGAACTTGCTGTCGATGACAATCGGCCCCGGCGGGTTCGGCAGGTGGATCAGGCAATCGGCCCGCTTGCCATTCGACAGCGTCGGCTGCCAGGCATAGCTGTCATTGGGCAGCGCCTTGCCCACGATGTCACGCAGCTGGATTTCACCAAAGGCGCCCCGCGTCTGCTTGTTCGACAGGATGTCCTGCAGGCTCCGCACGTCACCGCTGAGCTTGGTGATGTTGTCCTGCGCCTTGTCGATGGCGGCG
>JBCBAV010000250.1:0-2113 GCA_038532285.1 Pseudomonadota bacterium | reverse complement strand
CGAGGTCATTTGCAACGAGCCGAATGGTCCGTATTTTGAGCGGCTGGATAACACGACGATGGAGATATTTGCCGCATCCGAGGTTCTCGAAGAAATCGACGGACCAGGCGGCGCGCCAACTGGCCAAACTGTGACTGTTCGCACCGGGACCATCTATGGTCAGCCGCATTTTTTCGGCTTTGATCTGATTGGACTGATCGCAAATACGGCGCAGGCAACCCACGTTGTCGAGTGCACCAGCGCGGGCATTGCTCCGGGAGACACAGTAACCGGCGGCACAAGCGGCGCAACGGCAACTGTCACGCAGGTTTGGGGGGATCGTATCTGGATGCGCGATTTGGGGGGGGCGTTCCAGAGCGGAGAGAGCCTGTCGTCGTCAGGTGGCACCGGGACAACGACGGGAGCGTCAGAGCGCGCCGGACACGGCGATCTGTGGGCCTTGAATGAGGACCCAGCCCGCGACAGCATCAGTTGGGCAGCAGCTCCATACGCGCGTCACGACATGCTGGGTAACGCGCGGGTGGCTGTCGGTGCGCTTTGACACTGTTTGCACGTACCAGGACAGCTCGGCTGCTGGGGAAGGTGTCTCACCGTTAAAGGCGGTGTTGAAACACTGTTTAAGTCACTGCGCGATTCGCCGCTCGGGTGCTTGGGTGGTCCCTTATCGTGGTAATTGTGCTGACCGCGCCATTGCGATTAGCAGGTCTCTGAATTCGGGCGGGGTAGCGATGCGAACTGAGGCATCTTTTCCACCCCCCCTGAACGCCATCACACCCGCCTTGCGGCAGTATTCCCGGCCATGTTTAGCCAGCGCTTCCGGCGGGAACATATCGTCTGTCACGGGGTTTACGCCCCAGCGCAGATTGGGCAGAGAATTGACACCTACGGCATAGAGCCAAGTCGGTTTGGGGCAGTAGTGACCATATTGCCCTTGCTCTACGCGGCACGTCCAACCAAGGCCATCGCCCGCCTCGACCCACCCACCTTGGCGCGGCGGCTTTGTCAGGCCAAAGTGCGCCCATGCGTGGCTGTGTTCGGGGTGTTCGATCACACCACCAAAGCGCCGCACGTCAAACAGAGCGGACTTGAAACAGCCCAGATCGTCGCCTTTGCGCTCGACCTTTCCGGCCTTGATGTTGCCGGGTTGGCCTTTCCACATCCTGCCCCAGCGCTGACAGGGCGGGTGCGCCACGACAGGGTGCGGCCCACCGTACATGCGCGCATCATCTTCAATATCCCAAGGTATCACCCCTGGCAGGTTGAAGTAGCTGCCGCCGGTCTCGACGTAGAGCGCTGCAATGGGCTGCACGATCAATCGGTCCCTCAAGTAGTAGCCGCGAAGAGCGGCAATTCAGTATCAAAATTCATCCACAACACCTCTGTGCGTTCACGCGCCCCATCGGCTAACGACTTTCGTTCAACGCGCCGCCAGTCGGACAGGGAATTTTCATAAGGTGCGGACATATATCCTGACAGGACAACACGGCCGTTCAGTGTGTTGAGGAACTCTAAAAGGTCGGCATGATCTTGGTCGGTCAACTCGTGCGCATAGTCGGACCCACGGTCCCGCGTTTCAGCCATGTAGGGCGGATCCACGTAGTGCAGGGTCTCTGGCCCGTCATGGGCCTTCATCACGTCTTTTGCGTCCCGGTTGAGAACGACAACCCCGCGAAGTCGCTCTACGGTCGCTCCGAGCGCTTCTGGATAGTTGACCCAATCGCGCGCCGGGGTTGTGCCGGATCTGTTGTTGTTCGAGCGGAATCCAGTTTTGCGATGGACACCGTTTGACCCAAAGCCCATAAATGCCCTGACAATGGTTCTGCGCGCCCTCTCAACGGGGTCAGCGTCAACCTCATAGGCTGTGAAAAATTCATCTGCCGCAAAAGGTGTAAGGCGCAGCAGTTCCGTTAGTTCATTGGCTCTTTCGCTGCGCAGCACTTGGAACAGGTTCACGACTTCATCGTCCAGATCATTGTAGATTTCTGCATAGCTCCGTTCTTTGCGAAGCAGCACCGATGCGGCACCGCCGAAGGGTTCGACGTAGACCCGGTGGTGCGGAAAATGGGAGATGATCCAGGGCGCAAGCAACCACTTGCCGCCATGCCACCTCAGA
>JBCBAV010000249.1:0-2125 GCA_038532285.1 Pseudomonadota bacterium | reverse complement strand
GGCATTCTGGCCCGACTTGCCCTGATAGCTGTCGATATTGTCCGTGCTCAGGTTCTGATAGCGAAACGGATAGCCCGCCACCTGGCAGTAGTCATTGATCAGCCCCGCCATCATCTGGATCAGCGTGGTCTTGCCCGTGCCGGGTTTGCCATCGCCCATAAAGGTAAAGATGAACCCGCCAAGCTCGGCAAAGGGGTTCAGACGCCGGTCGAAATCATAGGCCATCAGCATCTTGGACAGCCGAAGCGCCTGGTATTTGGCGATGTGGTTGCCCACGACCTCATGCGGTTTTTTGAAGGTCATGGTCAGCGTGGTGGAGGCCGCCTTGGTCGCGGGCGTGAACCCTTGCACGGTGAAATCATCCGCCTCCACGTGCCAGGATGCGGCTGTAAACGCCGCAAGCCGCGGGGCCGTTTGCGCGCGCAGGGCCACCTTTTCCATCAGCGCCTCGGCAAAGGCGGTGACGGTCGCCACCAGATGCGCGTCATCGGGGGCAAGCGCCGCGATGTCCTGATCCAGCTCCCACAGCGCGCCATGCAGCGCGGTCTGGCCGTTGTCGGTCAGCACCTCCTCGACCTCGCCCACCTCGACCGTGGTCTCGCTCTGATGCGCGGCCAGCAAATGCGCGGTTGCGTTGCCAAAGGTGTAAAGCGTGATCAGCGCCTCCGCCGTCAGCAATTCGGTGAACTCGGTCTTGCGCGCGGCGGGCAGGGCGCTTTCGAGGTTGGCGCGTTTCAGATCGGCCAGCCCGGACAGGGACGCGTAGTTCTCCGCCACCGCCTGCGCGATGGACAGCGCCCGGCGCAGCGCGTTCAGCACCGTGGCTTGCGTCGCCGACATCAGCGCGTCATCGTTGTCGGCCCCTTCAACGGTCGCCATCAACTGCACCGACCCGGTGGGCGCCGTGCGCCGCGTCACCAGCCCGGGCGTGGTCGACCGAAACCGCCGCCGCGTGCCGATCCCGCTGGATCGCTCGGGTGCTGCGGCCTCTTTGGCTGTGCCGATCCGCGGCGCGTGGTCAAAGCCCTGCAACATCGCCAGCGCCTCAGGATAATGCGCCGTGATCTCGTCCTCGCGCAGCTCCATTCGATCAGATGTCTGGCTCACAACACACGCCCCTTCTCTGTTTCAAAAAAATCCTCCCCGAAGGGCCGATTTGCCCCACGCGCCCTGCGCCAGAACATGTTCATGACCGCAACACTCGCCCGCCCGGGCTGACCACGTATTTGGTCACCGATCCGAAGCCCGGCGGATCCATCTCTTCGAGCGCCTGATAGGCGCGTTGCGGCAACACGATACTGCGGTGCATGCGGGTGGCGCCGGTTTCGGCGCCGCGTCTCGCAAAGGGATCCAGCGCAAAGACCTCGCGCTCGACCGACGAAAACCAGCCCTGCCGTTCCTCGATCACGCGTTCGGATTCCAGATCTTCCTCGGTCCAGACTAGCGCCCAATCCTGACCGGCGGGCGCCCGCGCGGCGGCGAGGATATCGCTGATCGGGCCGGGCTGTTTGGTAAAGGCGGATGAATACATCGGGCCGAGGTGGAACCGGCGCAACCGCTTGGGGTGCAGGTCGTCGAAATCCTCGTCAAAGCCCTTGGCAATCGTCACCAGCTTCAGCGCGCCGAGGCTTTGCGCCATCAGGTGCGCCTGCACCGCGGGCCAGCGGCGCGGGTCCTTGGGCAGGGCGGTGCGCCCGGAATCTTCTACCTCCATCAGGTAGATCACCGGCAGGTTCAGCCCGCTGTCATAGACCGCCCAGTGGATGCGAAAGCTGCGGCGGCGTTCGTCGATATTGCCGGTCCACACGATCGAGGGATCGTTGCGCGGCCAAAACAGCTCGCCCATTTTCAGCTCTTCGAAATAGAGCCGTTGCGACAGCGCGAATTGCAGCTTGGTGGGCGGTTCCAGATCGCCGACGATGACCTCGACCATCTGCTTTTTCAGCTCTTCTGCCGTGGGCGCACCGGCCAGATGCCGCTCGGCCTGGGCCGCATCACCGGCCATGGTGATCAACTCATCAGCCGCCGGAAACCCGCTGTCGCGCGCATCAATGGCAAGGCTGCCAAAAAACCGCCCCGTATCACGGCCCACCAGCAGGTATTTGTAGCTGAGCGCGCGAAAGGT
>JBCBAV010000248.1:0-2219 GCA_038532285.1 Pseudomonadota bacterium | reverse complement strand
GTTTCAAAAAAATCCCCGCCGGAGGCTCCCGCAATCTGCCACGCGCGCTAAACTGGCCGAAAAGGAGGATCCGTGATGAACATTATCTGGCTCGGCCACGGCAGCTTTCGCATAGAGATTGCGGATCAGGTCATACTGGTGGACCCATGGCTTGACGGCAATCCGATGCTCGACCCGAGCCAATATGACGCTGCAACGGCGGGTGCCACGCATATTCTTATCACCCACGGCCATTTCGATCACACCAATGATGTGCTCGAGGTCAGCCAGAAAACCGGCGCGCCAGTTTCGGGAATGCTGGAATTGGCTGGTCTGCTGCACGACAACGGAGCGATCGCCGGTCATGCTTTCAACCTTGGCGGAACGATAACCATTGGCGATGTGAGCGCGACGCTCGTTCCGGCATCTCATTCCTCGTCCATGAAAGTCGCAGGCAGCGATACGTATACCGGTACGCCTGCTGGGTTCATCCTGCGTGGCGAAGACAGGGTTATCTATATTTCCGGGGACACCGGCATCATGGCCGACATGGACTGGATCGGCGACCACTACAAACCGACGATCGGCATCCTGTCGGCGGGTGGATATTATACAATGGACATGGCTGACGCGGCCTATGCGGCCAAGAGGTTTTTCAATTTCGACACCGTCATCCCGTGTCATTACCGCACATTTCCCGCGCTGGAACAAAGCGCGGATGTGCTGAAGGCCGGTTTGCCGGACGTCAATGTGATCGAAGCCAAAGTGATGATCCCGATCACCCTATAGATACAGCAATTCGGACTGCTCAAGAGAATTGCCGAGGTTATGGTCGCACAGACCGCAAGACGGTTGGGCGTGGGTCTTGACTGTGCCCGCCACATGGAACGCACAGACCTGCGTCTCATGTTGCGCTGTAGCAAGGTTCTCGGGTTTCTGGATCCCAATTGGCACGTCCCCATCAAAGTTCACAAGGTTGCTCGACCGCGCGGGGCAGTGGCAGCCGATTGCGGCACCTGCGTCGCGGCCGGAATGTCATAGCGCGCAGGGCAGGATTTGCGTCACCCTTTGATTCAAGCGGTTTTGCAAGCTGATTATTCCGGTCTCTGCGCCCAGCTGTGTGCGGTGGCCGCGCGCGCCGATGCAATCACTGGTGACAGTCAGGATGATCCAGAAGCGCGTACCGAGGTTGAAACCCAATAAAGTACTGCGGGTGTAATTGAACTGTCCCATGCCAAGAACGGTGCCGCTTTGCTGCCGGGGATCAAACCGGCAATGAGGCATGCCACCGCCCGCGATTTCGACATGATGCGCCAGTCGCAGGGCTTTGTTAACGTCGTGCGGCGAAGAATTCCTTGAGCAATGCTCCCGCCTCGCTTGCTGCAATGCCGTCGTATATTTCAGGGGCGTGGTGTGCTTGAGCGTGGCTAAAAACCCTTGCGCCATGTGCCACACCACCGCTTTTCGGGTCGGCAGCAGCATAGTAGAGCCGACCAATACGGGCCGCGGCGATGGCGGCGGCACACATGGCACATGGCTCAAGTGTGACGTAAAGGTCGTAACCGGTCAGACGTTCCGATCCTGCCGCTGCGCAACCTTGGCGAATGGCCAGGATTTCCGCATGTGCGGTCGGATCGTTATCCGCGCGGGTGGCATTTCCCGCTCGTGCCACAACCACGCCTGCCGGAGACACCAGCACCGCACCAACCGGCACTTCGCCGCGGGCACCTGCGGCGCGCGCCTCCTCAAGCGCCTGATCCATGAAACTGCGAAACGCCATGCCTCTGCCTGCCCCTTTCCAAGCTGGCGCGCAACCGCTATGGCCCGACTATGACCGAAACGCCCCCAAAAGGTGACCGCATCGCCAAGGTGCTGGCACGCGCAGGCCTTGCCAGCCGACGCGGGGCCGAAGCGATGATCGAAGCCGGACGCGTGAGCGTAAATGGCAAGGTGATCGCCTCACCCGCTCTCAACATCACCACGCAGGACAAGATCACCGTGGATGGCAAACCGCTGCCCGAGGCAGAGCCGGAACGCATCTGGCTTTATCACAAGCCTGCGGGCCTTGTGACCACAACCAGTGACGAGATGGGGCGCGAGACGATTTTTGACCACCTGCCCGAAGACCTGCCGCGCGTAATGACTGTGGGACGGCTCGATCTGAACTCAGAGGGTCTTCTGTTGTTGACAAATGACGGCGCGATCAAACGCAAGTTGGAACTGCCCAGCACCGGTTGGAT
>JBCBAV010000247.1:0-2235 GCA_038532285.1 Pseudomonadota bacterium | reverse complement strand
CGAAGGCATCGCCCGCATCGCCGCCGCCACGGGGGTGGAGCCGCGCATTCTGGTGATGCCGCGCGCCTCCGATCCCGCGCTGGGCGCGGGTGACCGGATCCTCGCGCGACTGACGCTGGTGCAGGGGGATGATCACCATTACGAGGCTCGGCTGATCCGGCGTATCGGCAGCAACCCGCGACGCATTCTGGGCGTGTTCCGTGCCAGGTCCGAAGGCGGGCGGATCGTGCCCATCGCCAAGGGCAATGACACGGAATGGAGCGTCGAGGCCGGTGCCACCCATGGCGCGAAGGATGGCGAACTGGTGGAGGCCGAACAGGCCGGACCCAAATCGCGCATCGGCCTGCCGCGCGCGCGCATTGTTGAACGGCTGGGCAATCCGTCTGCGCCCAAGGCCGTGTCGCTGATCGCGATCCACGAACACGGCATTCCCGATCACTTCCCCGATGACGTGATCGCGCAGGCTGACGCGATGAAGCCCGTGGGGCTGAAGAGCGGCGCGCGTGAGGATCTGCGCGACCTGCCGTTGATCACCATCGACCCGTGGGATGCCCGCGATCACGACGACGCCTGCTATGCCCATCCCGATGACGATCCGAAAAACGACGGCGGGCACATCATCTGGGTGGCCATCGCCGATGTCGCCGCCTTTGTCACGCCCGGCTCACCGCTGGACCGCGAGGCCAAGAAGCGCGGTAACTCCACCTATTTCCCCGACCGGGTGGTGCCGATGCTGCCCGATGTGTTGTCGGGCGATCTGTGTTCGCTGCACGAGGGCGTCGAACGCGCCTGCATCGCCGTGCGCATGCAGATCGACGCGCAGGGCCAAAAGCTGTCGCACAGCTTTCACCGCGGGATCATGAAATCACCCGCCTCGCTGAACTACGAAGAGGTGCAGGCCGCCATCGACGGGCAGCCGAATGACCGCACTTTGCCCTTGTTAGAGCCGGTTTTAGAACCGCTTTATGCCGCGTGGCGCGCGCTGGTGGCGGCGCGTAACGAACGCCAGCCGCTGGAGCTGGATCTGCCGGAACGGCAGATCGTGCTGGCTGATGATGGGGCTGTGTCGTCGGTCGCGTTCAAGGACCGGTTGGATGCGCATCGCCTGATCGAAGAGTTCATGGTGCTGGCCAATGTCGCCGCCGCCGAGACGCTGATTGCCAAGAAATCACCGCTGCTGTTCCGCGTGCACGAGGAACCCAGCCCCGACAAGCTGGAGGCGCTGCGCGAAACGGCGCAGGCAGCGGGCCTGACGCTGGCCAAGGGACAGGTGTTGCAGACGGCGCATTTGAACCGGCTGCTGTCGCAAGCGGCGGGGACCGAGGATGCGGAGCTGATCCACCTGAGCACGCTGCGGTCGATGACGCAGGCCTATTACAGCCCTGAAAATTTCGGACATTTTGGGCTGGCGCTGCGGAATTATGCGCATTTCACTTCGCCGATCCGGCGGTATTCCGACCTGGTGGTGCATCGCGCGTTGGTGGCGGCGCACGGGTGGGGCAAGGATGGGCTGAGCCCCGAGGATGTCGAGCGGCTGGGGCAGACAGCGCAGCACATTTCGGACACCGAACGGCGGTCGATGATGGCCGAACGTGACACCACCGACCGCTACCTTGCCGCCTATTTGAGCGAGCGGGTTGGCGATGAGATGGAGGGCCGCGTGGCGGGCATCGCCAAGTTTGGGATCTTCGTGAAGCTGGACGACAGCGGGGCAGACGGGCTGGTGCCGATGCGGGCGATCGGTGCGGAGTATTTCCACTTTGATCGCGAGGAAAACACGCTGATGGGGTCGGACAGCGGTCTGACCATCCGGCTGGGGCAGCGCGCGACCGTGCGCCTGTCCGAGGCGGTGCCGGTCACCGGTGGCATTGCGCTGGAGTTGTTGGCGCTGGACGGTGAGGCGCTGCCGCGCGGGCGGCAAAGCCCGGCGGGTCGGTCGCCGCGCCGCAAGGCGGCAAAATCCAAGCGGCGCAGTGACAAGGTCAAGCGCAAGGTCAAACGCACCCGCCGCTAAAGACCGGCCCCCAGTGCGGCGTGCACCCGTTCGAAATAGGGACGCAGCACCGGATCTTCGCCGATGCGTTTGGACAGGCGTGTGGGCACCGGCGACGCCGCGCCGCTGGCGAGCATTGGGGCAAGGCTTGCATCTGCGGCGGTGGGTGCATCGCCAAACAGATACGCACGCCCCGACAGCCGGGCCGCGATGGCCTGCAGGTCCGGTTCGATCCGTTCCAT
>JBCBAV010000246.1:0-2256 GCA_038532285.1 Pseudomonadota bacterium | reverse complement strand
GCGTTATCATTTTGGTGTCTCGGTCGAAGGCTATGTCTTGGCCATCCCCGGTGTTCCGCTTATGCTTTCCAGCACGGTGATCTGCTTGGGTTCTTCGTTAAGCTTGCCACCGGCGGCGTCGTCCCAAACCGTCAGCTTCAAAATCAAGGCGGATTTCGGCGACAGCACAAGCGGAACACCGGGGATGGCCAAGACATAGCCTTCGACCGAGACACCAAAATGATAACGCTTGCTGCCCTCGTACCGATCGAACCGTTCGGCTATGGCGGCGCGTACAGCTTCGGTCAGTTCATCTTCGGTGGCATTGCGGCTGAACGGACCCTTTTGCGCCTTTGGGGCCACCACAACATTATGCGTCAGGTTGAAATTGCCCAGTGGCACTGGCGGTTCGTTCAGATCAGCGGCGCCAGAACAGGCCGCCAGACCCAAGACCATCATCATCACAACAAGTATGCGCATCATTTCCCTATTGCTCTCTCCATCGCCTCGCATGTGCATATCGCAGCGATTTCACACGCGCAATCAACGCCAACAGCCGGAAAAAAGAAAAGCCCCGCCGGTCGGCAGGGCTTTCTGTCTTTCAGCGCGTCGGCTCAGTGCAACTTTGCATCGACCTCGGCAATTGCGGCATCAATCAACTTGTTGCCGTCAGTTGCGGTCATTTGCTTGGCGATCACATCGCGCGCGGCCTGCACTGCCACAACAGCGGCCGTGTCGCGCACCTCCTTGACAGCACCGGCTTCGGCCGAGGCAATCTGATCCTCCGCCGCAGCAAGACGTCTTGCAATCGAGGTTTTCAGGTCAGCGCGCGCTTGTTCCGCGGCGGCTTCGGCATCGGTTTTGGCCTGTGCCACGATCGCATCGGCCTGCTCCTGCACCTCTTTCTGCTTGCGCTCATAAGAGGCCAGCAGGCTCTGCGCTTCTTCACGAAGTGCGCGCGCCTCATCGATGTCCGACTGGATGCCTTGCGCCCGATCGTCAAGCATCCTGGTGATCATGGCCGGGACCTTGAAATAGAACAGGACCGCTATGAACAGGATAAACGCGATGGAAACGATCAGATCGGTGTTGCTGAGCTTCCAGAATTCCGCTGAAAACGGATTCTTGGACGCGGCAAGCGCAGGGGTGGCCATCAGGGCCGCGATGGATGCAATGGGGATAAGACGCATGAGTTACCCTTTCATCCGGGCGGTGACCGCGGCGGTGATCGCCTTGGCATCGGCCTTGCCGCCCATCATCGCGACGATGTCGGCGGCGGTATCCTGTGCCACGTCCTTGACCGCCTGCTGCGCGCCCTCGCGAATATCGGCAATCGCCTTTTCGCTTTCCGCAGTCTTCGCGGCGATCTCGGCGTCTGCCTTGTCGATGGCTGAATCGAGATCGGCCTGAATGGCGGCGCGTGTTTCGCCCGCGATGCGCTGCGCTTCGGAACGAGCGTCGGCGAGCGCCTTGTCATAGGCTGCCTCGGCCTCCTGCGCCTTGACCTTCAGGTCTTCGGCAGCAGCGATGTCATTTGTGATGGTGCCCTGCCGTTCCGCCAGAATACCAGCGATCCGTGGCAGAGCCACGCGGGACAGGATGAAATAGATCACCACGAGCGTCACAAGCAGCCAGAAGATCTGGTTACTGAAATACTCGGGATTGAGCTGCGGCATACCCGGACCGTTTCCGGCAGCCTCTGCAGCGGCTGTGTTGTCGGCCATCTCTCTGCTTCCCCTGAAAATGCCCGTTATGGGCGTTTACCTTACATGCGGGCCGCGTGACAACGCACGCCGCCCGCCGCGTAAGGATGCTGTTCAGGTCAGCTTAGACAGCGAACATCAAGAGCAGAGCAACGAGGAATGAGAAGATCCCCAGCGCTTCTGCGAACGCGATGCCGATGAAGAGCGTCGCGGTCTGGCCAGCGGCTGCCGACGGGTTGCGCAGTGCACCGGCAAGGAAGTTGCCAGCCACGTGGCCCACACCGATTGCGGCTGCGCCGGAACCGATTGCTGCGAGACCTGCGCCGATATGTGCGAGTTCACCTTCCATTTGAGTATCTCCTTACGATTGGAAGTTTGCGTAGGATGGGCAATTTGCCCATCGAACATTAATGATGCGGATGCAGCGCGTCCTTGAGGTACACGCATGTGAGGATCGTGAAGACGTAGGCCTGGATTGCCGACACCAGCACTTCGAGCCCGTAGATCGCCATAACGCCGATGATCGCGACAGGCGCGATGGCGGCGACCTGGGCAAAGCCTGCGAACACTTTCA
>JBCBAV010000245.1:0-2273 GCA_038532285.1 Pseudomonadota bacterium | reverse complement strand
CCCCCCGCTTGGTCGGATGCCCGCGGGCATCCGAAACATCGTCAGCCGTGCAGGCCCAGGTCATTGGCGGTCTTCCAGATGCGCCAATGGTCATGCGGCATGTTGGTGTGGCGCAGCCCGAACGGGCGGAACGCATCCTGGATCGCGTTGGAGAACGCGGGCACGCCGCCCACATGGGGGCTTTCGCCCACGCCCTTGGCCCCGATCGGGTGATGCGGGCTGGGCGTGACGGTGTGGTCGGTCTCATAGTTCGGCACCTCCCATGCGGTGGGCAGGAAGAAGTCCATGAGCGTGCCGGTCTTCACATTGCCCATCTCATCATAGGCGATCTCCTGTCCCAGCGCCACGGCGAGCGCTTCGGTCAGGCCGCCGTGAACCTGCCCTTCGATCACCATGGGGTTGATCCGGGTGCCGCAGTCATCCAGCGCATAGAACCGCCGGATGTCCGTCACCCCGGTGTCCACGTCCACGTCCATCACACAGATATACGCGCCAAAGGGATAGGTCATGTTGGGCGGGTCGTAGTAGCTGACCGCCTCCAGCCCCGGTTCGATCCCCGGGATCGCCTGGTTGTAGGCGGCAAAGGCAATCTCCTTCATCGTCTTGAACCGCTCCGGCGCGCCCTTGACCACAAAGCGGTCGACGTCAAATTCGACGTCGTCGTCGTGCACCTCGAGCAGATAGGCCGCGATCATCTGCGCCTTGGCGCGGATTTTTCTTCCGGCCATGGCCGTGGCGGCCCCGGCGACAGGGGTCGAGCGGGAGCCGTAGGTGCCAAGGCCATAGGGGGCCGTGTCAGTGTCGCCTTCCTCGATGGTGATGCTGTCGGCGGGCAGGCCGATCTCGCTGGCGAGGATCTGGGCGAAGGTCGTGGCGTGGCCCTGACCCTGGCTGATCGTGCCGAGCCGTGCGATGGCCGACCCGGTGGGGTGGATGCGGATCTCGCAGCTGTCGAACATGCCGAGGCCGAGGATATCGCAGTTCTTGACCGGGCCCGCGCCGACGATTTCGGTGAAGAAAGACAGCCCGATGCCCATCAGCTTGCGGGTCTTGCCGGCCTTGAAATCTTCGACCCGCTGCGCCTGTTCGGCGCGCAGACCGTCATAGTCCACGGCCTTCAGCGCCTTGTCCCACGCGGTGTGGTAGTCGCCGCTGTCATATTCCCAGCCGAGCGCTGCGGTATAGGGGAACTGTTCCTTGCGGATGAAGTTGATCCGGCGCAACTCAGCTGCGTCCATGTTCAGCTCGATCGCCAGCACCTCGATCATCCGTTCGATGAAATACACCGCCTCGGTCACGCGGAAGGAACAGCGGTAGCTGACGCCCCCCGGCGCCTTGTTGGTGTAGACGCCGTCGACCTCGAGAAACGCTGTCGGGATGTCATACGACCCGGTGCAGATGTTCATGAAACCGGCAGGGAATTTGGTGGGGTCGGCGCAGGCGTCAAAGCCGCCGTGGTCTGCCGTGACCTGGCAGTGCAGGCCGGTAATCTTGCCGTCTTTCGTGGCCGAGATGCGGCCCGTCATGTGGTAATCGCGGGCAAAGGCGGTGGTCATCAGGTTGTCCATCCGGTCCTCGATCCACTTGACCGGTTTGCCGGTGACGATGGAGGCCACGACCGAGCAGACATAACCCGGATAGGCGCCCACCTTGTTGCCAAAGCCGCCGCCGATGTCGGGGGAGATCACGCGGATGTTGTGTTCTTCGATCCCTGAGATCAGCGACACCACGGTGCGGATCGCGTGTGGCGCCTGGAAGGTGCCCCAGAGCGTGAGCTTGCCGTTGACCTTGTCCATCGACGCCACGCAGCCGCAGGTTTCCAGCGGGCACGGGTGGGTGCGGTGGTAATACATGGTTTCGGTGGCGACGACTTCGGCGTTGTTGATGACCTCAAAGGTCGGGTCCTTGTCGCCCGCTTCCCACGTGAAAATGTGGTTGTGGTGTTTGCGCGGGCCGTGGGCGCCGTCGGTTGGACTGCCGTCTTCGCCCACTGTGTCCTCGCGCAGGACCACGTCGGATTTCAGCGCCTCGAACGGGTTCACGAGGACGGGCAGTTCTTCGTATTCGACCTCGACGGCTTCGATCCCGTCAGCGGCGGCATAGCGGTCTTCGGCCACGACGAAAGCGACCTCCTGACCCTGAAACAGCACTTTGCCGTCGGCGAGCACCATCTGTTTGTCACCCGCCAGCGTCGGCATCCAGTGCAGACCCAGCGGTTCCAGATCAGCAGCGGTGAGCACCGCCAGAACGCCCGGCACCTCCATCGCGGCGGA
>JBCBAV010000244.1:0-2304 GCA_038532285.1 Pseudomonadota bacterium | reverse complement strand
TTGTACAAAACACCCCCCGTTTTCATCAAAACCCGCGAAAAGCGCCGAAAAGGCAGCGATGAGCCGCCGCCGTTTTGTACAAAACAGGGCCCATTTTCATCAAAACGCCGCCAAACCCCCACCGTACGCCCCGTTAACACACGGCTTTGGCCACCCTGCACCGCCCGGAATTCCGCGCCGCCCGCCGACAGTCACGGCGTCGCCACCGCCCGTCGCGGACCGCCACCCGTGCCGCCCCGTGACGCCCCGTGACGCGTCCCCCGGGCCGCCTGCCCCCACCTGTCGCGCGGGCCAATGCGCTGCTACGGCGTCATATCTCGATCACCATCAGATCTTCGGCGATGGTGACCGGCTGGCCAAAGGCCAGTGTTGCCTCGCTCTTGGCGCGTTCAAAAAGAGCGGGCGAATCCATGTGCTTGCGGAAATGGGTCAGGACCAGTGCCCGCGCATCTGCACGCCTTGCCATTGCGCCTATTTCCGACGGCGTCGGCGTCAGTTCGGCCATCTCCGGCGTGACCTGTTCCCCACCGAGCCGATAGCACCAATGCACCAGCAGATCGGCATTCTGCGCCAGCGCTTCGACCTCGGGGCACAGTCCGGCGTCACCGGAAAAGACAAACGTCCTGTCATGTGCGGTCAGGGATATCGCCATACAGTCGAGATACGGTTGCGCATGGGGCGCGCGGCAGGTCTCGATCGTCCAATCGCCACCCGCGATCCCGTCCCCGCAGCCAAGTTCCGTGACAACCGGTTGCGGCCACGGGCGCGGCAGTTGCCCGCCGCGGGCGCGCCAGACCTGCTGGCTTTGCGGCAATTCGGTGCGGGCGCGCAGGTCGTGCGCAAGGACGCCGTCGGCGCCGAAATAGCCCTCGGTGATGGCAGCAATCGGTGCAGGCCCATAGACCCGCGGCGGCGCGCCCCCTTCGTCCCACGCGGCATGGATCAGCCGCGCATAGTCCATCATGTGATCGGAATGCAGGTGCGAGAATACGATGTGCGTGATTTGCGACGGCAGACGGCCGGATCGCAGCAAATTGTCGAAAACGCCACCGCCACAGTCGATCAGGATGCTGTCCGGTCCGACCTCGACCAGATAGCCGCTTGATGCGCGGCGCACATACGCCTCGGGCGAGCCCGAGCCGAGAACAGTGACCTTCATGGCGCGACCGCAGGCGGGGGTGTTGCGCCCGGCGCGCCAAGACGCAGGGCCGCCGCGCGGCCACCATGCAGTTCGATCAGGGCCGCCTGATCGTCAAAGGCCCGTTGGTCAACCGCGTCGGGATCACAGATCTTGCGCAGTTCTGCATGCAGCTCCCGCAGGGTCGCAGCACAGTCCGGATCCTGTGCCCGGTTCCGCAGCTCTTCGGGATCGGCGTCCAGATCAAACAGTTCGTCGCGAAACCCGACATAGTGGATCAGTTTCCACCGCCCCTTGCGCAGCATGAACGCGCCGGAAACGGCCCCCGCGGCATGGTATTCCGAAAAAACGATCCGGTCATGGGTCACGGGCGCGCGCAGGATGGCGTTCAAATCCCCCACACCGTCCGCTGCATCAATGTCGGTGCCAAAATGGCAGGCAATCGTCCTCGACAGGTCCAAAAGGCTGACCGGCGTGTCACATATGCCCCGCGGCACATCCGGCCCCGCCATGATCATCGGGATCGCGGCGCTTTCCTCGTACATGTTGGATTTGCCCCAAAGGCCCCGCGCGCCAACGTTGTCGCCGTGATCCGAGGTGTACACGACCGTGGTGTCGTCCGCTATTCCGGCCGCCCCCAGCGCATCGAGGATCTGTCCCAAATTGTGATCCAGCCAACTGCACAGCCCATAGTAGGCCGACATCGCGGCCAGCCGCTCATCGGCATCGGCGAACTTGGCCTCACTGTCCATGAACGCATTCTGTTTTTCGACCCAAGGGTGGCGCAGGTGGCCATCCGCGGGATGCTGTTTGACCGCTGGCAACGTGTCCGGCGGGTAAAGATCAAAGTACTCTTGCGGCACGACCAAAGGGAAATGCGGCGCCACCAGACCCACGTACAGACACCATGGACGCGCGTCACCGGCATGCTGTGCAATCCACTGCCGCGTCCGGTCCACAACCGCGCCATCGTAGTCGGTGTACCTGCTGTGGCCCGGCCCGATATAGTCGCCCAGCATGCGCTTGGGTCCCATGATCCGCTCGTCTTCCTTGCGGATACTGGCCCAGACCATGCCGACGCCGCCCGCAACCATCATCGGAATGTGTTCCGCATCAAATCCGGCGGCGTCTTCTTCGGACCGGTAATGCAGCTTGCCAACGCTTTC
>JBCBAV010000243.1:0-2344 GCA_038532285.1 Pseudomonadota bacterium | reverse complement strand
CAAGCCCGAGCTGGACGCCCAGCTGGTCGCCGAAAGCATCGCACAGCAGCTGGAGCGTCGCGTGTCGTTCCGCCGCGCGATGAAGCGGGCCGTGCAGAACGCCATGCGCATGGGTGCCCTGGGCATCCGCGTGAACGTCGCGGGCCGTCTCGGCGGTGCCGAGATTGCGCGGACCGAGTGGTATCGCGAGGGCCGCGTGCCCCTGCACACCCTGCGGGCCGACATCGACTATGCCAGCGCCGAGGGGGCCACGCCCTATGGCATCATCGGCATCAAGGTCTGGATCTTCAAAGGCGAGATCATGGAACATGATCCGTCGGCGCGTGATCGCAAGGCCCAGGAACTGCAAGACGGCCCCGCCCCCCGTGGCGCGGGTGGCCGCCGCTAAGGAGGACTGGACATGCTTCAGCCAAAAAGAACGAAGTTCCGCAAGCAGTTCAAAGGCTCGATCAAGGGCAAGGCAAAGGGCGGGTCCGACCTGAACTTTGGCACCTACGGCCTGAAGGCGCTGCAGCCCGAGCGGGTCACCGCCCGTCAGATCGAAGCGGCCCGTCGTGCGATGACGCGTCACATGAAACGTCAGGGTCGGGTCTGGATCCGGATTTTCCCGGACGTGCCCGTGACCGCCAAGCCCATCGAAGTGCGTATGGGTAAAGGTAAGGGCTCGGTCGACCGCTGGACCGCCAAGGTCAAGCCCGGCCGCGTGATGTTCGAGATCGACGGCGTGAACGACGACATCGCGCGTGAAGCGCTGCGTCTTGCGGCGATGAAGCTGCCGATCAAGACGCGCGTGGTTGTTCGCGAAGATTGGTAAGTGGCGGCGGGGTGAACCCCGCCCTGCGGTGAGAAATGAGCCCCCGGCGTGTGAGCGCCGGGGGTTTCATTTTGGACTGCTTCTTTCGCGCAAATGTTGCGCAAACGCGGCACGCGTCATTTGACGCTGTGCAAGTGCCACCATGGCATCTGCATGTTCTGATCCGTGGCTTGCCCGTAGCTGCGACCCATTCAGATCCAGAAACAACGCGGCGGACAGAAAAGCTGTGCGCTTGTTCGCATCGATGAAGGGGTGATTGCGGGCGATGCCCTCAGCATATGTCGCGGCAAGTTCGAATAGGTCCGTGCTTTCGAACGCATGGATATTACGCGGCCGGGCGAGCGCAGATTGGAGCAGTGTAATGTCACGCACTCCTGGCGCACCGCCAGCAAGCGCCAATGCGCGATCATGCAATACGGCAACGAGGTTTGTGTCGAGCCAAACTGGCTCGGTCATCGGTCGGCGAGATCAAGGATCGTTGCCTTGTGCCGCTGCAAAATCTGATCGATGTGGTCTGTTGTGGTTGCCGCGTTCGTCGCTGCGTCGGTCAGACGTTTGTATTCCTCGGCGGACAACAGAACGAGGCGGTCGCGATTGTGGCTCGTCACGATCACAGGTTCTGACATGGCCGCGTCGCTGTAGGCGCCGAGGTTGTTCTTGAATTCGGTGGCAGTGACGCGCGTCATGTTTCAGCTCCGGTGACAGCGCCGGATATATTAGCCTAATTGGCTAATTTGTCCACGACTCTCACGCAAGCAAAACCACCGCCCATCCGGCCAACCCGATTTGCACCAGCTGGATCACCACCGACAGGCCGTGCAGGCGGCCAAAGGCGCTTTTGTCGCCGCGGTCGGTGGCGGCGTTGATTTGGGGCATCAGGATCTGGCGGGCGTAGACGGTGCTGAGGGCAATTGCGCCCAGCAGGGCGCCGGGCAGCGGGGCGATGAGCCAGGCGAGGGCGGCTGCGACGACCGACAGGCCGATGACGGCGAGGTAGTAGTAGGGAAAGGTGCCGCGCAAGAGTGGGCGGACCTTGTCCATGGGCAGTTGCGCAAACAGCACCGGCGCAAAGCCGAAGCTGAAAAAACTCATGCCGCCCAACAGGATGGCGGCGGACAGAAGGGCGACGATGTCCATTTCGGCTCCTTGATTTTTGCATGAAATAGCGCCGGCTGTGGGGCTGTCTAGCGCGGCCTTGGCCCTGTGGCGCGAATGGAATTTTTGCCGCAGCCCTCAGGTCTGCACCAACAGCACCTTTGCACCGTGAAGTGCGTCGGGCCGCGGTGCACAAAATCCTTTTTGAAACCGCACCCACTGCGTACACTCAGAGGTGGTGCTGCCGCCGTGTCGTGTAAGGGGGACCCTGTTTTGAAGCGCGTACTGACGATCTGGATGGCGTTGATGTGCTGGCTGGCGCAGCCAGCAGTGGCCGAACCTGATCACGCCGTGGCCGCGCATTATCCGCCCCTGATGATCGCGGGCAATCCCGAGCGGCCCGGATCAAGCGTTGAAATCCTGCTGGAAGCCGCG
>JBCBAV010000242.1:0-2465 GCA_038532285.1 Pseudomonadota bacterium | reverse complement strand
TGCCCGATCCCGAGACGCATCCTGACCTCGCCGCCGAAGTCGACCAGATCACCAAATATTCCTACTGGAAATTGGGCGGCTGCGTGGTGAACTGGTCCTACTGGAATTTCCTGAAACACAAATGGGTTGTCTGGCCGTCGATCACGACAAAGGTGCCGTGGTGGGAATACCTGACCTGCCTCGTGGCGTTCCGCGTGATCCGCGCGCTGATGTACAAGGGGCTGAAACTGGACCAATCCGTGGCCGACGCGGCACTGGCCGAGATTTACGAGGGCTGGGACCATTTCGATGAAAAGCTCAGCGACGGACGCAAATACCTGACCGGCGACACGATGACCTACGCCGATCTCGCCACCGCAGCTGCCCTCGGCCCCATGATCCTGGCCCAAGGCTACCACGGGATGTTGCCGAACGAAGCCAAGTGCCCGGTTTTCATGCAAAAGGTCTATAAGGAACTGCGCCAGCGGCCCACGGGCCTGTTCATCCAGCGCATGTACAATGACCACCGGCCTGCACAGCTGCTGCAGGTCGGATAACCTGCGCGCCCCGGGCTTGACCCGGGGCCTCATCTTCAGCCCAACCGACGAGGTCCCGGGTCAAGCCCGGGACACGTGTCTCTTGTTTTCGGACACCACTTGACCTGCGCCCGTTTTCGGCCTAATTGGCACTATTGGTAATATCATCTTACCAATTATAGCAAAACAGCCAGCGGAGACAGCCATGGGCCTCGCCAACTGCCATAACTTTCAGGATTTCCGCAAATTGGCGAAGCGCCGCCTGCCGGGGCCGATCTTTCACTATATCGACGGTGCGGCAGATGATGAGATCACCTATGCGCGCAACACCTCGTCCTTTGACGACGTGGATCTGGTGCCCAATGTTCTGAACGGTGTCGAAGAGGTCGACATGTCGGTCGAGGTCATGGGCCAGAAGCTCGACATGCCCATCTACTGTGCCCCCACGGCCCTGCAGCGCCTGTTCCACCACGAAGGCGAACGAGCCGTTGGCAAGGCCGCGACCAAACACGGCACCATGTTCGGCGTGTCGTCGCTCGCCACTGTGACGGTGGAAGAGATCGCCAAGATCGCGCCCGGACCGAAGATGTTCCAGTTCTATTTCCACAAGGACCGTGGCTTGAACGACGCGCTGCTGGAACGCGCACGGGCGGCGAATTTCAACGTCATGGCGTTGACCGTGGACACCATCACCGGCGGCAATCGCGAACGCGACCTGCGCACCGGCTTTACCTCACCGCCCAAGCTGACGCTGGAATCCCTGATCAGCTTTGCCACCCACCCCATGTGGGCTTACCACTGGTTCACCAAGGAAAAGTTCGACATGCCACATCTGTCGGGCCACGTGAACGCGGGCACCAACGTGGCGGTCAGCGTGGGTGAATATTTTTCGACCATGCTGGACCAGTCGATGAACTGGAAAGACGCCGAAAAGCTGTGCGCGCAATGGAATGGCCAGTTCGCGCTCAAGGGGATCATGAGCGTCGAGGATGCCAAGCGCGCGGTCGACATCGGCTGTACCGGCATCATGGTGTCGAACCACGGCGGTCGGCAGCTGGACGGCTCGCGCGCGCCATTTGATCAGCTGGCCGAAATCTGCGACGCCGTGGGCGACAAGATCGACGTGGTCTGCGAAGGCGGCATTCAGCGCGGCACGCACGTGATGAAGGCGCTGAGCGTGGGCGCCAAGGCGTGCTCGGGCGGGCGCCTCTACCTCTATGCGCTGGCGGCAGCCGGTCAGGCGGGCGTGGAAAAGGCGCTTGGCAACCTGCGCACCGAGATTGAGCGGGACATGAAGCTGATGGGTGTGACCAGCCTCGACCAGCTGAGCCGCGAAAACCTGCGCTGGCGCTGAGCCGACCGGAACAAAAAGAAAGGGCGCCCCGGAGGCGCCCTTTTTCGTTTCGGGTCAGTCGGCGCCGCGCACCGGGATCACGGCATCAACGCTTGGCCGGAATGCGCGCTGGATGACAAACACGGCCACTGCCGCGCCCACGCCGATCAGGTCGGTGAGCAGCCCGCCCTCGATCATAAACAGCGCCGCAGCAATCAGGCCCAACCGAAGGAACCAAACGGCACGTCCACCCATGAACCAGCCCTGCACGCCGGACGAAAGCAGGAACACGCCCACGACAGCCGTAAGCCCCGCGCGTATGATCTCGAACGCGGTGCCGTCCATCAGGATCGCGCTGTTGTAGAAGAACATGAACGGCACGATGAAGGCTGCAATACCGATTTTGAACGACGCGACCGAGGTTTCCATTGGGTTCGCGCCCGATATGCCCGCCGCGGCATAACTTGCCAGCGCCACAGGCGGCGTAATGGCCGACACAACGGCGAAAAAGAAGACAAAGAAATGCGCCGTGAGCTGCGGGATACCCAGCTGCACGAGGCCCGGTGCCACGACACTCGCCGCCACAGCATAAGCCGCCGTCGTCGGCATGCCCATGC
>JBCBAV010000241.1:0-2517 GCA_038532285.1 Pseudomonadota bacterium | reverse complement strand
GCAGATGGACCCGCCACTTCTTCTTCATCGTGGTGCGCGGGTATTATGCGCTCTTCTACAATGTCAGTTGTGCGGGCAAACACCTGCTGCAGGAACATCCCGGCGCGCTGATCCTTGCCACCCACGTGTCGCGCCATGACGGGCCGCTTGTGGCTTCGATCCTCTACACCACCACCCGCGTCCGCCCGGTGGTGCACTATGACGAATACCACAACCCGGCCCAGAAGCTGCCGATGTTCGTGATCTCGGCGATCCCGGTGTCGTCCCCCAGGAAATGGCCCGCCGAACGGCGCGCCGCACAAAAGGCCTGGAGCCTCGCGACGATCGCCAAGGTCATCACGGGCGGCAGCGCAGTGCTGCTGTTTCCGGCAGGCAAGACCCGCCGCCAGGAACACGAGATCATCGAACCCCACTACTCGGGTGCGCACGACATCATGCGCGCCCATCCCGAACTGCCGGTGATGGTTTTACGGATCGACGGGCTGGGCCGGTTTCAACGGGCGGTCCATGACGGGTTCTGGAGCTTCCTGGGCCGCCAAAAGGGGCGCCGCCACGTCAGCGTCGACATCCGCCCCCTGCCCGACTTCATCGATCCGCAGGCGGATCTCGCCACCTTCAATGCGGCACTCGAAGCGGCGTTCAACACGCCCATTTCCACCGACTGGCACGCGCCCGAGGTGCCGGAACCTGAAGCAAAGGTTAAGGCCCCCGAAAATGGGTTAACGGACCACGAGTTCCTGCCAAAGGATTAACGCGCCGCTGCACCCTGTTTTGTACAAAACCGGCCCCGTTTTCATCAAAACCCCCGAAGAGGCCACAAAAGGGGCCGATGAGGCGCCCCTGTTTTGTACAAAACACCCCCGGTTTTGAACAAAACGCCGCGCAGAACCGGGCGTACGGCGCGTTAACACGTCTTGTCGCGCCGAAACCTGACGCTACCTGCCCGCCATGACAGACACCATCAATCTCATCGCCGCCCTCCTCACAATCGCCTTCGGCCTCTTCGGATTCCTGGCCCCCCGCTATACCGCCTCCGCCCTCGATCTCGAACCCACGCACAGCACGATGGGCCTGAGCGAGATGCGCGCCAGCGTCGGCGGCCTCTTCGTGATCGCGGGCGCGGCCGCGATTCTCATCGGCCAACCGCTGGCCTTTGCGATGATCGGGTTCGCCTTTGCCGGGGCTGCGCTGGGCCGCGTCCTGTCGTTGATCTTCGACAAGCCACCGGTCACCAAGTTGTTGATTTTTGGTGGAATTGAGGTGGCGCTTGCCGCCTGGCTCATCATCGCCAACATATAAAAAAGCCGCCCCTGATGGGACGGCTCAAACCTTGGGTTCTGTGCGGTCTTAAGCGCGTTGCCGACGCCGCACCATCGCAAAAGCACCCAACCCCGCGATCAGCAACGGCAGGCCCGCAGGCAGCGGAACCGGCGGGATTTGCGAGTTCGGATTGCCGGTCAGGGTCAGGTTGATATCGCCGCTGGTGCCCTGCGCCACAAACCGCGTATCGGTGGCTTGTGCCTTGATATCATAGGTAAACCAGTTGGAATATCCAAAGTCGGACGTGGTCCAGTTCCCGCCATAACCCAACTGTCCAAGCTTGGGCGCGACCGGCTGCGTCATCGAATCCGGCGAATTGATAAAGACGTCCATCTGCAGCCCATCCAGCACCCCGGTCCCGGTCACCTTGCCGATAAAGCCGCCGTTGTTGGCGTCGCCGTCAAAGAACACGATGTTGTCGCGTTCCTGCTGGGTCGGGTTGCCACAGTTCGTATTGCCACACTGCAAAACGCCCGGGTGGTTGGGATCTTCGAACAACCGAAAGGCAAACTCCATGCTCGCGCCCACACCGTTCACGGTGTTGAGGACCGTACCGGATATATCGAGCTGCCCGTTCTGAAAGTTGAAGTTGTTGTTGGTCGCAGTCTGGTCGATCGACCATGTCTTGTCGTTGGGCTGAGCGCCGAAAATGTTCGCAAACCACAACCCGTGGCCGGTAAAGGCATTGTTGATGTCAAAGTTGCCTTCGTAACTCGCCGTCACCGCAGGAAGCGGCGTCGCACCAGCATCCTGCGCAAGAAAACCACCGACAATGCACGCGACAACCGCAAAAGATTTCTTCATTTTATCATCCTCAACAAAAAATCAGCGCATCCGAAAAATAGCTTCTGAAAGGTAACGAATTCGCGAGCGCGACAAAAGAAGATTCAAGGAAACGCCATATTTTTAACGCATTCTTCCCTTTCCGAGGGAAGTTACCGTTTCGTCCCCGCGACAAAGATCTGATTTCAAAGGGATCAGGATCGAATCGGAAACAGTGGCGTGCACGGCTTGCGGCGACGTGCATCCAATTAAATCGAAACTGCCCCCTTCAAAACAGCAGGGCGTTGGATTACCTTGTTATTTGTCCCTCGGGACTATGGACATAAACGCGCTCGTAATAAACGGATCGGACCCGGGGGCGGTACCCGGCGGCTCCACCAAACATCCTTTCGTTTGAAGGACTAAGGGGCCGAA
>JBCBAV010000240.1:0-2529 GCA_038532285.1 Pseudomonadota bacterium | reverse complement strand
CAGCGGCGTGCACTGCATCAAGCACCTGTTCATATTGGTGCGGTCCTGTCACCGCCAGCACCTTGGGATGCGCGCCGGTGATGTATTCCGGGTCCGCCCCCAGACAGCCCGTCACGATCACCCGCCCGTTTTCATCCAGCGCCTCGCCGATAGCACTCAGGCTTTCCGCCTTGGCGCTGTCAAGAAAGCCGCATGTGTTCACGATTACCGCATCCGCTCCGCCATAGTCAGGCGAAATGCCGTACCCTTCGGCGCGCAATCGGGTCAGGATACGTTCGCTGTCTACAAGCGCTTTGGGGCAGCCCAGCGACACCATCCCGATGGTCGGCTGGCCTGCACGCCGCGTGGCTGGCATCTGCGGTTTCGGTGCAAGGTCCGGTCGCAGGTCTGGCGGATTTGTGCTCATCCCGGTCCCTTATTCGATTGGCGGGGCGGCGAAAAGGGTGGGGTTTCGCGCACCCGGACCCTAAGTTGAAGCCAACACCGCAGAATTGACCACAGGAGTCACGCGAAATGAAATGGATTGCCCGCCTCATCGGTTTTGTGCTGATCGTGGTGCTTGTTGCGGTTGCGTCCGTATTTTTCTTGCCGGCGGATCGGATTGCGCGGCTCGCCGCCGACCAGTTGCGCACGGTCACCGGGCGCGATGTAACAATTGCGGGCGATGTATCGATGACGTTGTGGCCGGTGCTGGGTGTGTCGCTGGGCGAACTGGAGGTCGGCAATGCCGAGTGGTCCGAGCAAGGCCCGATGCTGACCGCACAAAACGCAGCGATCGGGGTCGACTTGCTGGCCTATCTGCAACGGGGCGAGATCCGGATCACAAATATCGAGGCCACCAGCCCGACGATCCGGTTGGAAAGCAAGGCAGACGGCCGTGCGTCATGGGTGTTCACAGACGCCAGCGGCGCGGCCCAGATCGAGACCGAAACGACACCCGAGCGGACGCCCGGTGCGGTGTCGGTTCAGCGTCTGCGGGTGACCGACGCGACGCTGGTCTATGATGCAGAAGGGTCTGACCTCGTGTCTTATGCTGGGGTTGATCTGAGCCTTGACTGGCCGGATCGTCTGGGCCCGGCCACAATTGCAGCGGCCTTGCGACCGGCAGCTGAAACTGTTGCGGTTGATGCCGTAATAGGCGGGTTCGCCGGATTTATCGCCGGACAGGTTCAAACCGTCAAAGCCACGATTGACGCAGGCGGTGGCACGGCTTCATTGGATGGCCGGGCCAGCACCTCAGGCGAAGTGGCGGGACGTTTGACGCTTGATTTGCCCAACACCGACGCGTTTTTCGCCGCGCTTGGTCTGCCCGCACCGGGTCTGCCGCCCAAGCTGGGTCGCTCGATGGATGTCACCACGGATTTGACCCTGACCTCTGACCGGCGTTTGTCGCTGCGCGATCTGACTGCAGATCTGGGAGGCAACGCCTTGACGGGCGCGGCGGACATCAGCCTGAATGGCACGCCTCAGGTGAATGCCCAGCTCAGTGCCGGGGCGTTGGATTTGACCAGCGTAACCGGCGAGAGCGGTCAATCGAGCGGCGGCGCGGCCCCATCCACGGGCAGCGGATGGCCCACCGACCGCATCGACGCCAGCGGGCTTGCAGCGTTTAACGGTGAGATTGCCCTGACCGCCTCAGCCATTGATCTGGGCCAATTCAAGCTGGGCCCAACCCGAACGCTGTTGCGCAATGATGCGTCCCGCATGGTGTTCGAACTGCGCGAAATCAGCGCCTATGGCGGCACGCTGTCGGGTGAGTTTGTGTTGAACAATCGTTCGGGGCTCAGCGTCGGCGGCAAGCTATTTGCACAATCGATTGCCATGCAGGACGTGTTGCGCGACGCTGCGGGGATTGATCGGCTGACTGGCGACGCCAACGGCGAATTGAGCTTTCTCGGCGTGGGAAATTCGGTCGACGCCATCATGAAATCGCTGTCGGGCCAGGGCGCAATTCAGTTTGGCCAAGGCACTATTATCGGCATTGATCTCGATCGTTTGATGCGTTCCGGTCAGGTCGGCGGCGGTACAACTGTTTTTGACAGTTTGGGTGCAACGTGGACCATGGATGGCGGGGTGCTTCGCAACGATGACCTGCTCTTGTCCCTCGCCAATTACGAGGCGCGTGGGGCGGGGCAGGTAGGCCTTGGCACGCAAACCATTGACTACACGTTCACGCCAGTGGCCTTGCGCGCCAACAGCGGGGCCGGGGTGGCGATCCCGGTACGCATCCGCGGACCTTGGGCGTCCCCTTCGATCGTGCCGGACCTTGAGGCGGCCATAAACCTCAACCTCGACGAAGAGGTTGAGCGCGTCAAAGACAATGCGCGTCAGGCCGTGCGCGACAAGGTTGCCGAAGAGCTTGGCGTGACCGATGAAGGTCAGGATCTCGAAGACGCGGCCAAGGACAAGATCGAGAACGAATTGCGGCGCGGGCTGCGGTCTCTGTTTGACTGACGTGGCGCGGACCTAGCGGAATACACCGACCAGAAAACCACTGGCGCGTTTTATCCTTGGACGCGGTGCGGGCTG
>JBCBAV010000239.1:0-2589 GCA_038532285.1 Pseudomonadota bacterium | reverse complement strand
ATTCCGGCATGTATGGCGGCATCGCCATGAACCCGATCCGCGTGCTGACCCGTATCCTCGCTTCCCTGCACGACGATCAGGGGCGCGTCACCGTGCCCGGGTTCTACGACGGTGTGCCCGAACTGTCCGACGACATCCAAAGCCAGTGGCAAGGCCTTGCATTCGACCACGCCAGCTTCCTCGGCGACGTGGACCTCAGCGCCCCGGCGGGCGAGGGCGACCGCATGCCGATCGAGATGATCTGGTCCCGCCCCACCTGCGACGTCAACGGCATCTGGGGCGGCTACACCGGTGCGGGGTTCAAGACCGTGCTGCCGTCCAAGGCCTCGGCCAAGGTCAGCTTCCGCCTCGTGGGCCAGCAGGACCCGCTGAAAATCCGCGAAAACTTCCGCCAGATGGTGCAGGACGCCCTGCCGCCCGACTGTACGGTCGAGTTTCACGACCACGGCGCGGGTGGCGCGTCGATGACCGAAACCACCGACCCCGCGTTTGAGGCCGCGCGCACAGCCCTCAGCGACGAATGGGGCATCCCGGCGGCCTATGTGGGCTGCGGCGGCTCGATCCCCATTGCGGGCCATTTTCAGGACATCCTCGGCACCACGCCCATGCTCATCGGCTTTGGCAAGGATGACGACGCGATCCACTCGCCCAACGAAAAATACGACGTCGAAAGCTTTCACAAAGGCACCCGCAGCTGGGCCCGCGTGCTGGCAGCACTCACGTGATGGTTTCTTCTGGCCAGAAATACCTCGGGGGTGAGGCCGCAGGCCGAGGGGGCTGGCCCCCTGCCCGCGCGCCACAAGCGCTGCCATGACCGGTATCGCACACGATATCACCGGCAGCGGCCCGCCGCTCCTGCTCTTGCACGGCTTTCCACAGTGCCGCGCGATGTGGTCGCGCATCGCCCCGCACCTAGCGACCCGGTTCACCGTGGTCACCGCCGATCTGCGCGGCTACGGCGCCAGCCCCAAACCCGCCGCGATGGAAGAGATGAGCTTTCGCGCCATGGCCGCCGACATGGTCGCGCTGATGCAGGGCCTCGGCTTCGATCAGTTCCATGTCGTAGGCCACGACCGCGGCGGGCGCACCGCCTTCCGCATGGCGCTCGATGCGCCCGACGCGCTCCTGTCGCTCTCGGTACTGGACATTGTGCCGACACAGTTCCTGCTCGAACAGTTCGATCACGAGGTGGCCCGCGCCTATTACCACTGGACCTTCCTCGCCCAACCCGCACCGATCCCCGAAACCCTGATCGGCTTTGACCCTGACGGGTTTTTCGACGGGATCCTTCTGGGCCTTGGCAACAGCACGACCGATTTCGACCGGGCCGCACTGGAGGCCTACCGCCGCCACTGGCGCGACCCGGACACGATCCGCGGCATGTGCCACGACTACCGCGCCGCCATCGATGTGGACCTTGCCCTTGACCGGGCGGACGCACACCGCCGCCTCGATCTGCCGGCACTTGTGCTTTACGGCGCGGACGGGATCATGGCGCGCTATTTCGATGTGCCCGCAACATGGGCGCCGCATCTGCCTAACATGCGCAGCGGCACGGTGCAGGGCGGGCATTTCTTTCCCGACACGCACCCCGACGCCACAGCACAGGCGCTGCTGGCGTTTCTCGCGCAGACCTAGATCGCGCCGATAAACCGTTCGGGCAGCTTGAACTGGATCGCGTATTCGGGCCGGTCAAACTGGTAAAACCCGGTGTCCTTGCGCGCCTTGAACGTGCGGTGCATCTTCTTGCGCAAAAAGCCCACGTTGAACCCGTCTTCCATCCGCAAGTCGCTGAACTTTTCAAAGATGGCCCGGTCCTCGCCGCGGAACCCCTCGAACCAGTGGCGCCCCACCGAGGCTTCCTTTTCTCCAACTGCAAGGCTCTTGGTCATCTCGTTGCGCTGGTTCATCACGCCGGAATAGACGCCCGCATCGCAGAATTTCAGGTGAAACAGGAACAGCGGGTCGGGCGCCACCAGCTTGTCATACTGGGTGAAATGCCCCCCGCGCGAGATCTTGACCGGGCAGGATATGATGCAGGGCTTGGAATAGTGCGGTGCCGGGCGGGCGTGGCGCCGCGGGCCGATGATGTGATCGGTGATCGGCGCGTCCTCGATATCAACCCGGTGGATGATCTCCATGCCCAGGGGCGTAATGACCGCCCCCTTTGACCGCTGCTCCAGAAACGTCTTCAGGTTCCCCGGCGCGCCGGGGTCCCACACCACCAGTTCGTCCACATCCCCCACGATCACGTGGGTGTAATAGCGCCGCAGGCCGGTCACGATGTTGTTCAAGAGACCCCATCGCTTCATGTCGAACCGTTTGTGCGGATCGCCCGGAATGCCGATGATGTTGCAGCCCTCGGCGATCTTGGTGACCTCGGCCCCGCGCCCGTGATTGACCACGTAACAGTTTTCGCGCCCGAACATCCCGCCGTAATGGCGCACCCACGCGTTCAGGAAAAAAGCGTCGTCACGCACCATGGTCACAACGGCAACGGGCTGCATCGGGTCTGTCCTGCTCATCTTGGCTTTTTGTACAAACTAGCCCATCAATTGAACGAAACGAAAGCCAAAAGAGCAGCCATGC
>JBCBAV010000238.1:0-2597 GCA_038532285.1 Pseudomonadota bacterium | reverse complement strand
ATCCCGCTCTATCAGGTAGTCGATGCACGATCCTTTGACGCCGCAACCAAAGCACTTGAACACCCCGCGCGTGCCTTTCGGCTCGGTCACGTGGAAAGACGCGGTGGCCTCGCCATGAAACGGGCAGGGCGCCCAATAGTCGCCCCGGCGCGGGTTGCTTTTCGTCATGTCCCACGTCACGTCGCCCTCGGCGAGTTTGCGCAGAGATACGCGTGCCTTGACCTCGTCGGAAAGCGCCATCTCAGAAATGCACCCCCTCATCGGGAATGAGGCCGAGGTCGACGGCGGTGTCGATAAAGTCGCGCTCGGCGATCTCGGGCGGGTGGCCCCAGATTTCAATTTCGGGGCTTTTCATGCCCACAAGGCACGGCCACTCCCCGGCCTCGGGCAGCAAGGCCAGCTTTTCGGCGGCGAGCATTTCAAGGTCGCACCGCTTGACCCATTCGGGGCTGGTGCCGCCGAGGTTGAAGCGGGCGGCGATGGCGGCCTGCATCCGGTCCTCAAGCGGCTTGTAAACGTGGCCGATCACCCGCTTGAGGGGGCTGGACACGTCGCCCAAATACGCCTCGGCGGCGTCGTGCATAAGCACGTCCTGCGCAATGTCGCGCAGGTATGGGTCGGTGTAGATATCGCCCGCCGCATGCAAGCCAAAAACAGCCACGCAGTTCACGCAATGCTCGGCCACCGAATAAAAGTGCCGGGTGTGGCCGGTGAAGCGTGTGATGCGCGACAACGCGCGGGCGATCTCGGCAAAGCTGATCTCTGCCGGGTTTGGGTTCACAAGGTCCATATAGGTGCCGCCGGTCCAGATCGACGCGTCGTGCACGGTTGTCGGGCAGGCCTTGAAGCCGGGATAAGTGTCAGTTGTCATGGGGCAGACTCCTTGGGCGGCTCGTCAAAGCGGTGGTGCCGCCAAATTTCGGTTAGGGTGATGCCTGCGCGTGCGGCGGCGGTGGTCGCACGCTTTTGAACGGTGAGATCGCATTGGCGGGCGGGGCAGACCCACAAGCACATCCCGCGCAGGCTTTCAGGCAACCCCGGCACGGCGCCGGGCCATGCGGGGAAGCCGATACCGACAACCGGGGGTGCTTGACCGCAGACCTCGCACATGTCGGTCACAGGTCGCATCGCGTGTCCCCTAGGGCGCGGTTCATGCTTTCCAGGGCAAGAGCGACAATGACCTTGGCCGACCGGGCAGGAAAGCCCATCTTGCGCTCAAGCTCCTCGAAACGCGTGCCCAGCCCGCACACCTCAACCAGCACGTCAAACAGGCGCGGAATCACAGCCGCTTGCAGAGATCGGTACGTGTCGGCGGTCAGCGTTTCGCGCGTGAAAAAGATCGACTGAAAATCCTGCGCGGCTTTCAGGTGTTCTCCTGTCAGAGTGGGCTTTTTGCGCCGGATGTCGTTTTCAATTGAGGCCAGCCCGTTCAGAAAAGCCCCGTCACCAAACCCGCTTCGGAAGGGCGCGGTCTGACGTTCAACCCCAAGCGCCTTTTTCGTGGCGCGAAACTGGCGCACCTTGCCGGTCTGATCGCCGAACGGCTCAACCCAACCAAATGCAAGGGCGAACAGCATGACATTCCGGGCCAGCTTTCCCCGAGGCTCTGCACCATCGGTCACCGCTGCGAACGGCATGTCACCGATCAAAAGGGAGGCCTCGTTTTGGCAAAGGACGGGCAGGTGGGCCTCGAATTCAGCTTGGGCGACAGACATGCTGACGCCAAGGGCATCTTGAAGAATTTTGGTCCCGGGCAGCCCTTGCGGCGGCGCCCTGAGCGACCGGCGGTGTTCTTCCAGCGCCCCAATGATCGCATCCCATTCGGGGTGATCACGCTTGTCCTCGACCCGTCGAATGCGGCGCAAAATGGTTGACCGTGGGCACCCAAATTCCTGTGCCGTTGACTCCATCGTGCGTCCGTCCACAACATTTTGCAGATACGCGACCAATTCCAGCGGCGGGATGGCGAGGGCGTTCATTTCATGGCCCTCGCGATATCGGCGCGCAGTGTGGTGACCTCAACAGCGGCGTGCAGGCGACCCATGCCCTGCTGAAATGTCGATTGATGGCGGGCCAGCTTTTCGGCGGCGTGCAGGTGGTAGATTTCAAGCACACTCAGGCCTGCATCAATACCGGCGCGTTCGGCGGCCACGGTTTCAGCCATCTCGGGCAGGTGTTGCCACGGGTTGCGGTCGATATGCACCTCCATGGCGCAGCGATCATCGTGGTTCAAAACCATGTCAGCCTCCGAAAAGATCACGTTGGGGGGTGTCATCCTCGGCGGTGAGGGGTGACGGGGTGCCGATTTGGTCGGCGTCGAATTGGGGGATGCGCTTGGCGATATGCGCGGCATAGCCGGGGTCGCGTTCAATCAGGTCGCACACGCGGCCCTCGACCGCCGCCGCCCAGCCGGTCGACCCCGAGCCTGCGAACATGTCCAGGACACGACCGCCATGCGGGGTTGTCAGGCGCACCAGCCACCGCATAAGCGATTGCGGCTTGACGGTCGGGTGATCTGTGCCCGCGCGGTCAACCTTGTCAGCCTTGCCCGAGTAGAAGAAACGGGCCGAGGAGGCGCCAGCGTCGACCGGGAAGCG
>JBCBAV010000237.1:0-2699 GCA_038532285.1 Pseudomonadota bacterium | reverse complement strand
CCGGCCTCGGCCAGCACGGGCATCCGCGCAATCGCGCCTTCGAGCACGTCGGTGACGCGGTCGAGATCATTGGGACACAGTGCGTTGGTGAAGTCCGGCGAGATGCCGTCCAGGCCCCACGTCTTGCAGTCCTGTTCGTAGAACCCCAGCAGCAGGCCATTCTTTTCCTGTCGGCAGTAGTAATCGCTGATCGGGCAGCGCAAGAGCGGCATCCGGTGGCCCGCGTCGCGGATCGCGGGGATTTCCTCGGTCAGGAAATACTGGTGTTCCATCGATGCAACCGGGTGGTGCACGCCCATCATGGCGGCGACCTCGTTCACGCGGTAGCCGCAGGCGTTGATCACCACCTCGCAGTCGATGTCGCCCTTGGTCGTGTGCACGGTCCAGCTGTGATCGCGGTGCTGGGTCAGGCCGGTCACGGGCGTGTGGCGATAGACTTCGGCCCCGGCCTTGCGCGCGCGGCGGGCCAGCGCCTGACACAGCTGCGCGGGATCAATGTCGCCGTCCATCGGATCCCACAGCCCGCCGATCAGGTTGTCGGTCGAGATCAGCGGATGGCGCCGGGCGCATTCGGAGGCATCGAGCACTTCGAAATGCACGTCCATCCCGCGCGCCATCGACGCAAAGTGGCGGTAGCCGTCCATTTGCTGTGCCGTGTTGGCCAGCCGGATGCCGCCATCGCCGTGGTGGTAGTTGATCGGGTAATCGGGGTCGTTCGCCAGTTCCTGATACAGATTGATCGAGTGCGTCTTGAGGCCGACCATTGTCTGGTTCATGCCGAAATTGGTGACCTGTGCTGCGGAATGCCAGGTGGTGCCGCTGGTCAGCTCGTCCCGTTCGACGAGGACCACATCGGTCCAGCCCTCTTGCGTGAGGTGATAGAGCGTTGAACAGCCCGCGATACCGCCGCCAATCACCACAGCTCTGGTCGTTGATTTCATGGCCTCGCCTCCCTGCGTAGGCGCCAGAATGAGAGCGCGGGGCACGTGGTCAATCGTTGCCATGTCGCTTCAGCTTTTTGAAAACTTGGTTTTGAAGGTGGTGAATATGCGCCCGCCCTCTTGCCAGAGCGGGTGCCGGGTTTGCCCATGGGATCATGAAGGACGACAAGCCCACCCGCGCTGGCCGATCCGCGCGCAAAGCCGCGCGCGCCCGGGGGCCGCAAGAGAACCCAGCCCCGCCGGGGCAGCGCGGCGGGCGCTATGCGCCTCTGGAGGTGAGCGAGGTCGAGGCGATCTATGATGCCGCGCTGCGACTGCTTGAGACATTGGGGATGGGCGAGGTGCCCGACCGGTTGCGCGCAACGCTGCTGTCGGCGGGGGCGCGCGAGGTCGCGGACGGGCGCGTCGCCCTGCCGCGCGCGCTGGTGGAAGAGACGATTGCCGCCACGCCAAAGCAATTCACCCTGCACGGCCGCGACCCGGCGCGGAGCATCACCGTGGGCGGCGATGCGGTGCATTTCGGCACCGGTGGGGCCGCGGTCCAGACGCTCGACCGTGACACGCGGCGCTACCGCGCCGCAACGCTGGCCGATCTGCATGATTTGACCCGCCTGCAGGACCGGTTGGAAAACGTCAGTTGGTTCACCCGCTGTTGTATCGCAACCGATATGCCCGACCCTTGGAGCCTAGACATCAACACCGCCTACGCGCTCTTGCGGAACACAACGAAGCCCGTGGCGACAGCGTTTTCTGAAGCGGATCATGTGCCGCGTCTCGTTGAGATGTTCGACATCGCGGCGGGTGGCCCCGGCGCCTTTGCGGCGCGGCCGTTCGTCAAGGCGCATATCAGCCCGGTGATCTCGCCCATGCGCTTTGGCGCGGACGCGGTGGACACGACATTTGCCTGCATCGCGGCGAACATGCCGCTGAGCTGCATCACCGCCGCCCAAGCCGGGGCTACTGCGCCCGCAACGCTGGCCGGGTTCCTCGCCCAATCGCTGGCCGAGACGCTGGCGAGCCTCGTCATGGTGCACAGCATCCGGCCCGGGCACCCGATGGTGTTTTCCAATTGGCCCTTGGTTATCGACTTGCGCACGGGTGCCTTTTCCGGCGGCGGTGGCGAAACCGCTCTGCTGAACGCCGCATCGGCGCAGATTATCAACCATCTGGGATTGGTGTCGGGCGTGGCCGCGTCGATGACCGATTCCAAGTTGCTGGATGCGCAGTACGGCGTGGAAAAGGGGATGACATCGTTGGCCGCGGCACTGGCGGGCGGCAACCTGATATACGAGAGCGCGGGAATGATGGCCGCGCTTTTGGGGGTGAGTTTCGAAGGCTTTGTCATCGACAACGATATGCACGCAGCAACCTACCGCATCCTGCGCGGGATCGAAGTGACGGATGCCGCGCTGGACGTGGGCGCAATAGCCGACACGATCCTGGGCGAGGGCCATTTCCTCGGCAGTGCAGAGACGATTGCAGCGATGGAACGCGATTACGTCTATCCGACGCTCGCGGATCGAAATGCGCCTGAGGCGTGGGAAACAACCGGTGCACAAGAGGTTTGGGACCGTGCGCGAGCGCGGGTGGACGAGATTCTGGGGGCGCATCACCCGGAGTACCTGTCACCGGAGCAGGATGCGGAGATCAGGCGGCGGTTTGGTGTTGTGGCATGAGATGGTTAGCCCCTCGCACGCGCTCGGGGCATTCATCTCTTTTGAACCAGCGTGCCCCAACTGGGGCACGCGCCGCCCCGGC
>JBCBAV010000236.1:0-2724 GCA_038532285.1 Pseudomonadota bacterium | reverse complement strand
TCGTATTCCTGGCCCGCCTCGAAGGTGATCGCAATCCAGTCAACATCCCCACCGGCCCCGATCGACCCGGTAAAGCTGTCGCCCGCACTCATCGTGTAGGTCGTCGAAATCCCGGCCGCCGCATCGCTCGTCTCGTTGAACGTACCGGACTGGGGATCAATCCCCTCGAATACCGATTGCCCCGCTTCGTGACGGTCCGGAACAAAGCTTTGGGTCATCGCGCAGACATTGCACATCGGAAAGTACTACTCGCTCAGTCATGTGGATCGACTGGCCGCAGCGACGCCCCCGTGTCAGCAACGCCTGCAGCTGAAGAACGGTTTGGATTGAGCGCATCGGAACTGGTCCATCCATCGTTGTTTTCTGGCCTTCGCGTTCAACGAACACAGGACTTTTGGTTTTGAGATGTCGCACGTGAGTGACGCCGACGGTTCAGCACGTAGCCGAATGGTTTCGAGTTACAACCAAGTTTCGTTATGAAAAAGTTACTTCGGCGCAACCTGTGCGCGATGGGCGAAAACCCGCCCGTCATGATTAATACACAGGCATTAGCAGCATACGTGCCGGTCCAACCACACAGCGTTTTCACGGCTCCTTCGAGATTGATTTCCGCAGCTTTGCAGCGCGCAACACTGGTCGCTCTTGTCGAGGGTCAAAAATCCTTTCCAAAGTGTTGAGGTCATTTGGGAAAGCGGCAATGCGACATCCGACTTGTTCGCATACTCTTGATGAGCCCAGAGCTCTACACGGCCGATTTTGCCAGACGTCGATCCGCAACAACCAGACGCAATCGTATCCCAAAACCGCCCCTGATTCCGCAGCGAACGCACCGTAGTACCGCCCGCTTGCTGAACCTTCTGGTCACCCAAGTGTTTGGCGGAAATCTGCCGGCGCGCCGCAACATCCGGAAAAACAAAGTCTCAAATCTTGAAAGAATCAATCTCTGGATGTACCCTTTTAGCGTGTGGCGGGTGATCACTCATTTCGAAACCCTGCTCACATTGACTTCGAAATATAGGCCGAATGTCGGCTTCCTTGGATGCACCATCCTTGCCAAACGGGGGGCGTTTGGCGGTTTCGAGCTTGTGATTTTTTGGGCCCTGGCTTTGCCCCCGGTCAGGTCATCGTTTTTCGGGCGCGAGCGTCGGATTCAAGACTGAGACGCCTGAGCCGTTCATTGGGGGTTCTGATGTCCAATACGCTGTGCAGCGCGACCTTGTTGGTCCACGTGGCAGCAATCACTGTGACTGGTGTCGTCGCACCCGGCGTCAACTGCCCGATGGTTTCGGGAGATGATGGCGCTCTCTATGCCCTTCCATCCCTCCCATCCGAACTGCAGGTCGGCGACCGAGTCGTCCTCGAAACAAGCCCTGAGCGACCACCGTTTTTCGGCGTCTGCGATCAGGGAAAACACATTCACTGGGTGCGTGTAACGCGCCCTGCAGCAAACGGCTTGCCCGAAAGGAGCTGGCCAAACCCCGAGAATTGAGACTGCGCCCGCTATGCCGGGCGCTTTTTGTATCGGACATACCTTTATCGCCACGGAGGCCAAGACCATGAAAGACATCGCCAGCACACCAGCCGATTTCGACGCCGAAACCGAAATCGATCAACCGCATGCGCTGGACGGTGCCGTGCTGTCCGAAATGCTGTCTGATGACATGGCACCGGCAAGCAGCGAAACGGATGGCGGCGGAATTCAAAGTCGTGATTTCCGAGCCCTTGCCGCCCGGGATGCCTACGAAAGCGACGATGACAGCTATGCCGGGATGGTTGATGTCCTGACGCTGTTCGAGATGTGGGACACCAGCGCAGAGGACGATGCACGCAGCTTTACCCTGACCGGCTTGGGCAGCTGGCTGGTGCAGCAAGAGCTCGCCGTGACCGATATTCGGCCGGTGGTGGATTTTGCGTGGTTTCCGCCGATGTCGTTTGAAACGGAAGATTTTGACCTGTCGGAGTTTTCCGAACTGATCCCGTCAGATCCGAACTTTGGTCAGCAATGGCACCTCAACAACACGGGTATCGGCATCGACCTGAACATCACGGATGTGTGGGATGACTATACGGGCGATGGCGTGCGTGTTGTCGTGATCGATACCGGTACGGATCGCAGCCACGAAGACCTTGCCGCAAATATCAACTTTGGCCTCGACTGGGATTACCTTCAGAACGACGGCGTTGCCGAACCTGTCGGTTCCGCGTCCAGCCAGCACCACGGAACGGCTGTGACCGGCATCATCGGGCAGGTGAACAACAGCGTCGGCGGTGTTGGCGTTGCGTACGATTCCGAACTGATTATTTTCCGCGGTTATGGCATCGATGCGGCTTTTGGCGACGAAGTGTGGCTCGATGCGGCTGGCCTTGGCGATGCGGTTGGCAACCCGTTTGGCAATTCGATTGACGGCGACGTCGTCAACATGAGCGCGGGCTACGGCGACGACGTGTTTATCTGGACGCAATTCTTGCAGGACGCCGTCGATGCGATGGAAACTGCCGCCGAAGACGGGCGCGGCGGTTTGGGAACCATAATGGTCAAATCCGCAGGCAACAGCCGCGCAGCCGCCGGCTCGAGCCTGCGGGAAGAAAGCACCGCCGAGCTGTATGATACAACCCGACACACGATCAATGTAGGGGCCGCCGAACGCACCGGCGACATCACCAGCTATTCTTCACCGGGTGCAAACCTGCTGACCGCCGCATTTGCGCCGGATGATTTCCAGG
>JBCBAV010000235.1:0-2738 GCA_038532285.1 Pseudomonadota bacterium | reverse complement strand
CCTCCGCATCCAGATCCTCCGCCAACAGAAGCTTGAGCCAGTCCAGAACTTCTGACGTCGACGGCTTTTTCTTCAGCCCCTGCTGGTCGCGGATCTCGTAAAATTGCGTCAGCGCGGTGGTCAGCAGCTTCTCCTTGATGCCCGGATGATGCACTTCGACAATCGCCTTGAGCGTGTCCATGTCGGGAAACTGGATGTAGTGAAAGAAACACCGCCGCAGGAACGCGTCGGGCAATTCCTTTTCATTGTTCGACGTGATGATCACGACAGGCCGGTGCCGCGCCTGGATCGTCTCGCCGGTCTCGTAGACAAAGAACTCCATCTTATCAAGCTCTTGCAGCAGGTCGTTGGGAAACTCGATGTCCGCCTTGTCGATCTCGTCGATCAGCAGCACGACCTTTTCGCCCGCCTCGAACGCCTCCCACAACTTGCCCTTGCGGATGTAATTGGACACGTCATGCACGCGGTCCTCGCCCAACTGGCTGTCGCGCAAGCGGCTGACGGCATCGTATTCATAAAGGCCCTGCTGCGCCCGCGTCGTGGACTTGATGTTCCACTCGATCAACCGCAGCCCCAAGGCGCTGGCCACCTGTTTGGCGAGTTCCGTCTTGCCCGTGCCCGGTTCGCCCTTGACCAGCAGCGGTCGCTCCAACGTCACCGCCGCATTCACCGCAATCGTCAGATCATCGGTCGCGACATAGGACTCGGTGCCCTGAAATTTCATGTTCTATCACCTTGTTAGCTGGCTGCAGTTCATTTGCCGCATGTTTGGGCGCGTCGCGCGCTATTAACCAAACTGGCGCAGGATTGTGTAGTGACAATCCTTTCTACGTTAGATAGATCGTGCGCAGGGAACCGCGGGGCAACGTATCGGAGTTTTGGATGACATCCATGGCCAACGCTAGCCGCATGGAGGGGAAGCAGATGAAGCAGGAAGTATTTTTGCCGGACGATTACAGCCCGGCCGAAGACGAACCATTCATGAATGATCGGCAGATCGAGTATTTTCGCCGCAAGCTGCTGACATGGAAGCAGGAATTGCTGGCCGGAAGCCGCGACACCATCGAAGGATTGCAGGACGGGACCCGGAATATCCCCGACGTCGCCGACCGCGCGTCCGAGGAAACCGACCGCGCGCTTGAACTGCGGACCCGGGACCGGCAGCGCAAGCTGGTGGCCAAGATCGACTCCGCCCTGCGCCGCATCGAAGAGGGTGAATACGGCTACTGCATCGTGACCGGGGAACCCATCTCGCTCAAGCGGCTCGACGCCCGCCCGATCGCCACCATGAGCCTTGAGGCGCAAGAGCGCCACGAGCGCCGCGAAAAAGTACATCGGGACGACTGAACCCGTCCGACATCCCAAGGAAAGAAGGCACGCGACGCCGCGTGCCTTTTTCTTTTGGACCAAACGGTTGGCTGGAAAATCAGGCGGGGCGGCGTAGTGCTGCAACCCAGATCAACGCCAGCGCCAGCGACACGACCATGTTCCACCCCGCCATGCTCAGCCCGGCAAATTGCCACGCGATCTCGTCGCATCTGACCAGTGGTGCCGCCATGATCTGATCGAACAGATCGCCGGTGCCCATGCCACCAATGTCTTGCGCAGAACAGGTTGCGGGACCGTCCCACCACGCCTGCTCGACGCCCACGTGATACCCGCCGATGCCTGCCGTGATCAGCGCGGCCACACCGCCCAGTGCGATGACGGCCCGCACGGGCAGGAAGAGCGCGAGCAAACCAATCGCAATGGCTGCCAAGTGGGGATAGCGCTGCCAGATGCACATCTTGCACGGTGCCAGCCCGCCCAGATGCTGAAACGCGAATGCCCCCAGCAACAGCGCCGCCGACCCGCCAGCGGCCAGCAAAACCAAGTGTGTGCGTGTCATAGTTGCGTCACCACCCAGAACCCTCCGACCAGCAACATGACAAACAGCGTAAACATCAGCCCCAGCCGCTTTTCGATAAAGGCCCGCACTGGCGCGCCGAACTTGTACAGCAGCGCTGCGACGATAAAGAACCGCAGCCCGCGAGCAAAGATCGACGTCGCCACAAAGGTAACCAGCGGCATGCCTGTCCACCCCGACATGATGGTGATCACCTTGTACGGAAATGGCGTGATCCCGGCGGTCAAAACGGCCCAGAACCCCAAGTCATTGAAGCGTGTGTTGAACGCGGTGATCGCATCGGCCTTGCCCAAGGCCAGCAGGATCGGCTGGCCGACAGCTTCGAATGCCAGAGCGCCGATGCCGTAGCCCGCAAGGCCGCCCATGACGGACGACACCAGACACACACCCGCAATCAGCCACGCGCGATGCGGCGCAGCGAGGATCATCGGGATCATCAAGACATCGGGCGGGATCGGAAAGACCGAGCTTTCGATAAACGCGACAAAGGCCAACACCCACAGCGCGCGCGGATGGTCGGCCCAGGCCATGGTCCAATCGTAAAGCCCTCGTATCATGGGCCTTGGCAGACCATGCTGCCGGGGGCGGGTCAAGTCGGTTTGCGCTTGCTCCGGTTGCGCCGCATCGCTAGACCTCGACACCGAAGCCCAAGTGGCGGAATGGTAGACGCAGGGGATTCAAAATGGCATCCCACCCCGCCGATAGTTAGCGTCACCTACGGGAATACCCCGCGTAAGGACACACTTAAGTCACTGTTAACAAGCCTTTTTCCTCGGCTTTGACTTCGCCCTAATGCCTCCACTTGCGGGCATTTCCTGCAAGTGCAGGTCAC
>JBCBAV010000234.1:2035-2754 GCA_038532285.1 Pseudomonadota bacterium | reverse complement strand
GGTAGGGAAAACGTGACTTCTCGAATCAGGTCAGAATGCTACGCTGAACCCAGTATTTTTGGAGGGATGACATGTTTACCAAATCAGTTACTGCAGCCGTGCTCGCGGCCTCTGTCGCGCTGGTGCCAGCCACCAAGGTGACCGCGGATGCCGGCGATTTCGTGGCCGGCGCGATCATTGGCGGGATCGTGGGCCACGCGGCGACGAAGAATCACCAGCGCAAGAAAACCTACCGTTCGAGCACGCGCACCTATAAACCGCGCCTGCCATCCACGCAGGAAGGGCGCGAAATTCAGGCGTCGCTGAATTATTTCGGATTTAATGCGGGCGGCGTTGACGGGCAATTGGGTGCCAGATCGCGCGCCGCCATTTCGTCATACCAAGCATATCTCGGGTATCCGGCCACGGGCCAGCTGACCCCGTTTGAACAGAACCTGCTGATCACCTCCTATAACCGGGCGCAGGCCGGTGGTTACACCGTGAGCCAGCAGATCGCCGCGAACCCCGATGGCACGCGCGGTCTGCTCAAGACCTATCGCCAGGAGATGGCCGGTGGCGTGGCCGTGGCGGCCCCCGTGCCGGTGGCCCCCGTGGCGCCTGCGGGCACGACCATAGTGGTGGCACCGCAAGCGGCCGCACCCACCGCCGGTACGACGACAACCACCACCACCACCGTGGCGGCAGGCAGTGCGGCCACCGGCGGCGCCCTGCCCAACTTT
>JBCBAV010000234.1:0-2026 GCA_038532285.1 Pseudomonadota bacterium | reverse complement strand
ACCGCCGGTACGACGACAACCACCACCACCACCGTGGCGGCAGGCAGTGCGGCCACCGGCGGCGCCCTGCCCAACTTCCTCGGTCAGGGGGGCGGTGCCAGCCCGTCGCTGGCGTCCCATTGCAACACCGTGTCGCTGCTGACCAACACCAATGGCGGCTTTACCACGGCAGACACCATGACCGACGCCAATGTCGCGCTGAACGAGCAGTTCTGCCTTGCGCGGACCTATGCGATTGCCACGTCGGAGAACATGATCGCCAAGGTGCAGGGGTTCACCCCCGACCAGATCGCGCAGCAGTGCCAGCAGTTTGGTCCCGCGATGCAGCCGCATGTGGCGGCCCTCGCGCTGAAGCCGCAGGCCGAGGTGGTGAGCGACGTGGCCGGGTTCATCCTGACCACCGGCATGTCGCCCGCGCAGCTGAAGGGCACCGCGCAGATCTGCATGGGCGTCGGTTATCGCACCGATGACATGGATGTGGCGCTGGGCTCGGCCCTGATGCTTTATGCGATGGGCGACCACGTCTATGGCGAGCTGATGGGTCACCATCTGGCGCAGGGCTTTGGCACCAACCAGAGGGTCGATGCCGCCCGGGTGTGGTATGCGCAGGGCCTCAAGGCCGTGGATGCCGGCGCACCGGCGGTCTTTGCCCCCGGCCAGCCCGAGCGGGTGGAGTTGCTGCGCAAGGCGTCGCTGAGCCTGGGCACCAATTCCAGCGCGCTGGGGGCCACCCCGCAGGTGCAGCCTGCATCCGGCGTGCCGAGCTTTGGGCTGACCATCACGGATTGATCCGCGCGGGGCGCGCGCGCCCCGATGAAACGAGAGGACCCCGGTCGCAGTGCGGCCGGGGTTTTTTCGTGTCCGGCGGGTGCGCGGGACGCGCGGGTGGGAGCCTCCGGCGGAGGTATTTTTGGCCAGAAGAAGGCTGGGGCGATGCGCTTTGCTGGAGGGTGGGGGCGTCTGGCGTTGACGACCCGCGCGCCTGGGGATGGTGACGCGCGCGCGTGAGGGGCGCGTGTGGCGGCGGTGTTCCGGGCCGGTGGAAAACCTCGGGCGGAGCGCGTGGCCGGTGTGGCGCGCGGGACCCGGCGGTGGGGGTGGGTGGCGCGGGCGGGAGCCTCCGGCGGGGATTTTTTTTAAACAGAGAAGCGGGACGGAGCGCGCCGTTGGGGCGGTTTGCGGGGTGTTCTGGGGGCGTGGTCGTTCCGGGGCGGCCGGCCGTGTCAGGCGGTTGCGTATTTATCGCCGACCTCTTCGCGCAGGGGAAAGGTGTCATAAAAGATCGACATGGACGCAAAGCGGCCCGACGGCGCGAAGCGGAAATAGTCGACGCCTTGGAACGTCAGGGCGTCGCCAGAGGCCAGGGTCCAGTCATACTGGAAATGCGCCGCGGCGCTGTCGCCGGTTTCGCCCAGCAGCACGTCGAACACCGTGAGCGTACTGGCGCGGGAGGCATTGCCCAGCTTGGCGAAGAAGGCTGGCGCCTTGACGGTGCCAAGGAAGGGTGAGTGGATGTCCGCGTCGGGTTCAAAAAGGGCGATGATGCCGGGGATGTCGGAGGCCGACATGCGCGCGAAATAATCGCGAACAAGGGCGATCTGGTCGGCTTTGCGGGTCATGTGGGGCCTTTCGGTCAAAGCGGCTGGGGCCAGTCACCTGGGACCACACGCGATCATGCGGGCCAGCGCAAGCCCGCCGCCGCCTGCGCGCGCAAAAAAGTTGGGCGGGTGGGCTTGGCAATGTCAGCGAAGGGCGGTAGACGACAGGCCTGCCCAGACGTGCGGTCGTGGCGGAATTGGTAGACGCGCAGCGTTGAGGTCGCTGTGGGGTAACACCCGTGGAAGTTCGAGTCTTCTCGACCGCACCAGTCGCCCAGCGCCAGGGCCGCTAAAGCTGACTCGCCAACCCCGACATCGTTGCTTGAAATTGTCGGGATATCGCCTCTCGCTGTACATGCCGTCCCGACTGCACGACATGCCGCCCAGCGCTCCAGACATCGGTGATACAGTCCTGCCCGTGCCCTCCA
>JBCBAV010000233.1:0-2759 GCA_038532285.1 Pseudomonadota bacterium | reverse complement strand
ATTGTATTGATGTCAATATTATAACCTCATATTGTAAGCACATCCGTCACCAGGGCCCGGCCTGCAAACCAAGAGGTACGTCCGCAGACATGGGGTCTCAGTCAAGCGAAGGTGCTCCGAATGTGGTTACAGAGACTCTGTTCAAGACCCTCATTGAGAGTGCGTGCAACGCAGAATTCGTCTGCGTCCAAACAGCAGAGAAAAAGTCGTCGGTCTGGTATGGCGCCTGGATCATTCGTGTCGTTGATCCGGCGCGAACCTTCGAAAAACTCCTTGTCCCTGCGAGACATCACGCGGCCCATGGCCCTGAGATCGTTCCAAGAACCTTTAAGACGGCCAACGGCCTCATCTCGTTTCTGGGAAGTCTTGGCTTCACGCATATTACAATCCCGCTCTACGAGGGCGGGCGCGCATCGCACAGGCTTCCATCTGGAAACGCGTCTGACCCGTCGTATCGTTAGCGCTTTCGCAATCTGCCTGGCACCTGCCGCCGTGCAAAGCGAAGGGATGGTTCTCGTCATGCAGGGCGACGGCTCGCTTCGGGCCTCAACATCCCAAAGCAGCTTCGCCCGCAACTACAATGACGGGATCGGCCAAGGATCGGCGAGCCAGGAGCTGGCGATCCTTGGGGATGAAGAGAATGCACCCATCGATGGGCTCAGAACCGGCGGTGTCAGCCGAAGAGCTCTAGCCCCGACCCCGGAAATCCTCTCAGCGATTGACGATACCGCGCTTCGCTATGCCGCCCACCCCGGCCTAAGGCGCGCAGGGATTACCGTCACGGAGTGGCGGCTGGTCTTCCGGTCCAATATCGAGATCGAAAGCGCCTACAACCCGACCGCCCGCAGCCGGGTCGGAGCCATTGGTCTCGGTCAACTAATGCCGGACACGGCCCGCGCGCTTGGCGTCGATCCCCATGACTGGCGCGAGAACCTTGATGGCTCTGCCCGGTATCTGGCGCAGATGATGGCGGAGTTCGGCGATGTCCGCCTCGCCCTCGCCGCCTACAACGCTGGGCCCGAAGCCGTGGCCCGCCACGAGGGCATCCCACCCTACCGAGAAACGCAAAACCACGTCAGCCGCGTGCTGGCCGTGTTCAACCGGCTTGAAGGAGAGACCTCGTGAAACCAAACCTGACCGCCACCCTGGCTCTGACCATGCTGCTGTTTGCCATGGCCTCCCCAGCCCTGGCACAGAGTATCGACCTGTCACCCATCCAGACTCTTCTTCAAGGGATTGTCGATGCGTTTACCGGGCCACTTGGCATCGTGATAGGGACCCTTTCTTTGATCGGCGTCTTCATTGCCTGGCTCTTCAATATCATCGATTTCCGTCAGGCGCTTTGGGTTCTTGTCGCCATCGCGGGGATCGCCGCGGCACCGACCATCGTCGCTGCAATCTGGACCACCTGAGGATCACCAAGATGGCAGCGGAACAGTCTCCCCTCTTTACCGGCCTTGTGCGTCCGCCCAAATTGATCGGCTTGCCGATTATGTACGCTATGGTCTGGCTGTTCGGGTCCGTTCTGCTGTTCTTGTGGATTCAGCATTGGGCTGTCGCCCTCGCTGCAGCGGCAGCCTATCCGGCCCTTTGGAAGGCGGCGGATTGGGACCCCAATTTTCTCGATGTGGTGGCCACCACTCTGCAGGAAACCCCACCGACCGCGAACCGCCGAATACACGGGGGCGACAGCTATGCCCCGTGACGACGCCCAAGTGCAGGACAAGCTGCTTCCGGCATGGACCAGCCGGGAAAAACAACTGGCCCATATGCTGCCCTATGTGAGCCTGGTCGATGACCAGACCGTTCGCACGCGCGGCAATGAACTCTTTCAGTGCCTTCGACTGAAAGGCGTCAACAGCAACACGACCGATGATGCCTACCTCGACAAAACGCGGGCGCTCTTTGCTCAGATCATCGCCCAGATCGGTCCGGATTTCGGGTTCTACGTGCACAAGGTCTCCACGGGGATTGAACACCACCTGCGGACAATTGAAGGCGATGATTTCCCTGCGGCCGTGGATGCTGCGTGGCGCAGATCGCTGGAGCAACGTGGCCTTCGGGACAAAACGCTGACGGTGACGGTGGTGCACCGCCCTGCCCTTGTGTCACGTCTGCCCTTCTCGACACGCAAATCCGTCTCGCTCCTTGCGGCCCAGACGCAGAAACGCTTGCGCCGCCTGAGCGAGGTTGTCAGCTTTCTGAAATCGACCTTTGCGGACATGTCCCCGCGTCTTCTCGAGGCCAGCACGGGTGAGCTGCTGGGTTTTCTTGGCGGCCTGAACACCGGCCAGGAACTGCCGCTCTTCCTGTCCTCTAAATACGGTTTCGTGGCGCATGATGTTGCCAACTGCCGCGTCACCTTCAATGGATCAACCTTTGTCGTCTCCGATGGCGCGGTCGGGACGCGCTACGGGACCACATTCGCTATCAAGACCTATCCTCCGAAGACCGCCTGCACGATGTTCGATGACCTGAACCTGCCGGTGGATATGGTCGTCACCCATTCGTTCACGCCCATCAACTCGAACATCATGGCCTCCAGGATCAAGCGCCAGCGGCGGCTGATGCGCGCCGCCGATGACGGCGCACTCTCATTGGAAGCCCAACTCGCCGACGCGCTCGACGATCTGGAATCGAAACGCCTCAGCTTCGGCGATCACCACATGACCGTGACGGTCTTCGGTGACACACCGGAGGAACTCAGCGCCATTGCCGGGGAGGTACGCAATATCGGGGCGTCAGAAGGTGTCAATCTG
>JBCBAV010000232.1:0-2785 GCA_038532285.1 Pseudomonadota bacterium | reverse complement strand
GGTCAGTGATCTGGATCGGGCCATCGCATTCTACCGCGATGTGCTGGGGTTCGAATTGGTGCAGCGTTATGGCGACGCGGCGGCGTTCCTGTCGGCGGGCGGCTACCACCATCACATTGGGCTGAACACGTGGCAATCCCGTGGCGGCGGGCCAGCGGCCAAGGATCGCGCGGGGCTGTATCACGTTGCCTTTCTGTATCCCGACCGCGCCGCGCTGGCGCAGGTGGCGCAGCGGGTGCTGGACGCTGGTTATCCGCTGGACGGGGCGGCAGATCACGGGGTGTCTGAAGCGCTGTACTTCAGCGATCCGGATGGCAACGGTGTCGAGCTTTACCGGGATCGCGCGCCCGAGGAGTGGCCGCGGGATGACGCGGGTGGGCTGGCCATGGTGTACGCGCGGCTAGATGTCGAGGCACAGCTTGCCGAAGCCCATTGAGACATGGATTTACACCGCGCCCCGCCTGCGCCAGTCTGGCGCGAAGATCGTTGAGGGCGCAGCATGAGCACCGGATTATACTGGGATGAACGGTGCATGTGGCACGCAGGCGGCAACTATGCCGGGACCGTGCCGCTGGGTGGTCTGGTGCAACCGTTGGCCGCAGGTGGCCTGCCCGAAAGCCCCGAGACGAAGCGGCGGTTGAAGAACCTCATGGATGTCACCGGGCTGACCCGTGACCTCGCCGTGCAAAGCGCGGATGCGGCCAGTCGTGCGGACCTTTTGCGCGTGCACCCGGCGGCATATCTCGACCGGTTTCAGGAGGTTTCTGAGAATGGCGGCGGCGAGTTGGGGCATCACGCGCCTTTTGCCCAGGGTGGTTATGACATTGCGGCCCTGTCTGCGGGGTTGGCCAAGGCGGCCGTGGCATCGGTTCTGTCGTCCGTGCATGAGAATGCCTATGCGCTGACGCGTCCGCCGGGGCATCACTGCGAAGCCGATGGTCCCATGGGGTTCTGCCTGATGGCCAATATTGCCATCGCGATTGAAGCGGCGCGCGCCATGCACCCCGATCTGCGCGTCGCCGTGCTTGATTGGGACGTGCATCACGGCAACGGGACCGAGGCGATTTTCTATGACCGCGCCGACGTGCTCACCATCTCATTGCATCAAGAGGGCAACTATCCGCTGGACACCGGTGCGATCGACGATCGCGGCGCAGAGGCGGGCGCGGGCTGCAACATAAACGTGCCGCTGCCCGCCGGAGCGGGGCACACCGCATATCTTTACGCGCTGGACCGGATCGTGTGTCCGGCAATCGAGGAGTTTCAGCCCGATCTGATCATCGTCGCCTGCGGCTATGATGCCTGCGCCATCGATCCGCTGGCGCGCATGCTGGCCACGGCTGACACGTTCCGGCAGATGACCCTACGGATCAAGGACCTCGCTGCGCGGGTCTGCGATGGCAAGCTGGTGCTGTGCCACGAGGGCGGATACTCTGAGGTTTATGTACCGTTTTGCGGCCATGCCACGCTTGAGGCGCTGTCCGGCAGTGCCATCACAGCGCCCGACCCCATGCGCCGTGCGCTGGACACCCGCCAGCCGGGACCGCGTTTCGATGCCTTTCTGAAAGGCGAAATTGACTTCATCGCCAGCTCTTTGGGGATTGAAACCCCTTGACGCGAGCCTTCCTGCAACCGACATCAAGTCTGTCATGTAAAAAGGCGTAACATATGCCCCAGCGCAACGAAGCTGCTCTTGAATTCCTGCTCACACGCCGGTCGCGCCCGGCAAAGACACTGACCACACCGGTGCCGGATCGCGCCGCTCTGGTGCAGATCCTGACGGCCGCCGCACGCACGCCCGATCATGGCAAGCTGGAACCTTGGCGTTTTGTGGTTGTGCAAGGGGCCGCCATGGCCCGCCTGGCAGAGGTGGCACAGCGCCGAGGAGAGGCCAGGGGTCTTGACGCGGCGCAGGTGTCAAAAGGGCGGGCGCAGTTTGATCAGGGTGAATTGGCGATCGTTGTGGTCGAGGTGCAGAAGCCATCGGAAAAGATACCGTCGGTCGAGATGACATATTCGGCCGGTGCCGTGTGTTTGTCGCTGTTGAACGCGGCGCTCGCCGCCGGGTGGGGCGCAAACTGGTTGAGCGGTTGGCCAAGTCACGACGCGGATTTCGGCCGCGCCGCATTGGACCTGGCTGATCATGAGCGCATAGCGGGCATTATCCACATCGGCACCGAAACGAGCGTGCCACCTGAACGGCCAAGACCGGACATCGATGCGATCACCGAATGGGTCGACCGGTGATATTGAGCGCGTTCTTTTCCGCATTGGGTCAGATGGGAGACCCGAGGTTCCGTCGTGTTCTGCTGATCGGGTTGGCGCTGACCATCGCGCTCTTGGTCGCTGCGACGTCCGGCTTTGTCTGGTTTGTCGGCTGGCTGAGCGCCGACAGCGTCGAAGTGCCATGGATCGGGACGATCACGTGGCTTGACGACATTATTACCTGGGCATCGTTTTTTGTCTTTCTCGTCCTGTCGATCTTTTTGATGATCCCGGTGGCGTCGGTCATCACGTCCATGTTTCTCGAAGACGTGGCCCGCGCGGTCGAAGACCAGCACTATCCGAATTTGCCGCCCGCCAAAGGCATCGGTTTCGGCGACGGACTGGTGGATACGCTGAATTTTCTGGGCGTCTTGCTTGCTGCAAACCTTTTGGCGTTGCTGCTTTACGTGTTTCTGCCTTTTGCGTCGATTTTCATATTCTGGGGGTTGAACGGGTTTTTGCTGGGGCGGGAATATTTCACTCTGGTGGCGATGCGGCGTGTGAGCCGCGCGCAGGCGCG
>JBCBAV010000231.1:0-2814 GCA_038532285.1 Pseudomonadota bacterium | reverse complement strand
GCTGTCAGCGGCAAAGGGTGGCGGCACAAACACCAGCGATGCCTCCGCGCCGGTCTCGGTGACTGCGTCCTCGACGGTGTCGTACACGGGCAGGCCCTCGACCGTTTCGCCGCCCTTGCCGGGCACGACACCGCCGACGACATTGGTGCCATATGCAATCATGTCGCGGGTGTGAAAGCGGGCCATTTTGCCCGTGATGCCCTGCACGATGACGCGCGTGGTCTGATCCAGAAGAATGCTCATGACACGGCCCTCATCGCTTCAGCTTGGGTCACATCGCTTTTCCACGCGCCCACGGCGCGTTCGGCCGCCTCGCTCAAGGTCGTGGCGCGGATGATGGGCAGCCCGGACTTGGCAAGGATCTTTTGACCCTCTTCGACATTTGTTCCGGCCAGCCGCACGATCACCGGCATGGCAATGTCGACCTCGCGCATGGCTTGCACGACACCTTCGGCGACCCAATCGCAGCGGTTGATGCCGGCAAAAATGTTGACAAGGATCGCCTGCACCTTCTTGTCCGACAGCACGAGGCGAAACGCTTTGGCCACCCGTTCCGGTGTCGCGCCGCCGCCAATGTCTAGGAAATTGGCCGGCTCGCCGCCTGCCAGCTTGATCGTATCCATCGTCGCCATCGCCAGCCCGGCACCGTTGACGATGCAGCCGATGTTGCCGTCGAGCCCGACATAGTTCAGCCCGCGATCCGACGCGCGGCTTTCGCGCGGGTCTTCCTGGCTTTTGTCGCGCAGTTCGGCGATTTGCGGGTGGCGGAACATTGCGTTGTCGTCAAACGACATTTTGGCATCAAGCGCGATGACCCGGTTGTCTTCGGTCAGAACGAGAGGGTTGATCTCGACCATTGTTGCATCAAGCTCGGTGAATGCGCGGTAACAGCCTTGTAAGGTGCGCACCATTTGCTGCACCATGCCCGCCTCGATCCCCAGCTTGAAAGCAATCTGACGACACTGGAAATCGCGCAGGCCGACCGCCGGTTCAACGACTGCGCGGACAATTGAGTCCGGCTTTGAGGCAGAGATATCCTCGATCTCCATCCCGCCTTCGGCCGAGGCGACGATCATCACGCGCTGCGTTGTGCGGTCGAGCACGAAGCCAAGGTAGATTTCGCGCGCGATCGGCACCGCCGTCTCGACATAGACGCGATAGACGCCCTTACCCTCGGGACCGGTCTGGTGCGTGACCAGCTTCATGCCAAACATCGCTTCGCAGGCGTCGTGTATCTCGACATCGCTGTCGCACACCTTCACGCCGCCCGCCTTGCCACGACCACCGGCATGCACCTGCGCCTTGACGACCCAACGCTCGCCACCCAGTTCGCGGGCGCGGTACGCGGCCTGTTCCGGGCTGTAGGCCAACGCGCCGTCCGGGACGGCCACGCCAAAGCCCGAGAGCACCTCCTTGGCCTGGTATTCGTGGATGTCCATGGTAGTCCTCCTCGCTTGAGCCGGGTTTACTCTGCAGCGATGGCCGCGTCGTAATGGCTGCTCAGCACCGCATCGACCGCGTCGTGATCCACCTCAGCCCCCAGTTCCCGCACCGCGGCGGCAAAGCGGGTGACGATGTCGCGGATGGCGGTTTCGTTCAGCAGGTTGAGGATACCGATGCGCACCTGCACCGGCTCGGACAGCGTGGGCCAAATGCCGAAATTCTGCGCGCGGCAATGCTGAACCAAGTCCATCTCGCGACCTGCGAGGGCCCCGGGCAGGTTCAGCACCACGAGCGACGGCATGTTCGACGTCACCTCGCAACCCATCGCCTCAACCGCCGACCGCAGGGCCGCCTCGTGATAAGCGTAATCAGCCGCACGCTTGGCGATGGTTTCCTGCAGGCAGATCCGCAGCGCCTCGTGAAAGGCCGACACCGCATAGGCGGAATGCGTCCGGTGATAGGTGCCCTTTTCCACATCCTTGCCGTCGATGATGCCCCAGTGCCGCGCCTCGAGGATCGGGTGATGGCAGAACGTCCGCGTCCCCGTGGCGCGCAGGGTGTCAATGTAGCTGTCGCTGAACGACACGGGCGCGTAGGTCAGCGGCAGGCAGCAGATGCCCTTTTGCGGGCAGGACGCCCAACCGTGCACCCCGGGATAATCGTCAATGCGGAAATCACCGACCCCGAGGCTCGATACCGCGTCGATCAAGCCCATTGCACCGTGCCGTTCGCACGCATCGGAAAAGCCCTGAATGTCGTTCACACGGCCCGAACCGGTTTCCCAATGCGCCATCGCGGCCCATTTCGGCTTGTGTTCGGCCAACGCAGCGTCGACAATCTCGGCGGTCACGCTTTGCCCGTGCGGCACGTTGATGATGATGGCGTTTTCGGTCTGCGGGTCGAGCGGGTTGGCAGCCAATTCGTCAGCCGATGCCGCTTTCATCCGCACGGTCAGCCCGTCGATGCCCGAGAAAGTGCCGTTGACAAACATCACCACCTTGTCGCCGGGCATGACGACCGAAAACAACATGTCGAGCCCGCTCCAGCCGGTGCCCGCCACGCCAAAGGTGTGCACATTGTCGGTGCCCATGACCTGCCGCAACATCTGCTTGCTTTCGACCATGCCGCGCAGAACGTCGCCGTGCATGTGATCGGCCAACCCGGCCCCGGCATAACGCGCCAGAACCCGCGCATCGGTATTGCCGGGCCCCGGGCCAGCGGCGATGGTGTGCGGGATTTCCAGCTGTGGGAACAGGGTCGGTGTTGTCATTTTTGTCTCCTCCGGCGCCGCGTGGGCGAAAATCTCAGTCGCCGGACAGCACATCCGGTGCGCCGTAGATAAGAGAGTTGCGAAAATTGAAAACGGTCTTT
>JBCBAV010000230.1:0-2874 GCA_038532285.1 Pseudomonadota bacterium | reverse complement strand
GTACGCACACGAAACACGTCGTATTGCAGCCTGACAGCGGCAAGGTTGGCGTGCGTACGGCCAGCCCGACCGCTGACCTTCACGTCGATGGCACAGCTCGCGTCGGCAGCGTCCGGTGAGGACCGCAGGTTAAGCGTATGGCTTCCAGTTCCACGGGAGCAGATCGTCGATGTGTTTTGCTGGATGATCAGCAAGTCTGGCGAGGACTTCCGCAAGCCAGGCTTCGGCATCAACGTCATTGAGCTTGCAGGTTTCGATCAGCGACAGGATCGCTGCGGCGCGACGCCCGCCGCTGTCGGAGCCTGCGAATAGCCAGTTTTTGCGTCCAACCGCGATGCCGCGCACCGCGCGTTCAGCGGCGTTGTTGGACAGGCACATGCGTCCGTCGTCCAAGAAGTGGACGAACGGTGACCATCGCTTCAGAACGTAGTCGGCGGCCTTGGCCAAGCGATGCTTTGACGACAGTTTTCGTCGCTCGTTCTCCAGCCAGCTTCTTAGCTCATCAACAAGGGGTCGGGATCGGTCCCTGCGGACTGCGACGCGCTCGTCTGGTGGTTTCCCGTTGATGTCGCGTTCGATCGCGAACAGCGCGTCGATCTTGCGGACAGCTTCGATCGCAACCGGCGATTTTTGAAGCTCTGCAATATCGAAGAACTTGCGCCGTGCGTGCGCCCAGCAGGCAACCTCGGTGATCGGGCCGGCTGCCCGTCCCGGTACATAGAGGCCGTTGTATCCAGAGTAGGCGTCAGCCTGCATCAAGCCGGTGTATTTGGCCAGATGCGCCTCGGGATGTTGGGCTGTGCGATCGCCCGAGTAGTGGAAGAGCGCCGCCGGCGCGGCGTCTCCGGCGAACGGTTTGTCATCGCGGACGTAGACCCACAGACGTCCTGTCCGGCATTTCGATTTGGCGAGAACGGGCACGGTCGTGTCGTCAGCGTGGACGCGTTCGGCGGCGAGTACGTGCTGTTCAATCCGCTCGACGAGCGGCTGTAACGTTGCCGCACATGCGCCGACCCAATCGGCAAGCGTCGAGATGTCGAGATGGACGCCGTCTTTGGCGTAGTGATCGCGCTGCCTGTTCAGTGGCAGGTGCAGGCGGTATTTCGCGTAGAGAACGTGCGCCAGCAGTTTCGGACCGGCCCGACCGCGTGCGATCGGATGGTTTGGCGCTGGCGTTTGGCTGATGCTCTCGCAATCGCGGCACGTAAACTTCTCACGCACGTGCTGAATGACCTTCCAGCGAGCGGGCACATATTCGAGCGTTTCGCTGACGTCCTCGCCAAGCTTACGGATACGGTTGCTGCCACACGCATGGCACGCCGTCGGTGCGTCGTGTACGTGGCGTTCGCGCGGAAGATGGTCTGGCAAGGGCCGACGCGCCGGTGGTGCACGACTTGGTTCGTCCACGTCCTCGGGCGCGTCGATCTCTGCGCTCGCCCTTGATTGCGCCGCAGCCGTTTCCAGCTCGCAGAGCTGCAACTCCATTTGTTCGATGAGTTTGCTGGAGCGTTCTGACGTTGCGCCGAACCGGTCGCGCTGAAGTTTCGCGATCGTCAGTTTGAGGTTTGCGATCTCAGCATCGCGATCCTGGATCGCAGCTTCAGCGGAGATCCGTGCCTCAGCCTCACGCAGCAACATCGCTTTCAATGCAGCGATATCATCGGGCAGATCGGTCGACGTCAGTGGCATGAGCTGATTGTAAACTGCTTCGCGCCGAACTCACCCAGCGATCTCCGGGCGCCACGTTTTTTGTGGTGCACGCCAGTCGATGCCTTCAAGGAGGTAACCCAGTTGCGCGGGCGTCAGATGTACGGGGCCACCATCGTTCTTCGGCCAGATGAAGCGGCCGCGCTCAAGGCGCTTCATGAACAGACACGCGCCCTGACCATCGTGCCAGATCACCTTCAGCAGATCCCCACGGCGCCCTCGAAAGACGAACAGATGGCCCGCATGCGGGTCTTTCTGCAGCGTTTCCTGGACGAGCAGGGACAGACCCGGAAAGCCCTTGCGCATATCCGTGTGGCCCGGTGCCAGCCACACGCGGACGCCTTGCGGAACTGGCAGCATTAATCGTCGATCGTTGCGAGAAGGCGTTTCAACATTGCGACATCAAGCCCTGCCGGAACCTTCACGGTCCGACCATTCGACAGCGTGATCTCAATATCGGGCGATGAGCCAGGAGCAGCCTCTGGTGTGGCCGGAACCGGCGCGTCCTCGACGACCACCGGCACCAACGACATCTCGGGCTTCGTCCCAGGTGCCAGTTCCTTGCGCCACCGGTACAACAGCGCCGGCTTGATCCCGTGCCGACGCGCCAATGCCGAAACGTTGACGCACGGCCCGGCGGCCTCCTTCACGATCGCAAGCTTCTCATCCCTCGACCAACGCCGCCGCGTCTCAGCGACAATCTCGAACCGACGCGCAAACTCATCCCCAGACATATCCTCAAGACAACCTTCTCACTGACCAAACTGGCCAGATCAAATCTGTCTCTTAGCTATCCCGGAAGGCGGTCCTCACCGGACGCTTACTCCACAAGCCCATGGCTGCGCCATCAAGCTGCTTGATGTGCCGGGCTCGCCGACCGGAACCCAGGACTTCATCATGCTCGATGGATCGACGTTCTTCATCCGCGACGTCGTCGACTACGTGAGTTTCTTTGAGGCCACATCAACGGGCTGCCCGGCAAAATTTTTCGCCAGTCACCGCCCGGAGTTCGGTTTGTCTTCTGCGTTTAACATTGTGATCGCGAGCCATCTGGATCGGCAGTACTGGGCGGAACGGCCAATCGCGATGAGCGAAAGTGCCGGTCGGCAAACGCTCATTCCGGATGTCGGCAACACATCCGGGCGGCCGGCCGCGAGCACGCCGGAT
>JBCBAV010000229.1:0-2899 GCA_038532285.1 Pseudomonadota bacterium | reverse complement strand
CCTGAATCGTGCCAGGACGCGCCATCGATTCCATGACACTCCGGAACGCGTGGGAGGACCCTATGGCGGGATTGTCGAACCCACCTGACAGTGCGGTTGCCTGCATCAGTCCTCTCCCCGTGCCATTGTGAAGAACTCGACCTTCGTTGCGGCGGCTTTTTCGGCGCGGGCGGTCCTTGCGGCGGACTGCTCCGCCTCAAGCGGGTCAAGAACTGCCCTGCGGATCGCCCCGGCACTTGCCCCCTGCATCAGCGCGTCGACAAGGGCGGCGGCTTCAGCATCAGACTTGCGGCGACCCTGAATATAGGCGTGACCAACTTCACCGCTGGCGAGCGTCAGCGCGCAACGCGTCACGCTCATCTCTCCGATGTTGAAGGGCGCGCCTGTCCCACCGGCGCGGCCGCGGACCATCGTGCTGCCAATCTCAGGCGCGCGAAGCCATTTGAATTCGGGACGCGCCTGAGCGGCATCCAACAGGGCAGCAATGCGGCCTTCCGGAGCCTTGGCAAGCAGACCCATCCAGGCTTTTCGCTCGGCGTTCTCGTCGAAAGTGTCTTTCATCTCGACAACTTTTCCATATACTATACAACTATACACATCATAACAGATTCCCCCTCTCACAACAGAAGAGATTTGTGAAACTTGCGTGACAATTCAGGCAAAACACCCATCTGGCAGGCCATAGCCGATGCGCTCCGCAGTGACCTGGCTGATGGCAAATACGCGCCCGGAGACAAACTGCCGACCGAGGCAGGTTTGGCCGAGCGCTTTGGGGTCAATCGGCACACAGTCCGACATGGCATCTCGGCTTTGGTTGAAGAAGGTCTGATCCGCACCCGTCGTGGTTCTGGTGCTTTCGTCGCAGCCACGCCGACGGACTACCCGATTGGGCAACGTGTGCGGTTCCACGAGAACCTGATCGCTGCGGGCAGGCGACCTGACAAGCGCGTTCTCCAGGTCGAGGAGCGTTCCGCGACGACGGGCGAAGCCAAAGCGCTGCAGATTGCCCCGGGCGATCCGGTTTGCGCCTATCACGGTCTTTCGCTCGCCGACGGCCAGCCGATCGCCGTTTTTGAAAGTCTGTTTCCCCTCGGGCGTCTTACCGGCATCGAAGAAGCCCTGCACCAAACCAGCAGCGTGACCGAAGCGCTGCGACTGGCCGGCATCTCCGACTACACCCGCTCTTCAACCCGCCTGACTGCGGTACGAGCCACGGCGACACACGCGCTCCACCTACAGCTTTCAGAGGGCGATCCACTGTTGAAGTCCTCAGGTGTCAACGTGGATCAAGCCGGTATGCCGGTTGAGTTTGGCCGCACATGGTTTGCGGGCGACCGGGTTACCCTGACACTGGAGGCCTAAGGAATACAAAAGACGGCTATAGAAGCTATCTTTGCCAAATTACTACGAAGCGACGAATACGCACTGGTAAATCCGATCAGAAGCATTGCGCCAATCTCATTAATTCCATATTTCATGAACTATGGAAATATTGATTCCCAACCGCCTTTCTACACTCGGTCATCCTCACCGGCTGGCTGTTTTTCGATTGCTTATGCGTCGCTATCCAGACCGCGTTCCCGCGACTGAACTGGCGCAGGCCCTGGAGCTAAAGCCCAACACTCTTTCGACCTATGTCAGTGCGCTCATGCAGGCGGGACTAGTCACGCAAGAGCGCGTGGGGACCTCGCTGCGCTATTCGATCCACATGAACGCGGCCCGCGAGACGTTCGATTATCTGTTACGTGATTGTTGTCGTGGTCGCCCGGAAATCTGTTCACCCTTCACCTCTTTTAGCTTTGATGGAGCCAGTCCCGTGACTGATCGCAAGTACAATGTCCTTTTCATCTGCACCGGCAATTCCGCGCGCTCGATTTTTGCCGAATCCATCCTGCGCAAGGAGGCTGGGGACAAGTTTGTGGCCTATTCGGCGGGCACCAAGCCACGCTCAGAGCTGAACCCATTCGCGCTCGAAGTTTTGAAGCAGAAAGGGCACGATACCTCTGTTTTGGAGTCAAAAAACGTGTCGGTCTTCCAGGGCGATGATGCCCCAGACTTCGACTTTGTCTTCACGGTCTGCAACCAGGCGGCAAATGAGGAATGCCCCGCTTGGACGGGCCAGCCGGTAAGTGCCCATTGGGGTATGCGGGACCCGGTGAAGGTCGAAGGCTCGAACGCCGAGAAGAGCCTGGCGTTTCACCAGTCCTATGGTGCGCTTCTGAACCGGATCAAGGCCTTCACGGCGTTGCCGATTGCGTCTCTTGACAGGATCGCGTTGCAGAAAGCCGTTGACGAAATTGCACAAACGAATGAAGGAGCCTCTGCGTGACCACCTACGCCCTCAACGGCCTTGGCCGGATCGGAAAACTTGCCCTGAAGCCACTGCTGGAACGCGGGGCCAAGATTGCCTGGATAAATGATGCTATGGGTGATCCGGAGATGCATGCCCATCTTTTGGAGTTCGATACCGTGCATGGTCGGTGGAAAGCCGATTTCTCTCATGATGCGGACAGCGTGACCATTGATGGCACACGGCTCCCGTTCATCGGGACCAAAAAAATCGAGGATCTTCCCTTGCAGGGTGTGGATGTCGTGATCGATTGCACTGGGGTCTTCAAGTCAGAGGCCAAGCTCGTCCCTTACTTCGAAGCGGGTGTGAAGAAAGTCGTCGTCTCCGCACCCGTAAAATACGGCGATTCTGCCAACATCGTTTATGGCGTGAACCATGACATCTACGACGCCGACAAGCATCGGATTGTGACGGCTGCAAGCTGCACGACAAATTGCCTCGCGCCGGTCGTGAAGGTCATTCACGAGAATTTGGGCATCAAGCATGGCTCGATCACCACGATCCACGATGTGACGAACACCCAAACCATCGTGGACCGCCCCGCAAAAG
>JBCBAV010000228.1:0-2962 GCA_038532285.1 Pseudomonadota bacterium | reverse complement strand
AAGGTTCAGGCGTTCCTGAATTTCCTCAAGGAACGTGCCAAGACCTGGGAAGTCGTGTGAGCCCTGCACTCACCGGTCATGCCGCGATGCTGTTCTTTTCGGCGCTGGTGACGGAATCGTTTTCGCTGGGGGCGCAGGCGGCCAATGACCTGGAGCCTGCCGCGCTGAATGCGGTGCGGTTCTGGATGGCCGCCGGGATCATCTGGCTGGTGGTGCGCGCGCGGGCTAGCCGTCCGTTGGACGGTGTGCAGGCACCGTGGCGCTATGCCGTGCTGGGTGGGTTCTTTGCGGCGTATTTCTTTCTGATGTTCGAAGGGCTGAAAACTGCGCCGCCAGTGAGTGCTGCGGCGGTGTTCACGCTGACCCCGGTGATGGCGGCCGGTTTTGGCTGGGTGCTGTTGCGGCAGGTGACGACGCCGCGCATGGCGCTGGCGCTGACGATCGGGGCGGCAGGGGCGCTGTGGGTGATCTTTCGCGCGGACCTGTCCGCGTTGCTGGCGTTCGAGGTCGGGCGGGGCGAGGTGGTCTATTTCATCGGCTGTGTCAGTCACGCTGTTTACACGCCGCTGGTGCGGCGGTTGAACCGCGGCGAGGGGGCATTTGTGTTCAGCTTTTGGACGCTGGTGGCCTGTGCCGGGTGGCTGACGATTGTGGGTGCGGGGGATCTGCTGTCGACGGACTGGCATGCGTTGCCCGGGATCGTCTGGGTGGCGATCCTGTATACGGCGGTTTTTGCGTCGGCGGTCAGTTTCGTGCTGTTGCAGGTGGGGGCGATGCGGCTGCCCGCGGCCAAGGTGATGGCCTACACCTACCTCACGCCAAGCTGGGTGATCCTGTGGGAGATTGCGTTTGGCAATGGTGTGCCCGGGGCGCTGGTGTGGGGCGGTGTGGCGCTGACAGTGGTGGCGCTGGGCCTGCTCTTGCGCGAGGGGTGAGGCCGCCGGGCGGGACTGTTTTGCCCCGTGCCGGGCCAAAAGGCGCCCACCCGCCGACCCGCGTTACGCGCTGTCCGGCAGTTCGCGTTCGAGGAAGCGTTCGAAGGCGTCGAGGTTGACCGGCTCGAACTGTCCAAAGCTCTGCATCCAGACTGAGGCGGCGCGCATGGCGTCGGGGTCGAGCTTGCACCATTTCACGCGGCCGCGCTTTTCCTGCTGGATCAGGCCAGCGCGCGTCAGGATCGTGAGGTGTTTCGAGATCGCGGCGAGCGACATCTCGAACGGTTCGGCCACGTCGGTGACGGCCATGTCATCCTCGAGCAGCATGGTCAGGATCGCCCGACGCGTGGGATCGGCGAGTGCCTGAAAGGTCATGTCGAGCGGGTCGGCCATGCCCCGTCATACGCGGATGCGCGTGATTACGGAAGGTATGTCAGAGATAGGGGTGGCGCGTGCTGATTGATGGCCATTGATGGGTGAGGCGGGCGCGGTCGCGTGGCGATAGACCAATGTCGCGCGCGATATGGTCGGTCAGTGGTGGCAGTGGACCGGGTTTTTGCGCCGGGTTGCGGCTTATGTGCAAGAATTTCACACAAGTGATTAGGAGGCGCCAAGGCGCCTGGATGGGCTTTGCGAACATGATACGCTCAGTTTTTGTTGATTTGATCCCAGTATCGGGCGAGACCATGCTTTGCACAAACGCAGCTTTGCGACATGATATGTGCAGTATAGTCACATGTTGGGGTCGCCATGCGCTCTTTGCCACCGCTCAACGCACTGCGCGCCTTCGAGGCGGCGGGTCGACATGAAAGCTTTTCTCGTGCGGCAGAAGAGTTGGGCGTGAGCCATTCGGCCATCAGCCGCCATGTGCGCGGGTTGGAGCAGCGATTGGGCGTGTCGCTGTTTCGCGATGTGTCGCGGGGCGTTCAGTTGACGGCGGAAGGAGGCGCGTATCTGCATCGGATATCGCCTGCGCTGGATGTGATAGGCGATGCAACCGAGGGGCTGGCAAGCGCGCCGGCAGGGCGGGTGGTTATCAACAGTGAGCCGCTGTTTGCCGCTAAGGTGGTGGCGCCCATGTTGGCAGAGATGCAGCGGGTGTTGCCCGAGGTGGATCTGCGGCTGGTGGGATCGACCGATCTGGCTGATCTGGAGCGGTTCGAGGCTGACCTGGCCATCCGCTTTGCGCACAAGGGCGTGTTGGACGGGCCTGCGGATTTGCTGAGTGCGGCACCAATATACCCCTATGCGGCGCCTGGGGTGGTGCCCGGGGATCACCTGAAACCCGAGCATCTGACATCGTTGCCGCGGTTGCGGGACCGGCGCGAAGATCTGTGGCGTGACTGGGCGGACGCCGCAGGCTGGGACTGTCCCGGGCTGGAGCCCGAAGACTACCGGTTGCGCGCGGCTCTCGCGATCGAGGCGACCGTGCATGGGGCAGGAATCTTTCTGGCGTCGAGTGACGTGTGCCGGCGTGACGTGGCAGAGGGCCGGCTTGTCCGGGTGTCTGACCAGCACATTTCGCGCGGGGCATTCTACCTTCTGGGCAGCGGTCCGTCGGGGCGGCGCAAGGCGGTCAAGGCCGTGCGCCAGTTCCTGCTGAGCCGGACCGAGCGGTTGCGGACGGCTGAAAATCAACCAAACGGTTGAATATTGAAAAAGCGGCGGTTTGACGTTTTGGCCGGACCCCGCGCTGCGCCAGTGTTCCGCAGTGGCCGATATTTTTACAATAAAAACAGAACACTAACGCAATGGTCGCAGGTGGTGTGCCTGCGTTGACTCGGCGGCGGCGGCAACATATTCCACAGGCCGAGTCAAATGCAGGACGCGGGTGGCGTGACCGATCCAGAGACCAGCGACAGATTGCAGGCCCTTCAGGCCAAAATCGACGCGGCAAAGGACAGCCAGGCCCCCAAACCCAGCGCACCCGACCCTCATTCCCAGGCGCAACTGGCCTGGCGGATGGTGATCGAACTGGTGGCCGGTCTCGGGATCGGGTTTGGCATCGGCTACGGGCTGGACGTCCT
>JBCBAV010000227.1:0-3026 GCA_038532285.1 Pseudomonadota bacterium | reverse complement strand
ATTTGTGTATGGTTTGGCTTTTGCGCTGATCTGGTCTTCGGCCTTCACCTCCGCGCGCATCATCGTCACCCACGCTCCGCCCTTCGCCGCATCGGCGGCACGTTTTCTGATTGCCGGCGTGATCGGTGTGCTGATCGCGCGCGCACTGGGGCAAAGCTGGCGGCTCACGCGGGACCAGTGGCGCGCCACTCTGATCTTCGGGCTGTGCCAGAACGCGATCTATCTGGGCCTCAATTTCTATGCCATGCAAACGGTGGAGGCGTCGCTGGCGTCGATCATCGCCTCCACCCTGCCGCTGCTCGTGGCGGCGGCGGGCTGGGCGCTGTTTCGCGACCGGCTGCCTGCACTTGCGGTGGCGGGTCTGTGCCTGGGGATCGGCGGGGTGGTGTTGATCATGGGCGCACGGCTGAATGCCGGGGTCGATGTGGTCGGCGTGGGCCTGTGCGCTATTGCCGCCATCGCGCTCACCATCGCGACGCTTTCGATGCGCACCATGTCCTCCGGCGGAAACCTCATGATGGTGGTGGGCCTGCAGATGTTCGTGGGCGCCATAGTGCTGGGCGTGGTATCGCTGGCCACCGAAACCTGGCAAGTCACGGTCACACCTGCCTTTGTCGCGGCGTTCAGCTACACAGTACTGGTACCTGGACTGCTGGCCACCTGGATCTGGTTTGCTTTGGTGGAACGCATCGGGCCGACCAAGGCGGCCACCTTCCACTTTCTCAACCCGTTCTTCGGGGTCACCATCGCCGCCCTGCTCCTTGGGGAACGATTGGGCCCACAAGACGTCATCGGCGTTGTGATCATCGCCGGAGGCATCCTCGCCGTGCAGGTGTCGCGGCAAGTCAGGACATAACGCTTGCGCACCGCTGCAAGGCCCATATTCTGGCGCCAATTTTATGACGCAGGAGCCCGCTTTGCACCGTCGCATGTTCATGATCTCCACCGTCGCCGCATTGACCCCATGGCGCGCGCAGGCCTACCCGTCGCAGGCCTTCACCCCCGACCTGTGGACCGCACAGCGCGACAGCAGCAATGTCGTCATCCTGAATTACCGCGCAGCCTGGTCCCTGACCTGCCAGATCAAGGCCGAACTTATCGCCGAGGCACTGGCTGACACGCCGCAATACCAGCGCCTGACCTTCATCGATGTCGATTGGGACACGTTCGGTCGCTCGGTTCTGACCGAACGGCTGGGGGTCAGACGCCGCTCGACGCTGTTGGTGATGAAAGGCGGCACCGAAATCACCCGCCTCGAAAACGACCCGCGCGCCGCCCGCGTGCGCGCCCTGCTCGACGCAGCTCTCGCAGCCTGATGAAATTCCTTTTTGTCCACCAGAACATGCCCGGTCAGTACCGGCACCTCGTGGAATGGCTCATGGCGCAAGGCGGGCACGAGGTTGTCTTTCTGACCCAGCGCCTGAACCCGTTCGAGGTGCCAGGTATCCAGAAGGTCCAGTACAAGACCCACCACAAGGCCCCGGAAAAGGCGTATGGCCTCGCCAAGACGTGGGAAAACGCCGCCGGCAACGGCTTTGGCGCGGTACAGGCGCTGCAAAAGATCGTCGATGACGGTTTTTTCCCCGACATCGTCATCGGCCATGTCGGCTGGGGCGAAATGAGCTTTTTTCGCGAGGTGCTGCCTGAAACACCGATCATCGGGTTCTTTGAATACTTCTACTCGGACAAGGGTGGCCCGGTCGGGTTCGACCCCGAAAGCCCCACCAACGCGCACACGCCCTACCTGATGGCGGCGCACAACACCGTGCCTCTCTACAACATCGAACAGGTCACGCTGGGCCACGCACCGACCTTCTGGCAACGCGACCGTTTTCCAACCAGCTTTCATGCCAAGATGTATGTCTGCCACGACGGCATCCGAACCGACCTGCTGGGCCCGAATCCGGATGCGTCATTGACACTCGGACGCCTTGACACCCCGCTGACCCGCGCGGACGAGGTGGTCACCTACATGGCCCGAAATCTGGAAACGACGCGCGGCTTCCACCAGTTCATGCGCGCCGTGCCGCACATACAAAAGGCACGGCCGGGCGCCCGCATCATCGTGATCGGCGGCAATGAAACCTCCTATGGCAGCGACAACAAACACCCCGGCGGGCTGCGCGGCCAGATGGAACAGGAAGTGGGCCACCTGATCGACTGGAACCGCCTGCATTTTCTGGGTCGCGTGTCCTACGAGGATTATCAGAAGATCATCCAGGTCAGTTCCTGCCACATCTACCTCACGATGCCCTTTGTGCTCAGCTGGTCGATGCTGGAATGCATGGCGATGCAGGCGACCATCGTGGCCAGCGACGTCGCCCCCGTGCGCGAGGCGATGACCCACGGCGAAACCGGCCTGCTGGTGGACTTCTTCGATCCCGAAGGGTTGGCCCGTCAGGTCGCAGACGTGCTCGAAAACCCGGACGCCTACGCCCATATCGGCCCCGCCGCACGCCAGCACGTGATCGACACATATGATTTCCAGACTGTCTGCCTGCCCGAGCATCTGCGCCAGATCAACGCGCTGGTGCCCGCCGATCTGCAGATTCCCCTGCCATGACCGCGCCCCTTGTGGTCCTTGGCGCAGGCGGGCGGCTGGGCCGCCTGCTGGATGGGTTCTGGCCGAACACCGTGGTCCGCCATAGCCACGCCGACCTCGACATCCTGAACACCGCAGCGCTGACCGCCGCCTTGCGCGGTGCGGGCGCGGTGCTCTGTCTTGCCGGGGTGACGCCCGGAAGAGACAGGCCACTGTCGCTAAACACCACGCTGGCACAATTGACGCTTGAGGCCGCCGCGACAGCAGGGGCGGGCCGCGTGTTCTGCATGTCCTCGGCGGCGGTTTACGGACACAGCGCCGGCATGCTCGGTGCCGACGCACCTCCCACGCCCACATCCCCCTACGGCGGAGCCAAGGCCGACATGGAACGCATGGCCCACGGCCACCCGCATCCCAACACGGTGCTGAGGCTGGGCAATGTGGCGGGCGCGGATGCGATCCTTGGCGGCTGGCACCCGGGTTT
>JBCBAV010000226.1:0-3056 GCA_038532285.1 Pseudomonadota bacterium | reverse complement strand
GTTTTCCCTACCCCCCTCTCGTGGGCCCCCGTGGCCGGATATGCGCCAAAATGCGCAAACTGTCGCTCAAAACGCGGGCAAAGCGCCGCGCGCCGCCACGCCAGCGGCCAAGGCGCGGCCCGCCCCCGGTCAACCGCCATGGCAGATGCCGGATATGGCGAACGACCGACACGCCCGGCGCCCGGCACGCCAGCGGCCTGCCTCGCGGACCTAGCGGCCTTTTTGCGCAGCAAGAAGCGAAGCGAATAGAAAGCAGCAGAAATGACCGGCGCAGCCGCGGCACGCCGCGGGCATCAAGCGCGCGCGCATGGCTGGCGGCGGAGGGCGCGGCACGCCGGCGGGCCTAAAGAGCGCGCGTGGCAGGAGGTGCATGGCAGGGCATGGCAGGCAGCGCGCGCAGGGCATGGCAAGAGGCGGTCGGCATGGCAGGCGGCGCACATCAGAAGCGCGCATGGCTGGCGGCGCAGGGCATGGCAGGCGGCGCGCGGCGGACATGACCGGCGCGGGCAGTGCAGAGCGCACGGCGGGCGGCGGGCCTCTGGCGCGTCTTAGGACCGCCCCACCCGCACGGCGCCGCGCCAAAGCGGTGCACATAGCCACACCAGCACGGCTGCAATCACCACCAGACCCAGCTCCGGCACCTGCGGAAACAGACTGCGCTGCACCACGCGCCCGGGCAGCAGCGTCAACACGCCCGCCAGCACGACACCGCGCAGATACAGGCTTTGCATCACGGCCTGGTGCCGCACCACATCCCCCCGCCAGATCGCCCGCAGGGCCACGGTCAGACTGCACAGGGCGTAGACCGACAGCAGGTGAACTGGCCCCGCGCCAAACGGCGTGAAACTGCTGGGAATGGCAAAAGACACCAGCGCAGCCCCCGCCAGCGCCACAACCCAGACATATCCAACGCGCTTGTGAACCCGGTCGCGCCGGGTGCGCCAGATCGCCACGGGGCCCAGCACCAGCGCCACAAAAGCAAGCGCCACATGCGCCTGTATCGCCCAACCCGCACCCATCAGCGGTTCGAAACTCATCACCGGCCTCCTTGTCGCAACACGCACCGCGTGTGGGTGCCCTTGCCTCGCATCAGCGTCTCTGGCACGAAAACGGTCAGCAGCACCGCGATGCTGCAACCGCACATTCGCAAATGGCGCAGGACAGTACGTGAAAAACACCGCACTACATCTCGCGATACGCGAACTGCAGACCGCCTTTTCCAGCGCGACGCTGTGGCTGATCATGGGGTCGGTGGGCGTGGTGCTGTCGCTCAGCGGTGCCTTTGGCACCGGCGATGCGTTGGCGGCCGTGCCGCGCACGCTGTACTGGGTGGGGATGGTGCCGCTGACCTATGCCCTGGGCAGCCTGATCTCGGGCGTTGTGCGCCGCACCATGGCCGCGCGTCCGCGCTGGCAAATGCTGGCGGTGATCTGCTGTGCCACCGGCGTGGGCGTCACGCTGCTGGTGCTGGGGGTGAACACGGCCCTCTTTGGCTGGTTCTTCGATGGCTGGCGGGGGGCTGCGATCTTTGCGCTGACCACCATTGCCGCCGCGGCGGTGGTGGCCATCACCATCGACACCGTGCTCGACCGCCGCCCCGTCGAACAGGTGCCGCCCCCGATCATGGCACGCCTGCCCGTGGCCAAGCGGGGCCAGCTGATCTCGATGTCGTCGGTCGATCACTATGTCGACGTGGTCACCGACAAGGGCTCGGACCTGATCCTGATGCGGCTGAGCGATGCGATCCTGCTGACCAGTCCCGTGCCGGGGCTGCACATCCACCGCTCGCACTGGGTCGCCCGCAACCAGATCACCGAGGTGACACCGGCCACCGGCAAGGCCAGCGTGACCCTGCGCGACGGCCGCACCCTGCCGGTGAGCCGCGCCAACCTTGCCAAGCTCAGGGAGGCGGGGCTCCTGCCCCGCTGACCCATGGTCGACTGGATCACCAGCACCGGGCTGACCGATTACCGCGACGCCGAAGCGTGGATGGAAGCGCGCGCCAGCGCCATCGCCGCAGGCACCGCACCCGAATGCATCTGGCTGGTCGAACACCCACCGCTCTACACCGCGGGCACCTCGGCCAAACCGGCAGATCTGACCGACCCCGACCGGTTCCCCGTCCACCAGACCCGCCGCGGCGGCCAGTACACCTATCACGGCCCCGGCCAGCGCGTGGCCTACACCCTGCTCGACGTGGGCAAACGCGGGCGCGACGTGCGCGCCTTCGTGCACAGCCTCGAGACCTGGGTGATCGCAACGCTCGCCGAATTCAACGTCACCGGCGTGATCCGCGACGGCCGCGTGGGTGTCTGGGTCGAACGGCCTGAAAAACCGCCTGGACCGGATGGCGCGGTGCCAGAGGACAAGATCGCCGCCATCGGCATTCGCCTGCGCAAATGGGTCAGCTTTCACGGCCTGTCGATCAACGTCGACCCGGATCTGGGCCACTTTGACGGCATCGTGCCCTGTGGCATCGCCGAGCACGGGGTGACCAGCCTCGTGGACCTCGGCCTGCCGGTGACGATGGACGACCTCGACGTCGCCCTCGCCCGCACCTTCCCGCACCACTTTCCCTGACCCGCCGCTCATCCGGGCTTTCACCCCGTCTTCGCGACAGCCCCCGCGAAGACAGCCGAAGGCTGGATGAGCATATGATCCGCGCGAAGACAGCCGAAGGCTGGATGAGCAAAACAACCGCTACGACGACAGCCAAAGGCGCGACGCACCCACCCCCTTGGCGCACGCAGCATCCTCGTTTACGCTTCCCCCATTCCGGGAACCCCACCCCAAAAGGCCGATTTCATGCGCACCTCATTGACTACCCAGCCGCCCACGGACGTGCTCGGCGACCTGCTCGGCGCCACCTTCGATTTCACCGCCCTCGTGCTGCTCTTTGCCTTTTTTGCCGCCCTGCTCGTGGTGGCCCTCCTCGAACTGGGACTGCGCCGACGGATCAACACCAGCGTGTACACGGAATGGTGGGACGGTTGGCAAAAGACCTTCAAAGCCAGGGACAAGGTGCAAGCGCTCGAACACGCCCGCGCCTTCGATCC
>JBCBAV010000225.1:0-3050 GCA_038532285.1 Pseudomonadota bacterium | reverse complement strand
GCTGTCGCCCGCCTCGCAACGCCGCGCGCTGGACCTGACGCGCTACTATCACCTCGACGTGGAATACTGGCCCATCCTCGACCCCACCGGCCTGGGTGAGACGCGCGAGGCCAAGCTCGACAGCTACCGCAACGCCCGCGACCAGATCCGCGACCGCCTGATCGACCGCTGGGGTCCGGGCACGTGAGCGGCCCGGCCCTGCGCAAACTCGTCGGGGCCGAGATCGCACCCGCGATCCCCGACCTCGCCCGCCTGCGCATCGACGTGTTCCGCGACTACCCGTACCTTTATGACGGGGATGAGGCCTATGAACTGGGCTATCTCGAACACTATGCCCGCAGCGATCAGGCGCTTGTGGTGGCCGCCTATGACGGCGACTGGCTGGTGGGGGCGGCGACGGCCGCGCCGCTGATTGACCACGCCGCCGCGTTCTCGGACGCGCTGCGCGACGCGGGCATCGACATCCACCGCACGTTCTACAACGGCGAAAGCGTGCTCTTGCCGCGCTACCGGGGGCAGGGGATCGGCCACACGTTCTTTGACATGCGCGAAGCGCATGCCCGCGCGCTGGGCTACTCCCACATCTGCTTTTGCGCGGTCCTGCGGCCGCAGGACCACCCGCTGAAACCCGCCCGCTACCGCCCGCTGGATGATTTCTGGAACAGGCGCGGCTATGCCCGCGTGCCGGGCGCCTTGGCGCAGTTCGCGTGGAAAGACGTGGGTGAGGACGGCGAGACCGAAAAGCCCCTGCAGGTCTGGCTGCGCGCACTCTGACCGCTCCTCCGCCCCGTCGGGCGTCCTCGCGATCAGGTCAGCCGGTGCACATCTGTGCGGCAACCTCGGAATAGGCCTTCCAGCGCAGCCAGAACCGTTCGTCGATATTGCGCTCTGACTGGCGGACATCCTGCGCCTGCTGCGGGTCGCCGAAAAACCGCGCGCCGCGCTGCTGATCGCCTGCGTTCAGCTGCCGGTTGGCCACCGCCTGCACACAGCCGCACCGCTCGCGCGTCGCGGCATCCCGGCCCGCCTTGCGGCAGGCGGAATATATCGGCCCGGTGGCAAACTGTGCCTGCGGACGAAACGTGTTGGTCGCCGCCACCCGCGCCTGACCGCAGGCCGACAGCACCGTGGCCGCCACAAGTAAAATGGCTAAGGGTTTCATCTGCTCGTGCCCCTATGAACGGTTGCGCGGCGGGTTCTCCCGCTCTGAGCGAGACTATGCCGGAAATGCGGGCCCGGAGCAATCGGCGCGCGCGGGTGCGGGGTTCACGATGGCGTTGGGTAGGGGGCGTGGAACATAGCGTAACGCTCCCGGTCGCCAAACTACCCCATGCGCGGACTCAAGGCCGCAGGCCGCCGCGCATCGACAGGCCCTCCCACGGCCTGTCGATATGGCAGGTCTGGGCACGCCGCTGACATGGAAGATGTACACGGCAGCCATAAACCGCTGCAGCGGACAGGTCAGATCGACAGCCCAGGGCCTGCCGATGCGCGGCAACACGCGCCCGAAACGTAGGGCTGGCTCCGCCCCTCCGCCCGTAGGGTGCGCATTCACTGCGCACCGTCACTGATTGCAATCCACCGTGTATCGCCACCCTGCGCGGCCTTCCTTTCAACGCGCCACAGCGCGGAATCAAGGGCGTTAGCCCGCCGCGCCATCGCCGGGCCCTCCCACGGCCCGGCGATTTGGCTGACACAAGCGCGACATGTGGGCGGAAGATGTGCTTGGCTGCCATAAAGTGCCCGGGAATTGACGTGGCTTCGCCGGTCCAGGGCTCAACGATGGCGCATATTTCATAGCCCGAGAAATCGCCCAAGGATCAGGATAGCTTGATGCAAGACCCCGACACCAAGGCCGACGCGACCAACAACGCCTGCCGCTTTCGAAAACTTGCTGTCATAGGCCTTAGCCAATCCGTCAATCGTCATCAGCCCCTGCGCTTGCCGCCACATCCGTGAAATCTGGCGACGCAGCACAATGCTTCGTATCGCATGTGCCTCCCGTGACCATTCTGGCATCGGGTCCGTTGCTGCATCAATTATCTGCCCGGCCATTATTTCGGCTTTGTCCTCGAGAGTGGTCTGCGCGGCCTCCTCGTCCAACATGGCCTCGCTCAAGCGCCATGCCTTTTCCAAAACCAGCGCATCCTCTTCCGACACGGCCTGCGGCTCTGGGTCAAACCCGCGCGCCAGTTCCTTGGCGACCTCTTCATGTGCTTCGCAAACAAACGCGATACACGCGGTATTTGCAGCTTGAAGCAACTTGAGCGGCTCATCATCGGCATACTCGCCTATCTTGATCTGCCGAGCGATGCTCTTGTTCGCGTCTGTCAGGTCAAACGCCACGCGTTCCGGGTCGTTACCATATTTTTGCACTAACCGCTTGATGATGCGAAATTCGGCGGTGTTCGCAGTCAAACCATTGCCACCACCAAGCGCGACAATGTCATCAAGCGCATCCTCCACCCGCGAAAGATGGCGTTGCAAGCGTTTGGTGTTGGAAATGGGTGCGGGACGGGCTGAATAGCGCTGTGTAGACGGGTTGAGTATCAGCGTCTCATTGAGTTTGGCTCTCTCGTTTGCCTGCCGCGCCTCAATCTCCCGGATCGCTTCGGCCACTTTGGTGAGCGCATCCTCACCTTCCCAAAGCTCATCCGGCAGCGTAGCGACCTCAATGGCGAGATCCCAATCGCGAAACGTGCCGTCCCACATCTCGCTGTACCAACGCCGCCAAAATGCCCAGACTAGATCGCTCATCAGGTAGTCTTCGAAATGCGCTCTATTGTCATCATATCGAGCGAAACTCGGGACAGCTTCCCACAACGGATCTGTCAGTAGGGCTGTTTCATCTTTAGTGGCGTCATCTTGAACTGCATTTGAGAAGGGCGGACTGGACCCAGCTGAGGCATATGTGCTTCGTGCAGCAGAGACTGGAGAGTGGATGGACAGTGCTGATTGCGCGGCAGAGTTGGCCTCTGTGTAAGCGGGACGCGTCAGCTGTGCAGCGTAGTCCGCAGCCGCGAATGCTTTCTGCGCTACGAGATCGGAAC
>JBCBAV010000224.1:0-3117 GCA_038532285.1 Pseudomonadota bacterium | reverse complement strand
CTCAATGACGTGGACACCGTCGACGATTTGCCATGACGCCCCCCGGTGTGCACGTCATTGAGCATGTCGATCAACGCCACCCGTCCCGGCAGCCGTGCAACGGTGTCGGCAAGCGCATGTTCAGACGACCAGCGGACCCCGTCGAGCAGACCCGGCGGCAGGCACTGCGGATGGCGAAACCCGATCAGCCAGTAGCCGCCGTCCGGTGATGGTCCCAACACCGCGTCATGGGTGGCCAGTGCCGCCATGGCGCGCGCGATGTGGGTGGGTGTCACACCAACGATATCAGACCCTAACAAAACGCTTTTGGCCGGTGCGCGCCGCAACATTGCGATCATCCGGCGGCCCAGATCACCGCGCCCCTGCCAGACATATTGGTCCGCGGCCCAAGGGATCATGCGCGCGGTTTTCGGATCATAGGCCGCCACCAGCGACCAGCGCGGATCGCGCAGGCGCGCCATGCACGCGGTCACGTGCCGCCGGTACCACTGCGCCGCGGCCAGCATGCCGATATCGCGGCCCAACCGCGTCTTGACCCGCCCGGGGCGCGGTTCCTTGACCATCACGATAACGGCGGGCCGCATCCTCACAGGACGCGTTCCATGTCCCGGTGCGGAATGCCCGCGTCGTCATAGACCGGGCCAAAGGCGGTGAACCCCAGCTTTTCATAAAAGCTCAACGCGTGGGTCTGCGCCCCCAGCTTCGCGCGCGTGGCCCCGTGACTGCGCGCTGCATCCAGGCAGGCATTGATGATCGCAGCGCCAAGGCCCGTGCCGCGCCCCTCTTGCAACACGCAGACCCGGCCGATCTTGGCCGTGTTCTCATCACGCAGGATCCGCGCGCAGCCCAGCGCCCGGCCATCAATTGTCGCTAGCACATGCACGGCATCGCCGTCGCGCCCGTCGCGTTCGTCCGCTTCGCTCACACCTTGTTCTTCGATGAACACGATGCGCCGCAGCTCGAGGCAGGTAGCGAGGTCATCTGTCTCGGAAATCGTCCAAATCATTCGAAATAGTCTCGCAAAATGCGGGTGTAGATGGATTTCAGCTGGTGGATATGGGCGACCTCGACATGCTCGTCCACCTTATGCATCGACTGCCCCACCAGTCCAAACTCGACCACCGGGCAGTGATCCTTGATGAACCGCGCATCGGACGTGCCGCCCGAGGTGCTGAGGACCGGGGTCACGCCCGTCTCCGCCGCCACCGCGCGCGCGACCATGTCAGACAGCGGTCCGGGCGGGGTGAGGAAACTTTCGCCCGACACTTTGACCTCCATCGCAATCTCGACGCCATAGTCGGCTGCCACCGCATCGGCCTGCTCGCGCAGCCAAACGGTCAGCCCGGCACCGGTATGCAGGTCGTTGAACCGGATATTCACTGTCGCCCGCGTCTCTGCCGGGATCACATTGGTCGCGGGGTTGCCGGTGTCGATGGTGACGACGGCAAGCGTGGAGGCATCAAAATGATCGGTGCCCTGATCCAATTCGTGTGAGGCCAACCGGTCCATCAACCGCGCCATCGCGGGTAGCGGGTTCCTGGCGCGGTGCGGGTAGGCAGAGTGCCCCTGCACCCCGGTCACCGTGAACCACGCGGTCATCGACCCGCGGCGTCCGATTTTCATCATCTCGCCCATGGTTTCGGGGCAGGTCGGCTCACCGACAAGGCAGACGGACATCGTCTCGCCCTCGGCCCTCATGTGGTCGAGGAGGGCGGTGGTGCCGTCCACGGCATCGCCTTCCTCGTCCCCGGTGATGGCGATCAGAATTGTACCATCCGGGGGGGTGTTTTGTACAAAATCCACCGCCGCTGCGGCAAAAGCAGCAACGCCCGATTTCATATCGGTGGTCCCGCGCCCATACATCACACCATCCACCACATCCGCGCCGAACGGCGGGTGAGTCCAATCGCCAAGCGTGCCCACAGGCACCACGTCCGTGTGCCCATTGAACCCGAAACTACGCGCATGCCCCTTGGGACCCCAGCGGGCAAAGAGGTTGCGGATACCGCCACGGTCGGCCCAGGCGCAGTCGAACCCGGCCCCCGACAACAGCCCGTGCAGCACGTCCAGCGCGCCATCATCCGCAGGCGTTACGGACGCGCAGCGCACCAGATCGGCGGTCAGCTCGACGGGATCAGTGTTGGACATGGCGGCATGCTCCGGGCTGTGTTGTGGCCAAAAGGCCAGACCTGACCTGTCGGTGTGATTTAATGAGTTAACAGGTGGTTAAACCCTGTGCTAGGCTGACGCAAACAAGACGACCCGAGGCAGGGCATCAGCAGTCCGGCTGTCAACGTACAGCCACCAAAGTGCAAAAGCACCTTTCCGATGACATGGGGGCCAACCCCATGCGCTGCGCGTGTTCTGACCGGCCAAGGCAGGTGGGCAGACATATGGTGGCAGCGAGCGAGCTTCCGATTGATACCGTGCGCGAGGGCACGACCGCCGAACAGATGGCCAATGCCATTTTCGGCGACGGCGTTCAGGTGCAAGGCGCGTCGTATACCGGCGACATCGACAGCGCGGGCATCTATTCCGGCGGTGACAGCATTGCCCCGGGCGTCACACCGGGCGACACAGGCGTCATCCTGTCCACGGGCAACGCCGAAAGCTTTACCAACTCGTCCGGCGATGCCAACCAGAGCGCCAGCACCTCGGCCAACACCACCGGCCAGAACAACAACGCACAGTTCAACGCGGCCGCTGGCGCGCCAACGCGCGATGCGGCCTATCTTGATGTGGATTTCATTCCCGATGGCGACGTGATGACGATGCAGTTCGTCTTTGCGTCCGAGGAATATCCGGAATTCGCCAACTCGCAGTATCAGGATTTTGTCGGCGTCTGGATCAACGGCGCGCAAGTCGATGTTGCGGTGGGCGATGGCGACACCGACCCCGGCAACATCAACTCGGCCAGCAACATCAACCTGTTTGTCGACAACACCAACAGCGATTTCAACACCGAGATGGACGGTTTCACCGTCACCATGACGCTGACCATCCCGGTGAACAAGGATGCGCTCAATTCGATCCGGATCGGTATCGCGGATGTGGCAGACAGCAGCTACGATTCGAACCTGCTGATCGCGGGCAACAGCCTGCAAACTGCGGTGATCG
>JBCBAV010000223.1:0-3142 GCA_038532285.1 Pseudomonadota bacterium | reverse complement strand
TGTGCAGCGGCATCAACTGGTCCTGAATCTCCAGCGCCGCCACATAATTGCCCTGCGCGCACGCATTCTGCATCCGGCTCAGCATCCCCGGTGCCACATTCGCGGTGACCGAGATGCAGCCCACACCGCCCTGCGCATTGAACCCATGCGCCGTCGCATCCTCGCCCGACAGCTGCACGAAATCCGCACCGCACGTCATGCGCTGATCGCTCACCCGCGCCAGATCGCCGGTGGCATCCTTCACGCCGACAATGCGCGGCAGCTTGGCCAACTCGCCCATCGTCTCGGGCGTCATGTCGATCACCGACCGGCCCGGAATGTTGTAGATGATGATCGGGATATCCGCGCAATCATGCACCGCGGTGAAATGCGCGATCAGCCCGCGCTGCGTCGGCTTGTTGTAATAGGGCGTCACCACCAGCGCCGCATCGGCGCCCACGGCGGCGGCATGTTCGACAAAGCGGATCGCCTCCACCGTATTGTTCGACCCGGCCCCTGCGATCACCGGGATCCGCCCCGCGGCAGCCTTGACCACGGTTTCCACCACGGTCTCGTGCTCCTCGTGGGTCAGCGTCGGGCTTTCGCCGGTGGTGCCCACGGGCACCAAGCCGTGACTGCCTTCGCCCACATGCCACTCGACCAGTTTTTTGAGGGTTTCCAGATCCAAAGCGCCGTTCCGAAACGGCGTGACGAGGGCAGGCATAGAACCTTTGAACATTCTCACGCTCCTGTTTTGCCCCGGACACCGGGGCCTGTTTCACACTGGCAGGCAAAGGGCCTGGTCACGACACATGCCCCGAAGGTGAGTTGAATCCCCCCCACGGCGGCATATGCTCAAGGCTCTGACCATGGCGCCGAAAGAAATGCAAGTGATGAACCGCCTTGCCCGCCTCGCAGCAACTGCCCTGCTGGCGCTCTGCTGTGCCGCCACCGTGGCGCAGGCCGAACGTCCGCGCCCGCTGGGCTGGGCGCTCGATGCGATGCGTAATGGCAGCTGGGACAACGCCGCCCGCATCGCCGCACGCGATGGCGATGTGGCCGCCGACATCATCGAATGGCACCGCCTGCGCGCGGGCCGCGGCAGTCTGGCCGAAGTGCGCGCCTTTCTCGACCGCCGCCCCAACTGGCCCGGCGAACCGGCCCTGCGCCGCCGCGCCGAACCGGCGGTGATCAGCGCCGGACCCGAGGCGCTGTTGCGCTTTTTCGCGGATGCGCCGCCCGCCACGCCGGGCGGCATCCTCGCCTATGCCGCCGCCCTGACCGCCGCAGATCAAAGCGGTGAGGCGCAGGCCAATCTCGTGCTGACATGGCGCACCCGTCCCATGAGCGTGCAGGATCAAGACCGGTTCCTAGACCTGCACGCCGAATTGCTGGCCCCGCACCACATCGCCCGGCTCGACGCGATGCTCTGGGCGCGCGAGCGCGATGCCGCCCGCGCGATGTTCGATCTCGTGCCCGACGATCAACAAGCGCTCGCGCGCGCCCGCATCGCCCTGCAACTGCGCCTCGACAGCGTGAATGCTCTGATAAACGCCGTGCCCAAGGCGCTGCAGGATCACCCCGGCCTCGCCCATGACCGGTTCGAATGGCGCATCCGCGCGGGCAACTGGGCCGATGCCAAGGACCTGCTCGAACAGCGCTCGCAACTGGAAAACGGCCTCGGCCAGCCACAAGCCTGGGCCAACCGCCGCCGCGCGCTGGCCCGGGACGAGATGCGCGACGGCGAACCCGCCCGCGCCTACACGCTCGCCGCCGCCCACGGGCTGGTCGAAGGCTCCGCCTATGCCGATCTCGAATGGCTCTCGGGCTACATCGCCCTGCGCTACCTGAATGACCCCGACACCGCCCTTGCGCATTTCCAGAACCACCGCAGCGCCATCCGCTCACCCATCTCGCGCGGCCGCGCAGGCTACTGGATCGGCCGCGCGCACGAGGCTGCGGGCCGCGCCGATGCCGCTGCTGCGGCCTATGCCGACGGCGCACAGTTTCAGACGTCGTTCTACGGTCTGCTCGCCGCCGAACGCGGCGGCCTGCCGCCCGATCCTGACCTCGACGGGGCCGAAGACTTTGGCGACTGGCGCCTGTCCGACCTCGCCCGCCGCGACCTCTTCGAGGCCGGGATGCTGCTGCAAGCCTCGGGCGAGTTGTCCTTGGCCGAACGCTTCTGGACCCATCTGGCCGAGGATCTCGGGCGCAGTGCCGCGGGCCAACTGGGTCAGGCTGCCATCGACATGGACCAACCGCACCTCGCCGTGATGATCGGCAAACGCGTCGCCCAACGTGGCCTCACGATCCACGCGCCCTACTACCCGCTGCACCCGCTGGCGCAGGCCGACCTGCCCATGGCTCCCGAAATGAACCTCGCCATCGCTCGCCGCGAAAGCGAATTTGACCCCGGCGTCCAATCCGGTGCAGGCGCGCGCGGGCTGATGCAGATCATGCCCGCCACGGGCCGCGAGGTCGCGAGGAGCCTTGGCAAAGGCGAGGAGCACACCACCGACCGCATGATCACCGACCCAGTCTACAACGCCGAACTGGGGGCGGCGTACCTGTCGCAAATGGCCGCGCGCTATGCGGGCAACGTCGTGCTGATGTCGGTGGCCTACAACGCCGGCCCCAGGCGCGCCGACCGCTGGCAGGGCCTCTACGGCGACCCCCGCAACCTGCCCGAGGATTTCGACATCGTCGACTGGATCGAACACATCCCGTTCCGCGAAACCCGCAACTACGTGATGCGCGTCACCGAAAGCCTGCCCGTCTACCGCGCCCGCCTCGGCGGCGACCCGCTACCGATCCCCTTCACCGACGAACTAGCGGGCAACAGCCTGCTGTCGTTCGCGCCACCAGGTGAATAGCCCCGCTGCCACGATGATCGCCGCGCCCAGCACCACGTTCCACGCCAGCGCCTCGCCAAACACGGTCAGGCCCACAAGGGCTGCAAACACCATCTGGAAATAGGCGAACGGCTGCACCGCACTCGCCTCCGCCACCTCATAGCACTTGATCAGCAACCAGTGCCCCAGCGCGCCCGTAAGGCACAGCGTGCCCATCCAGACCCAATCGCCCCGCACCATCGGCTCCCAGTACCACAGGCCCACACCCGTCATCGCCACCGCGCCCACCGTGCCCGTCCAGAAGAAAC
>JBCBAV010000222.1:0-3151 GCA_038532285.1 Pseudomonadota bacterium | reverse complement strand
GATGAAAACGGGGCCTGTTTTGTACAATTTGCCCGTGCCTCATCGGGCCCTTTTCGGGCCTCTTCGGGGGTTTTGATGAAAACGGGGGGTGTTTTGTACAAAACGTGCCGCCGGGGCGCGTTAGGAAACCGTTCATCTTTGCCACGCGTTCATGTTTGCGCGGGCGCGTTCACTTTGCCTTAACCACCCGACGGATCACAGGTCCACGTCCGCCGATTGCGTCCGTTCGAGCAGCCGTTCCAGCGCCTGTCCGTCGACCCGGTTCATCACGAACGGCCCGGACAGGTCATAGGCCCCCGCGATGCGCCACGTGCCGGTGATGCGGCGCCCGGTGTCGTTGAGGTTGCCCGCGTAGAACACCTCGTTCTCGAACAGCTGTTCTTCGCCGATATAGGTTTTGGTGAACGTCACCTCGTTACCTGAGCGCGCGCCTGACAGCGACGCCACCAGCCGGTCGCCGAAACCGGGGGCAAAGGAGTTGGGTTCGGTCGTGTCGCCCCAGACAGCGCCCGCGATGTCGGTGATGTCAGCCGTGAACCCCACCGCGTCGCAGGCCGGATCGTCATAGTCGAAAACGCCGGTCCATGCGCCGGAGAGGCTAAGTGAGGGGCGGGCCATGTGCGTCCTGTCGGTTGCGGTTTCAGGATGGATAGCAACGTGGGGGGCGTGTGGCTACTGGGGAATGGGGGGTGGTGGGGCAAGGTCTGGTTTGAGCCCAAAAAACAAAACGTTGCGAAGCGTGCGGGCTAAGATATGTCGACCAAATGATGTTTACCGCAAGCACTCGGCTGTAACGTCATACAACGGCAAATAGCTTCGACCGGCGGTCGTCGATGTTATTACTCTAAAATTGCCGTTGTGTTTGCTTTCGACAATACGGTGCTTTCGATATCCGTCCCGTTCACACCAATTTTTGAAGAAACGCGAAGGTATCCCTTCCAAGCTTGGTTGCGGCAGCAGCGAGATCGGTATTTGGCGAACCGTTTCGTTAGTGTGACCCAAAAGTGGATTCTCACGACGAGGCAGCCGGCCTTTCCCTAGCAATTCTTGTCGATACAGCGGGTTACCTAATGCAGTTTGCCCCACATAGTGTTTTTGCTGGAATGCGATATTGTCCTGTTCCAACTCTTCCGGTGAGGAACACGCAGCTAATGCAAGTACGCCGCTCAACAAAGCAATTTGGTGAAACGTTGTGACCATTGTATCCTCACAATTTCCTTGGGCAACAATGGCGTGTCAAGTGTTTTGAAGCAGCTGTCAAGTTCCGAAAATCGAATTGGGACAGGCGTGCGTTAAAGGTTCTGGGCCTTTCAAACTGACATTGGCACATCTGCCGTGCATAACAACTATGTCCGCTGAGAGTTCATAAGACCTTCCAAGATCAATGGCCGCTTTGGGCTGGAGCACCGACCTTGGCACGCTGCGCAGCCAAGGTCCGGAACGAGCCCGAAGTAGCGGATGCTGCACGCTGCACCAATGTCAGCTTTGTCAATAAAAACGGTACAGACAATGAGGCCATGCTTGCTTGTCAGGTTGCATTAATCCATTGAAGAAATGAAAAAAAACAACTCTTATTAAATCGTCATTCGGGAAGTTTCCGTTTAAAATGACGACCGCCTGTGGTGCGTGCGAGGATTGAAATATCCTGGTCCCCACCGGCGTAACCGCCAGTCAGGTTTGGACCGATCGTGTCGACCCACGGCAGAATCGCGTCGATGACGCCTGTTGTGAGGGGCTTGTCCGTAGCGATAACGGTGATGCGCTCTAGCGCGTAACCCGGCCCGAAGACCGTGGCTAAATTGTCTGGATCGACCTCGAAAATGCTGGTCGGGTCGGTGATATCCTCAAACGCGATGAGCCGCGGGTAAAACTTGCGCGGCACCTCAGCAACCACTTCCCGGTTACGCATGATGGCGCGCGCCCACCCCCGCATAGAGTTTATGCCGCGATCTGCAAAAGCGTCTACGTAACCGGGAGAGGCTTGCGTATGTGGATTGAGCAGCGCGAACAGTGTTCCGGAGCCGAGTTGTGCGGCGACGGCCTCGCCGTAGACCTCCCGCCCAAAGGCGGTTCCGCCAAACCGGATGCAAGCGCGATCACAGACCCAGAACTCTTTGCGCGTGACCGAGGACGCCGCAACCGGGCCGTCCGGGGTCCGGATATGAAGCGTTAGTTCACTGTTCCATACGAAAGTCTTGCCGAAGAAACACGCAGTGAGAAACAGACACGACGATAAGAGGAGGACCCAAGTCCGCATCAAAACTCTCCTTGCGCGCTAACTTCTCATTTGGAACAATTTTTTCCGAAACACCCGATCCTGAAAATTCAAGCAGCGCAAGCTCGCATTATAGGAATTGGAAAGCAGACCTTGGAAAAGACGTAGCATATGGCAGCAAAGTACCGCACAGCCGCCATTCTGACCCGAGCGCCAAGCCAACTATCTCCGCCCCACCAAGGAAAAAGACCGCCCCTTTCAGGGCGGCCTTGATGTCGTAGGGTGTGCCTTTACGGCGCACCGTTATTGCAGGTCGGCGGCGCGGGCGGCGCTGATGTCGGCTTCGGCTGCGGCCACGGCGGTTTGCAGCGCTTCGAGGATTTCACCCCCGCGGGCCACGTTGCCGGTAAACCAGTCGTTCACCGGTGCGGCAGCAGCGGCGAAGGCGGCCTTTTGCTCGGGTGTCGGCACATAGAGGTCACCGCCACCGGCGACGAAATCCTCGTAGGCCTGGATCGACTTGCGCTTGGGTGACGCAAAGGTCGCCTGCTGCAGCGCATAGAAGCCATCGACGATCACGGTTTTCATCGCGTCGTCCATGCCCATGAACTTTTCATTGTTCATCCACCACAGCGCGCCCATGTAGGCGTGACCGTCGAGCGTGACGTATTGCAGGCCCGCATCGGGGAATTTCATGCCCATGATGTCGGTGATGCCGTTCTTGGAGCCTTCGACCACGCCGGTCTGGAACGAGGTGAAGAGTTCGGGCCACGGGATCGGGGTGGGCGAGGCGCCCAGCGCGCGGACCAGTTCCTGCGGCAGGTCGGCGACCACGGTGCGGATCTTCAGCCCGTCCATGTCCGACGGCTCGGCCACGCGGCGCTGCGTGTTGGCAAAATTGCGCCAGCCGCCAGTGTTGCCGATGGTCATCAGTCG
>JBCBAV010000221.1:0-3154 GCA_038532285.1 Pseudomonadota bacterium | reverse complement strand
CGGCGACCGTCACCGCGGTCGTTTTGCCCCACCCAGACGGGCCGTAGAAAGTCGCCATACCGGGCAGGCCATACGAACGGTTCTCAACCGTTTCGACCAGGCTCAGCATAGCGGCGACATTCTACGGCCCGTCTGGGTGGGGCAAAACGACCGCGGTGACGGTCGCCGCAAACGAGTTTCAGGCGCATTGCGTACAGGCAAAATCGACATGGACCTCGTCCTACATGGCCGAGACCATCATGCGCGAGCTCGGGCTGAAGGAAACGCGCGGCGTGGCCCGCATGGTCGATATGATTGGCGGTCAGCTTGCCAAAACGGCCCGGCCTTTGATCATCGATGACGCCCAGTACCTGCTCAAGAAGGGCATGGTCGATGTGGTGCGCGACATCTATGAAAGTTGCCAAACCCCGGTGATTTTAGTGGGCGAAGAGAAGCTCCCGCAGGATCTGACCAAGTGGGAAAACGTGCACAACCGCATGCTCGCTTGGACAGCCGCCCTGCCCTGCAACATGTCGGACGCCAATCACCTCGCGCCGATCTATTGCCCGGATGTCGCGGTCGAAGAAGACCTGCTTCAGGTCATCGTCGCGGCTGCAAGCGGCTCGATCCGGCGCGTGGCGACCAATCTTGCTCGGGTCAAAGAGTTTTGCCGCCAGCGCAACATTCGCTCGGTGTCCATGTCTCAATGGGGTGATCGCAGCTTTGACACGGGCCAGCCACCACAGCGCCCCCGGGATCAGCAGGCCCTCGCATCGCCCCAGGTGGTGCCATTCACGCGCAAGAAGGCTGCCAGCAAATGAGCGGCGCGATTGAACAAACACCGAAACAGAGGGAGATCTGGGCGGTCCTTCAGCAACGCGCTGAGTTTGGATTTGCCGATCTCGCTGAGGTGGGCGTATGCAGCGAAACCGCAACCGAATACCTGCGGGGTTGGGTTGAGCTCGGCCTGATTGAACAGCACCGCGCGCAAGGAACGCGGCGCCTTTATCGGCCCGTCGCCTTGCGGGCAGAGACCGCTTTGCCCGGCGAGCGAGACGCAACGCCAGAAGGCAACATGTGGCGGGCGATGCGTCGTAATCGGCGCTTCACCGTGACGGATGTCGCGTGCTGGGCAAATGCAGGCGGGGTGCAAGTCAGCGTCGGTCAGGCGCGGGCGTATTGTCGGCAACTGGCCGCGGCCGGTATCCTGCGGCTGGCCAAGCGTCGCCCCAGGAAGGGTGCAGAACACGTTTATGTCCTCGCCGATGACCTTGGTCCGCTGGCGCCGCACATGCGCCGCGTGAGAGCGATCTTTGATCCAAATGGCCGGTCCTATCGGCATGCAGACGGGGCACGAGAGGCATGAGTGGTCTTATCACTGCGCGCGCCGCCTGGGAATCCGATACTATGCCCGATTGGGTGCAGGTTCTGGCCATCGCCTGCGATCGCAGCTCACAGAACCGCGTCGCCAAACAGCTCGGTCGATCAGCGTCTCTGGTGTCAAACGTGCTGCGCAATAAATACCCGGGCGATATGAGTGCGGTCGAGGAGCTGGTGCGCGGCGTCCTGATGCATGAGACCGTCGAATGCCCGGGCCTTGGTGCAATCGAAAAGCAGGTTTGCCAGAAGTGGCGCGGCCGCGCGGTCGGAGACCTGGACCCGGTGAACAGCCAATATGTTGCGATGTATCGCACGTGCCGCAAGTGCGCGCTCTTTGACGAGGGCGCTGCATCATGAGCAGGCATTATTCTGACATCGTCGCATTGGCAAAGCAGCGCCATCGGCCGCAGGCCATCGCACAGCGGCTCAATTTGCATCCGCAGACCGTCTATGCCGACATTCGCAAAGCCCGCATGGTCGGGGTGAAGATCCCACACTTTCTCGACAACGAAAGCGAGGAAGAACCAGCGCGCCTCGATGTCGTCAGCCTAGACCCGCAGTTCGTGGTGCCCTTGCGCCTGAAAACGCTCTTGGTCCGCGAAGCCGAGCGCGCCGGCAAATCGCCAACCGATCTGGCGCGCGAGATCCTCGAGAAAGGCCTTTTGGACAGGGTGACACGTCATGGCTGAGACGAAGCGTTTCAAGATGGACGAGATGATGACATTGGCCCGGCGCGCGGTGCGCCGGATCGACCTGCATGGTCAGCGTGGTCTGACCGATTGCAGCACTGACGAAATCGCCGCGATGGCCGCTGTCCTGGTGGTCAGTGGAGCCTTGCAACTGGTTCCCGCCGCAGCCGCAACCCACGCCGAGCAGGACGTGCAAACAGGAGACAAGCAATGACCAAAGAGAACACAGCCTGGATCGATGCAAAGGGGCGCTTGGTTCCTGATGATTTGATCTCGGATATGGACCGCGATGTCGAAGAGGTCGTGCGCTCGATCGAGGGCTACGCTGTAACGCTGATGAACGAAATCGCTCGGTTCAGAGGCCACAGCGTTGACGACGTTAACCTGCTCGTGGAGCTCCTCTTCGACAAATATGACGCCAAGCGAGGCGGTGAAAAAGGCAACGTGAGCTTCACCAGCTACGACGGCAAAGTGAAGGTCGAGATCCGGGTGCAGAACGAAGTGCATTTCGGGACCGAGCTTCAGGTCGCCAAGGCGCTGCTCGGCGAATACCTCGAAGAGGTCAGCGACGGCGTGCCGGACGTCATTAAAGCCCTCTTGAACCACGCCTTTAAGGTGGACGAGCACGGCCGCGTGAACCGCGAGCAGATGTATGCCCTGCGCCGCCTCAAGATCGATCCGCCGCACCCCAAATGGGACAAAGCGATGGAAGCCATCGCCGACAGCATGCGGATCATTGGCAGCAAGGAGTATTTCCAGATCTCCGTCGCCGATGAACACGGCCGCATGCGTGCCTTGCCGATCAACCTGGCCAATGCCTACGAAACGGAGGAGGCGGGCTGATGGACATGAAAGCGTTTGTTGCCAGTGAAGCTGAAAAGTCTCTGCAGGCGGTCATCGTTGAGGGCATGGAAGTGGCCGCAAGGCACTTGGGGCGGCGGGTCGCTCTTGTCCTCGCCGCCGAAGCTCTTGGTCGGCTGGAAGAGGCATGCATGTCGGTCGGCGATAAAGCCGACGACATCGACGACCTAATCGCGAAGAACCGCGAAGCCGGGCGCGTTGCACAGCAGGAGCTGATGGCCGAAGCGCGCTTTGGCAAGCAGACC
>JBCBAV010000220.1:0-3173 GCA_038532285.1 Pseudomonadota bacterium | reverse complement strand
CCTGCATCGCGCGCCCGGTATCGAGCACGTCCTGCCCTTCGAGCAGGCCGTCGATTGTCGTCTCGCCCACGCTGAGCGCGCCGAGGATCAGGGAGCGGTGGGAGATGGATTTGTCCCCGGGCACATGGGCCTCGCCCGACAGGGGGCCTGCGGCACTTGCGGACATCGGGATGGGCGCGCCGTGGCTGGACATGTGTTGGCCTCGTGTCGGTGGTCTGGTCGCGCGTTGTTAGCGGTCTCGGGAGGCGGGGTCCAGAGGGGACGGCCCGGTTGCGACCCGGCCCTCCGGGGGCGGTTTATCTGGCGAAATGAAGGGGGGATCGTACGGCGGGGTTAACGGGGCGTGCGGTGGGTGGTTTGGTGGGTTTTGATGAAAACGGGGGGTGTTTTGTACAAAACGGAGGGCGGTTTTGAGCCCGGTTTCGGGGGTGTTTGGGGGTTTTGATGAAAATGGGGCCTGTTTTGTACAAAACGGGTGGCAGGGCCGCATTAACGGACGGTTAGGATGTGACCCGCGTTAACGTTTGGAAAGCGCGGGTCACTTTTGGTTAAGGTTTGCCGCTCAGAGCACCTGATCGACCACGCGGGCGAGACGCGCCACGGTGGCGTCGACATCGTAGAGCTTGTCGAGGCCGAAGAGCCCCAGCCGGAAGGTACGGAAGTCCGCCGGTTCGTCACATTGCAGCGGCACGCCCGCGGCGATCTGCATGCCCTGGGCCGCGAAGCGTTTGCCGGTCTGGATGTCGGGGTCGGCGGTGTAGCTGACCACCACGCCCGGCGCGCCATAGCCGTCGGCGGCGACCGAGGTGATCCCCTTGGCCGCGAGCATATCGCGGACTGCGGTGCCGAGCGCCCATTGCGCGTCCTTGAGCCGGTCAAAGCCATAGTCGCGGGTTTCCAGCATCGTGTCGCGGAAATCGCGCAGGGCGTCGGTCGGCATGGTGGCGTGATAGGCGTGGCCGCCGCCCTCGTAGGCCATCATGATCTGGTGCCATTTCTTGAGGTCGATGGCAAAGCTGTCGGACGTCGTCTCCTCCATCCGGGCGACGGCGCGGTCCGACAGCATTACGAGGCCCGCGCAGGGCGAGGCGCTCCAGCCTTTTTGCGGGGCGGAGATCAGCACGTCGACGCCGAGGGCGCGCATGTCGACCCACGCGCAACCCGAGGCGATACAGTCAAGCACCATGAGGCCCCCGGCGGCGTGGGCGGCGTCGGCCATTGCCTTGATGTACGCGTCGGGCAGGATCACGCCCGCGCTGGTTTCCACGTGGGGGGCAAAGACCACGTCGGGTTTCTGGTCGGCGATTGCGGCGACGACGTCGTCGATGGGGGCAGGCGCGAAGGGCGACGGTGCGGCGTTGCCGGTCTGGCGCGCCTTCAGCACCGTGGTGTTGACGGTCAGATCCCCCGCTTCGAAAATCTGGGACCAGCGGTAGGAGAACCAGCCATTGCGCACCACCAGCACCTCGGCCCCGCGGCCGAACTGGCGGGCAACGGCCTCCATCCCGAAGGTGCCGCCGCCGGGCACGATCACCACGGCATCGGCGGCGTAGACGTCCTTGAGCATCGACGAGATGTCATTCATCACGCCCTGAAAGGCGGTGCTCATGTGGTTGAGCGAGCGGTCGGTGAAGACGACCGAGAATTCTTCGAGGCCCTGCGGGTCCACGGTGTCGAGTAGGGCGGGCATGGCAGCCTCCTGTTTACCTTTTGGTCGAGGGATAGCGGGGCGCGGGCGGATGGGCAAAGTCTACTTGGGTATACAACGGCGCTTTGGCGCTTGGCGCTGTTCCCGATGGGCGACGCGCGTGTCGGATCGGCGTCCTAGAGCGGGCCGGGGCGGCGTTCCTCGCTGAGGAGCACGTTGGCCTCCACCTCCCCTGCCCCGGGCAGCATCATGATGCGGCGGCGCAGGACGCGTTCGAAATCGGGCAGGTCGCGGGCGACGACGCGCAGGCGGTAGTCGTAGAGGCCCAGCACGTGTTCGACGGTCTGCACCTCGGGGATGGCAGAGACGGCGCGTTCGAAATCCTCGAGGCTGACGCGCCCCTTGGTGGCGAGTTTCACGCCGAGAAAGACCGTGACGCCGAAACCCAGGGCTTCGGCATCGAGGACGAGGCGCTGGCCTGCGATGATGCCTGCGTCGCGCAGGCGTTTGATCCGGCGCCAGGCTGCGGGTTGCGATAGGCCACAGGCGCGGCCCACGGCCCCTGCCCCTTGGCTCGCGTCGGCGGCCAGCAGGCGCAGGATCGCGCGGTCGGTGGCGTCGATGTCGATCATACGATTTTATTCATAGGGGCAGCCCGTCGTCGATCTTGATCCGGGCGACATGCATCAGCGCCTCGATATCGGCGATGTGCGGCAGGGTCAGGATGCGGCTGCGGTAGATGTCCTGATAATGCGCCATGTCGCGGGCGATGACCGACAGACGCAGGTCGACGCGGCCGAGGAAAGTCTGGATCTCGATCACTTCGGGCACGTCGCGGGCCTGCGCGGTGAAAGCGTCAAAGGCGTTGCCCACGGTCTTGTCCAGCGTCACGCGCAGCGACACCTCGACCGCATAGCCCAAGGCGGCCCAATCGATCACCGCTTGGACGCCGCGGACCAGCCCGGCCTCGCGCAGCTTGGCCTGACGGCGCGACAGCTGGCCCGGGCTGACGCGGGCGCGGTCGGCCAGTTCGGCAGGGGCCAGCGTGGGGTCGGCCTGCCATTGGCGCAGGATGCGGCGGTCGATGTCGTCGAGCATGATTTTATCGCGTTTTGCCTGTCTGGCGCATGATCCAATCTTTATTTCGCAAAATAAACCGAAAATGCAACGCTGACCACCCCGTGCGACGTGCGTATAACGCGGGCCAGAACACACATCGGAGGACCGAAGATATGCGCGTCTATTACGATCGCGATTGCGACATCAACCTGATCAAGGACATGAACGTGGCCATTCTGGGCTATGGCAGCCAGGGCCACGCCCACGCGCTGAACCTGCGCGACAGCGGGGCCAAGAACGTGGTCGTTGCGCTGCGCGACGGCTCGCCGTCCAAGGCCAAGGCCGAGGGCGAGGGCCTGAAAGTCATGGAGATTGCCGAGGCGGCGGCGTGGGCCGATCTGATCATGTTCACCATGCCCGATGAGCTGCAGGCCGAGACCTATAAGAAGTATGTGCATGACAACAT
>JBCBAV010000219.1:0-3209 GCA_038532285.1 Pseudomonadota bacterium | reverse complement strand
CTGACCAATGATGATATTACGCTGGAAAATTTACGACGGGTGTTCAACGCGTCGGATTTCTGGCCCGTGTTGTGGGCGTCGATGTACTACACCGTCGCGGGCACGCTGGGCGCGCTGGTCATGGGCCTGTTTGCGGCGCAGTTGATGAACATGGCCTTTGGCGGGCGCGCGTTTTTGCGCGGGCTGTTCCTGTCACCCTACGTGGCGCCGGTGATCGCGGTGGCGCTGGCGTGGGTTCTGTTGCTGGATCCGGGGCCGGGGGGCACGCTGAACGCGCTGCTGGTGCAGTTGGGCGTGATCGACGCGCCGATCAACTTTCTGGGCCAGCGGGCGGTGGATATCGGGATTTTCGGGCTGACCTTCAGCTTTCCGGTGGCGCTGACGGTGGTGATCATCTTTGAGATCTGGCGCTATTTCCCGCTGGCTATGCTGTTCATCCTCGCGCGGATGCAGTCGATGAGCACGGATATCTACGAGGCTGCGGAGATCGACGGGGCCACACCGTTGCAGCAGTTCCGGTTCATCTCGCTCCCGCAACTGATGGGCATCATGGCGGTGCTGTTCCTGTTGCGGTTCATCTGGACGTTCAACAAGTTCGACGACATTTTCCTGCTGACCGGCGGGGCGGCGGGGACGCGGACGTTGACCGTGAATGTCTATGAACAGGCCTTTGCGGTGTCGAACCTGGGCGCCGGGGCAGCGGTTGCGGTGGTGGTGTTCATCGTCTTGCTGTTCTTCTCGGTCATCTTTTTCAAGTTTTCGCCGGAGGATGACGCATGAGCCTGCCCGGCAATGTCTACTGGCTGAGTGCGGTCTTTGGCGCGCTGTGGGGGGCGGTGTGGACCGTGCTGATCACGCTCTTGGCGCTGTTCGTGTCAGGCGAGACGTTCCAGCCGCAGGTGACGGCGGGCGCGCTGGGCGGTTTGCTGACCTCGCTGTTTCTGGTGGCGATGCCACCTGTGCGCCGGACGCGTGCGGTGCAGGCGCTGGCGGGGCTGGTCTTTGTCCTTGCGTTGGTGGCGGGATCGGGGGCGCAGCCCATGGGGCTGTCGCCCAGCATCTATGCCTTTGGCCAGATCGTGTTCCTGATCGTAATCGCCGCTTGCGTGGTGTCGTCGGTGCATCTGACGGCGTACGGGTTCGGACCTGCGGGTGAGAAACGGTACAATGTCGAGGTCATCTGCCTGCGGTTCATCAAGGGCTTTGGCCTTGTCGCTTTTACCATCGCGGTGGCGTTGCCGTTTTTCGTGATGGTGATGATGAGCCTGAAGAACCAACAATTGCTGCTGTCGAACCCGCTCGATTTCTCGATCGACTTTTCCCAGGGGTTCAGCGCGCTCTTTCGCAGTTACATTGAGCTGTTCACCACGTATCGGTTTGGCACCTTCTTGCTGAATTCTGCGCTGGTGTCGGTGGCGACCGTGTTCCTGACGCTGTTTTTCGCGGTGCCGGGGGCCTATGCGGTCGCGCGGTTGCGTTTTCCGGGGCAGTATTTCCTGAGCCGGTCGATCCTGCTGATTTACATGGTGCCGATGATCGTGCTGGTGATCCCGCTTTATGCGATTTTCTCGCAGATGGGGTTGCGCAACACGTTGTGGGGGCTGTTGTTTGTCTATCCGGCGACGACGATCCCGGTGGCGCTGTACATGTTGCAAGGCTACTTCCGCGGCATCCCGTCCGAGCTGGAAGAGGCCGGGCTGATGGATGGGCTGACGCGGCTGCGGGTGATCCAGAAGATCACGCTGCCGCTGGCATTGCCCGCGCTGGCATCGGTGGCGCTTTATGTCTTTATGATCGCGTGGAACGAGTTCCTGTTTGCGTTCATGTTTCTGGACAACGTCGACCTCTACACCCTGTCGCGCGGGATTGCGGAGCTGAATTCATCCGAGGTGCCGCGCCAGCATCTGATGGCGGGGGCGGTGATTGCCACGGTGCCGGTGCTGGCGCTGTTTTTATGGTTCGAACGGTTCCTTGTGGCGGGGCTGACCGCCGGATCGGTGAAGGGATAGGCGATGGCATTGCGTGACGATGCGATGGCCATCCTGCGGGCCAATGATCGCGGCGGGTTCACGATCCCGACGCACGGGCTCTATCCGTACCAATGGAACTGGGACAGCGCGTTCACGGCGCTGGGTCTGGCCACGTTCGATCCGGATCGTGCGTGGGCCGAGGTGACATCGCTGCTGGCGGGGCAGTGGCCTGACGGGATGATCCCGTCGATCCTGTTTCGCACCGAGGCGCAGGACTATTTCCCCGGGCCCGCCCGCTGGGGGCCGACGCCGGGGCCGATCCCGTCGACGGGCGTGTCGCAGCCACCCGTGCTGGCCACCGTTGTGCGCAAGCTGACCGAGGGCGCGCCAGTGCGCCGCGCGGCGGTGTTCGAGCAACTGTTTGCATGGCACCGCTGGTATCACGACGCGCGGACCTTTGACGGGATCGTGTGCACCGTGCACCCGTGGGAGACCGGCCGCGACAACTGCCCGGAATGGAACATCGGCCTCGACCGGATGGCGGTGGCACCGGATCTGGAACCCTATGTGCGCACCGACAACAAGCATTCGAACCCACGGTTCCGACCCACGCAGGAACAGTACGACAAGTACCTGACCATCGTGCAGTTCGGGCGCAAGATCGGCTGGGACCAGCGGCGGTTGACCGATGAGGGGCCGTTCCTGATGGCCGATCCGAACATCCACTTTGTGTTGTTGCGTGCGGACAAGGATTTGCGCGCCATGGCCGAGGCGTTGGGCAAACCAGCGGAGGTGCTGGACGAGATAGACGCGTGGATCGCCAAGGGGGAGGCGGCAAGTGATTACCTCTGGAACGCTGACCTTGGCGCGTTCACGGCGCGCGATGTGCGGTCGGGCATGTTTTCACCCGGGTTCAGCAATTGCAGCGCGCTGTGTTTTTACGCGGATGCGGGCAGCGAAGACCAACGCGCGCGCACGCTTGACAACATGCGGCGGGTTGCGGCCAAGGCGCCCTACATGCTGCCCAGTTGGGACCCGGATGCCCCGGGGTTTGAGCCGCAACGCTATTGGTGCGGGCCGATCTGGCCGCAGATGAATTACATGACGGCGCTGGGCCTTGAGGAATGCGGGCACGCAGCAATGGCCGCGCGGGTGCGGGCGGGGCTGACCATGGCGATCGAAAAATCCGGGTTCTGGGAATGCTTTGACCCGCTGACCGGCGAGGGGTGCGTGAGCGGC
>JBCBAV010000218.1:0-3233 GCA_038532285.1 Pseudomonadota bacterium | reverse complement strand
GGACGTGGCTGGAGCTGTTTGAGCATCGCAATCTGAACACGACCTTCCAGCGCCGCATTCCGATGGTGCCCCCCAATCTGGCGCGGCTGATTCCAGGTGACATCAGGGATGTTGTCATCGACACCACGATCGAGGTTTGGCTGAGCGAGAACGAAGGCGATTGGGCCACCAATATTCGGCAAGGCATCGGGGAGCGGACCGATCAGTACGGGGATGAGCTGAAAAACGCGGTTCTGGATGCTTTGACAGAGGTGGACCGGATCGAAGCCGATGGCTTGCGCATCACCGGCCATTCGCTGGGCGGTGGTCTGGCCAGTGCTGCCGCGCTCTATGCCAAGGCGCGGCGGCCCGAGTTGCGGATTTGGGGGCTGGGCTACGATTCCGCGGGTGTGCATCCGGCCACGGCGCAACGGCTGGAGTCCTCGAACGACCGCGCCGCCGATGCCAACATCGTCACCCGCGCTGTTGAGGACGAAATCCTGACCTCATTGGAAAAGGAAACCGATTTTGTGCCCATCGCTTCCAGCATCATCCGGTTCACCGGTTCGGTGATGCCGCCGCCCATTGGCACGCTGTATCCCAAGAAGGGTGTCAGCACCGGATCGCTGGGCGGATCGCCGCCCTATGCCGACAAATGGGCCGAGATGCCGAACCTGTTGCCGCTGGGCCAGCAGACCCTTGTCGACGGGGGCGCCAGCGCCGTGGCCACGTGGGCCAACCTGTCGGGCATCTTTGCCGGCGCGCGCGATCTGGGCGATGCGATGGACCGGCTGAGCGCCGAAATCAGCCGCCGCGTCGCTGCGGTCAACACGCGGCGCGACGCCGATGAGGCCGCAGAGGACCTGGCCGAGGAACTGAGCGAGGCCGACGAGGCCCGCCGCGAGGCCGAAGCCGAACGGCAGGAGGCGCTGCGCGAGGCCGAAGCGGAACGGCGCGAGGCCGCCGCCGAAGCCGCCGCCGAACGGCGCGAGGCCGAAGCCGAAGCTGCCGCCGAACGGGCCGAGGCCGACGCCGAGGCCAGCGAGCCGGAGGCGTGGTATTACAACCTGTATGACGAGCCGCGCGATCTGGTCCGCAACCTTGGATCGGGGCTGAGCAATCTGGGCGACGAGATCGGTGATCTGCGCGACGATGCCGCCGACGAGTTGGGCGATCTGGGCCGCGACGTCGCCGACGAGGCGGGCGATCTGGGCCGGGCTGCGGTCGACGAACTGGGCGATCTGCGCGACGCGGTGACCGACGGGGTTGGTGACGCGCTGGACTATGCCTATCGCCACACGGCGCAGTTCATGGTCGAATTTGGCAAGTACGGCTACGGGCTGGGCACGGAATTCGGCAGCTTTCTCAAGGTGATGAAAGCGGTCGCCGACTATCACAGCGACGAGCTGGCGCTGTTTACCTTTGTCTTTGACCGCGACCGTGGCAGCGGTGGCTAGCGGCTATTCGAAATAGACCAGTTTGCCCACGGTATTGCCCGGTCCGTTGGGGCCGTTGCAGTTCATGTCATAAAGATTGTCGTTCTGGATCAGTTCGCGACCTTCGACAAAGACGTTGGTTTTCTTGGAGATCGGCCGGCAGTACCCCTTGTTGACGCCGGATTTCACCCCGCCCTTGCTGCCCGGTTCGTCGCCCACGACCTTGTCGGTGCGGCTGGCCATGGTGAACGCCTCTTGATCCGTCAGGATGGTGCTTTTGACGGTGGTCACGGACCATGCCAGATCGGAAATGATCATATAGGGGATCGGCACAATCGAATTGCCCATCGGCGTCAGGCAGACATCGGGTGCCAGGCAGACGATCTTGGCCGCTTTGCCGCTGTGGCGTGCTGCGGAAAATTCCAAAACTAACCCTCCAGTTTGTCGCTGATAATCTCAGCATTGGCATAGAGATCAGGTGTGACCACGCTGGCGCGCCAGATCAAGTGCAGGCGGTGGTCATAGGGGTCTTCGGAGCGGGCGTCGAAATCGACCGTGTCGAGGAACATGGGCACCTGCGCAGGCGCGTCGCCCACCAGGTGCACGGCGCAGGCCACGCCGGGCAGTTGCGCGTGCACCAGCGCACCGCTTTGGGTCAGCCCGGCGACCGAAATCAGTTCATCGCCGCGCAGCGGCGGGTCAAGCTGCAGCCCGCGCGGTGCGGCGTTCCAGAAGTTGACGCTGTAGTCGAGCGGCATGCGCGGGTGGCGGGTGTCTTTCCACGCGTCATCGAACGTGCCTGCCTCGGACCGGCGCGGCAGCCAGGACTTGGCAATAGGTCCAAGGCCTTCGACGCTCATCGGGGTGAGAGGGTCGGTGGTCATGAACTCGCCCAGCAGGCCGATTTGCGGGCACGGTATGTCCTCGCCCTGATCCAGAAGTTCGCGCGTGCAAAAGCCGCGCCCAGCGGGATTGAATTCGTGATAGATCACGGCCCCGTCCGGCCCCGGTGCGGCACCACCAAAGGCAAGGCTGTAGTCGATGGGCACCTCGTTCACCAGTTCGGGCGCGGTGCGCTGCCACCCCTTGAGCCGCTTGCGCGTCCAGAAGGACGGCCCGCGGACCTGGAATTCATAGCTCAACCGGTCGGGGATTTCGACGCGCACGGGCCAGTCAGTCCGGGCCTGACCGTCGCGAGCGCGGGCGATGGCGCGGATGGTGAGGTCGGTGCCCATTTTGGCCGGGGCGATTTCCTGTTCGTGGTCGAGCGGGCTGGTGGCGGGGTCGCCTGTGTAGAGGTCTTCGAATTGCAGGTCGGGGGCGTCGGTGGCGCGCCAGAGGCCGTCATCGCACAGTGAAAAGGCCGCCTTGGCCACGACGATCCCGACCTCCTGATCATCGGGCGACCAGTGTTTGAAAAACAGCGATGTCAGAGGAAGTCGAGAGGAGATTTTCAACGGTTTACAGGCCTTTGGAACATATTTGCCGAACGCTAACCCAGATGCGCGCGGCTATCCATCCCTAACACGGATGCCCCGCGCGCACCCGATTTTCGCGGCCGCGGGGCGGTGATTTATTGTCCGGCTCGGCGGTCGCGGAGGGGGGCCGTGCGGCCGGGTTAACGCAGCGCGCGGTGGAGCGCGAGGGGCGTTTTGATGAAAATGGGGTGCGTTCTGTACAAAACCGATGGGCCCCGGATGGCGACTTGCCCCCTGTTTTGGGGGTTTTGTTCAAAATGGGGGGTGTTTTGTACAAAACGGGCCGGGGGGACACGTTAGGACCGCGTTAGGGTTTTTGGGGCGTTAAGGTTTGAGAAGG
>JBCBAV010000217.1:0-3360 GCA_038532285.1 Pseudomonadota bacterium | reverse complement strand
GTTTCGAGCCGGCGCATGATCTCATTCTGGCTGCGCAAACGCTCGCTCATGGTTTGCAATGAACCGGCCATTTCTGTGAGGGTGACCTGCATCGCATGCAGATCCTCTCGCTCCGGCATCATGTCGACACGCTGCTCTATTCGGGCCACGCGCATGTCGATCTCGTCCATGCGTCTTGAACCGGTTTTAAAACGCTCTTCAACGTCCTGACGCCTGGTCCGAAAATAGGTGTAAATCATCGCGATCAGCGAGAAGATGAACGGTACGGAGAGTGTCCAATCGAAGTCGAAGGTCATCTTAGCGCGAGGCCTTCCAGGTCTTGGCCACGTCCTTGATCGTATGCCCGCCCATGTAGAGGCCAGTTATCACGGCTGTCAGACCCATCAGGTATTCCCATGGGGCAGGTGGCAACGCGATCTTGAACACCGCGTTGAGAACGTGCAGCCCGATCACCTGCCAGATCCACAGCAGCCCGAGCAAGTACATCCACCCCGGCCGCCACCACGCGTGCCAACCGCCTTGACGCGCATCTGCCATCAACAGTGCTTCACGGGTTTCGGCCTCGGCCATTTGCAACTGGAGGAGCTCGGGCATCATGCCCTCGACGGCAACCATCGCGCTTTGAACTTGATCCGGATGGTCACCCGCAAACTGCTCGAGCGTATTTGGTGCGACGCCAACGCGCTGCGCCACCGCGCCCAGCACGTTCTCGGCAAGACGGCCGTTGGCAGGACCGAGGCGTTTGCTGACCGCCTGCGTCAACAGCGGCACGCCGACTTGGGCGGCGAGGGCCAAAAGGGTCGCGCTCATGTCACAGGTCCCCTTTCGTGTTTTGCTCGGCAATATCGAAGAGCTTCCAGGCGACACCTTCTCCGAAGACACAGGATATGCCCTCCTCAGAAAAGGCGAGCGTGTGATTGCCACCATCCGGCGCCGCAAAGATGGTCAGCTCTCGGCCTTTCCTGTCGATCCCGACAAACACCGGCACCAGGTGTTGGCTGTCCACGAATGTGAAAAGCGCACTCCTCGGCATGCAGCCTGAGGCCTGGGATGGAACCAACGCTGGCGCTGGGGCTGGCGGCGCTTCAGCCGCAACCATCAGCGCCAGAACAATGGGCAGAAATTGCATAATCAACATCAGATGCTCCTCAGCTTGGCGGCAAAATTCGGGAACCGGCCCTGAAGCTTTACCGCCGCCGCGTCGCGGTACTTCCAGGCCAGATACAACGTGATGACGAGGGCCAAGGCGGCGATCCCACCAAAGATGATCAAGGCCTCGGTCGCCGTCACCGCGTCAGTCGACGCTACCGCACCTGTGCCTGCGGCTGGCGTTGCGGTAGTGGCGGCGGCGGTTTTGGATTTGCGGCGCGCATCGATCATGCGTTGCAGCGTGCTCTCAGTTGCGCGGCCGATGATGCCATCGACGGTCAGATCATGATCGCGCTGAAACTGCCGAACCGCTGCCTTCGCAATGCCCAGAATGTTTTTGCCGGGATCGTAACCGAGACGCGCCAACTGGTCGCGAATATCGAGGATCTCCTGATTGCCCAACGGCAATGCGATACGCGCCAGATTTTTGTCGGTCGGAGCCTTGGGCTTCGCGTGGTAGATGCCATGGCGGATCGTTTTGAACTCACGCTCGCGACGGAGCACCAAACCGCGCACCACGCGCCCGCCCGCCTTGTTCCACATCATGAAACGGCGCTTTGTTTCAGGCCAGTGGCTCTGGCGCCACCACTTCACCCAGGACGCGCGACCGATGGCACCCGTGTTGAAATCGAAGCTGACGCCGCCGTCGAACTCATGCTGGTTGGCGTTCGGCATGGCTTTGCGCACACGCGGCTCGTAGTTGCGGTCCAACGCCTTCGCGAGCAGGCGGGTTGCCTCTTTTTTGGTGATTGTCATGCCAGGCTTCGGGTCGACAACACCAGACGCCTTGGTCAGCCCCGCCCCGATGGTAAGCACATGCGCCGGGCAGCGGTATGCCTTCAGGACGACGCCTTCGTCGAGCTCAATACTTGCGACCCCAGCCGCGCTGGTTTTCATCATCGATTTTGCCCCGGTTCGCGCCGGGACAGTGTTCCCGGTGACGCGACCAAGGTGGCGGCTCTTCAAGCCATGCTACATCCGCAAGCGTTTGCGGATGATCTTCAGAAGAGAGAGAGCTGACGCGGGTTCTTTGGTGAACTGCTGTCCGCAAGATACTTGCGCACAGTCACGTCACTGACGTGAAGCTTGCGCGCAATCTTTCCCCCGGGCAAGCCTTTTGCTGAGAGCACTGCGGCGATCCAGGGCTTTGCCAGAGGAATACGGCCTTTCAGAGCCGGTTCGTTTTCGGCGATCGCCAGAGCTTTTTCTGCGCCAAGCACTTCGACCAGCTCTGAACGACCGTCGGGCCCGGTTGGGAACCAGAACTCAGAGCCTCCAAACTCCAGCAGAAATTTGACTGTATCGTCAACGCCGAGAACTTCGACGTAGCGCGCGATATTGGCCGGCACGGGTGGCATCTCCGGCTTTTTCATGATCGACGCCTTTTCCAGCGCTCGGCGCGGGTGCTCAGCGAACGGCCCAGAGTGCCCGTCACGGTTATGACGCGACCGGAGCCGCTCAGCTTGTAACTGACGCCACCGCTGTTGACGCCTGAGGCGCCCTTCTCGCGCGCCTCATCGGTGATGCGTTCGATGCGCTTGCGCAGCCCCTCGATGTCAACGCCATACACGCGCTCAATATAGCGCAAGACGGCGTGGTCAGAGACGATGGGGCGGAGCTGTTTCATCCGATACGCGTGAAATCAAAAGGGATGCTCTTGCGCTTGATCCATGACTTCAGCGCGCGGATCACAGCCTCGATCTTTTCGGCGTCGCGCAGCATGTCGACATCTGCCGGCACAGACCCCCATGCATCCTCAAAGCGCGACCTGATGAACGCGTTCAGGCCTTCGCGGCCGGGTCGATCGAGCTCTCCAGCGTCACGCAGCGCTTTCCACAGAACATGAACGAGGCGCAAATCGGCGCGTAGGGCAGGTGGGTGTTGGCGCCGGCCTTTTGGTCCGGGCTTGAAGCCGTTCTCGACCAGTCGGTCAACGACCGCCTGCATCTCTTCGTCGGTCATGTCCGACATCGAAGCCTTGCCGCACACCTGCAACTGGAGATCCTTGCGCGCCTCGTTGTCGAGGCCCAGCTCGCGGCAACCGGCGAAGATTTTCTTTTGCAGCGCGCGCATCAGGAGGCCTCCGCGACGGGCAGCACGACGCCCGGATAGAGCACCTCAAGCGGGTGCTTGCCCCAACCGATGATGAACCCGTCGAACTGAAATAGGCTTGTTCCTGGAACGCTAGTGACATGCTGATCCATCCAGAAC
>JBCBAV010000216.1:0-3391 GCA_038532285.1 Pseudomonadota bacterium | reverse complement strand
GATCCAAGAATGCCACATAGTGCTCCTGGAGGATGCGAAACAGATTGTAGACGTCCTTGTTCACATCGTTGATGAACTCGGCGTTGGCAGGCTTTTCCCGCCGCAAAAACACACCTCCCATGCCCACAAAAGGCTCGGCGTAAGTTTTGTGCGGGTGGGCGTCGATGATGCGGCAAAGCCGCTTTGCAAGATTGCGCTTTCCCCCGATGTAGGGGGCTACCGGACTAGTCCGTTCTTTCATTGGTAGGAGGCTTTCGATATGGGGACGCCCGAAGGCGACCATATCCAACGCTTGGTCGGCGGGGATCATTTGACGGTGTCCCCCGTGTCGGCGGGTGTTTGTGCACCCGCTGGCCCTTCACTCCAGCGTGTGGTGGGACGGGACATCAACGATCTGCCCATCACACGCTCCCTCTCATACGCGCGCCCAAAGGCCCTCTGTATGGATCTCTGTGAACCCGGTCGCGATCGCGCCTGGGTTCCATGTGTAGTTTTCGGCCACCATTTGGCGTGGTGCCCGCCGATTTGACCGCGCGATATCCGTACTCAACCCACCGCATGCGGCTGGCGAAATAAGCCAGCGCCAAACCGATGGCATAGTCGCCGTGGCGCTTCTTGCCCTTCTTGTCCTTCGCCTCGCCCTTCTCATTGGTGCGGATCTGGGGCACGCGCGGAATGCCCCGCACAAGTTTGACCGTGCGCAGATCAGTCAGGTGATTTTCGTCCGGGGCGATCGAGATCGAGTTGTCTTCAAACGCCGTTTTCAGGGGCGGCATATGGATCCGATACCAGTCAGAGTTTGCAGTGAACTTGATCTGCCAGATCAAGCCGGGCCCATCCTCTTCCTCACGGATCCCGAACTTGCGGCCCATGTCCTCGGCAACAGTCCAGCCCATGCCGGTGGCGTCAAAGGCCGCGCCGATCAAGCGGGATTTCAGATGCTCCAGCACCATGGCCACAACCAGCTTCTGTTCGTCGCCGGGCACGTTGCGCATCTCGATCGAGAACACCTCTCGGCGCATCAGGTTTGGCTCGATCGCCAGGACCGGCATAACGGACAGGTCTGCAACCCGGGCAAAGTCGAACCCGGCTGCATAGGTCAGCTCCATGTCCAGCCCGCCCAGAACCTCCTCGAGCTCCTCGAGGAAGGGTGCCATCAGGGATTTCTGTTCAAGCGGTGACAGATGCAGATAGTCGCCGGGCAGCTCCAGGGTCAGGATCGGCGCTTGGGCCGTCATGCGCGCCTCGATCAGCGGGCCCGGCAACCAGGCACCACCGGACTGAGACGGAATGCAGAACAGTTCCTCGTCCGCCCCATCGCCATAGAACTCGATCAGGTTCTGGCGCCACTCGGCCTCTGCCTCTGGCGTCCACTCATTGCCCTGCACCAAACTGATGCGCTGGAACAACCCATCGTTCAGCGCATTGTCGAGATCGATCTTGAGGTGTTCGTAGGGCAGGCGGCCGCCCAGGATGTCCTGGACCTGCTCGTTGAACACGTTGTCCGCGCCGTCGTGGGTCGAGCAGACAATGACCTGGCCACCCCAGATCAAGAAGGCCATCGCCGCCTTGATGAGCTCCCCCAAGTCATCCACGAACGCCGCTTCGTCGATGATGATCACACCCTCTTTGCCGCGCAGCCCGCGCGGTGCCGAGCTCAGGGCCTTGATCTGATAGCCGGAGGCAAAGCGGATCCGGAACGTCTGGATCGACTTGTCGCCTTCCTCATCACCTTCTTCGAACAGGCCGTCCTCGATCGCGGACGCGGCGATGTTGAACGCCCGGGCCCACATGGCACAGGCGTCGACAAATTCGCGTGTCATCTCCTGACTGTAGGAAATGTACATCGCGTCCATGCCGCGGCGGGACTTGGGTCGCGCAGCGCGCAATACAGCATAGGCTGCCAGCGCCCAGGTCAGGCCGATCCGGCGCGATTTCTCGACGAAGAGACACTTGGTTGACACGGTGTCGAGCAAGCCGACAGTTTTTGCTTGGTAGGGAAGTAGGACCGATGGCAGTCCGCCATCGATGTCGCCATCGGCGAGGTCCTGGATCGCGTAGTGGGCTTTGCGACGCTGCTCTTCCCACTGCTCTTGTGAGACGGGCGCGTTCATACCACTGCCTCTATCCGCCAGCCGGCGCGAAGTAGGGACCGCCAAATAAGCTCGATCTCTGCACCGGAAAGGCGCTTGAACCGCGCGCTACCCGACTGGCCGGCTTTCGTGCGGCCATCGGAGATCATTGAATTGAAGACCGCGTTGTCGCGCGCCTCTTCCTTGGTTACGAAGCAAGCCGACTTGGAAGGCTGCCCTGGGCGATACCACCGATAAGTCACGTGCACGCCTCCCAGTATCCACCGGTGAGCCAGCCGTGCCAGCCGGCAACCTCCTGATTGATCGACGGTGAGAGCGACGGCTCGTTCCAGGAGCCGTTCCATTCCCAACTTGGCGAGAAATCGGGTTTGAAGTCTTCGCCGATCATGATCTTGCAACGATGGCCAGAGCCCGACGGGCAGTAGAACCAGAAGGCGCGCACACCGTTTTCCTCGCGGTGATCAATCCAGTAGCTGCCAGGCACCGCGTCGCGCGCCCAGTCGGACCTCCTGGGGTATCGAATTGCTCGGATCACGACGCCACACCCAGAATATTGGCCTTGATCTGCTCCTCGAGCTCTTCAGACATTCCCGCGGCCCGCACTGTGTCGATCGCTGCTTCGGCGGCCGCGGCGCGCGCTTCCTTCGCAATCCGGGCGCGCTCCTCGTCCATGAGCTTCTCGCGGATCCCCGAAGACTGCATTACGTCCTTCAGCATCCGCCCGATGAAATGCAGCTCGCGCGGGTCGATCTCTTCGCCTTTCTTGGTCATCTGCGCTTGCATGACCTTGAAGGCGAGGGTGGTGACCATCTGAAACAGAACGTTGTGGCGCTTGGCCTCTTCTTCGAGGCCGTTGTCCTGCATCCAGCTTGCAGCCCATTCGCTGGCCTGTTCCTGCGCTTTGACGAAATGCTCATATTCCTGCCCGAAGGCATGGACCGCCGACTTGCCGATCGTGAGGTTGAGGCCAGCGGCTTCAAGGCGTTCGTTGAGCTTTTCGGTCAGCTCGACATAGTCGCCAAAACCACTCGCCTGGAGCTCCTCCTGAAGCCATGTGCGCAGCTCAGGCGGCATGAGGTCCACTTTGCGGGGTGGGGGCATGAGATCACCGCCGCGCGCTAGGGCGCTGGATGTCGGGGTGCGTAGCGCGGCCCTGGGCGATCTCGACGCCGCGGGCGGTGACCTCGGCAACGACAAAGCCGCCGTTTTCGGTGTAGGTCACAAACCCATTGTCTTTAAGCCAAGTCAGTTCGGTCACCACCTGATCACGCGAAGAGGTGACGCCCACACCGTCCAGG
>JBCBAV010000215.1:0-3396 GCA_038532285.1 Pseudomonadota bacterium | reverse complement strand
CGAGGATCGGGTTGCCGCGGTCGCTGCTGTTGGTGGGGATGGTGATGCGCGTGCCGTCATGAGCGGCGATCAGAGCCTGCAGGTCATGGGCGGTCAAAAGCGGTTGATCGCCCAGCCCGATCAGCACGGCGTCGCAGGGGCCAAGGGCGCGCAGACCGCAGGCCACCGAACTGGCCTGTCCGCTGGCATAGTCGGGGTTGTGCACCGTGGTGGCACCGGTGCCGTCGAGGGCGGCGGCGACCGCGTCGCCTTCGTGCCCGGTGACGACCAGTACCGCGCCATCCGTCACCGTCTGGTACATGCGCACCATGTGCGCGATCATCGGTACGTCGCCGATGGGCAAGAGCAGCTTGTTGCGCACACCCATGCGTCGCGACTGTCCTGCCGCCAGAAGGATGGTGGCGATGTCAGGCATCGCCTGCCCCGTGGCGGCGGCGCACATGCACCAGTTCGGCGAGGATCGACAGGGCAATTTCCTCGGGCGTGACAGCGCCGAGGTCGAGGCCCGCGGGGGCCTTGACCCGGTCGATGGTCCATTGGTCGATGCCTGCTGTGCGCAGTTTGTCCGACAAGGCCGCGAATTTGCGTTTGCTGCCGACAAAGGCCACGTGATCCGCAGGCCCGGCCAGCGCGGATTTCAGTGCGTCCAAATCTCCCTGGCCTTGGGTGGCGATGACGATGGCGCGCTGGCCGTTATGGCCCATTTGCCCGTCCAGCGTTGTGCTGATGGCCCAGTGGAACTGCGGCGCGAGGGCTGCGAGTGCCTGCGCCACGGGCGATGCGCCCAGCACCACCAGTTCGGGCATTGGCAGGCACGGTTCGATGAAGATGTCCACGGTGCCGCGCGACGGGCAGCCGTTGCGGGCAAAGCGGGTGCCGTCGACCGTGTCGCCGGGGGTCACGCCCTTTTCGGCCAGCAGATCTTCGGGGGCCACCGACACAAGCTGTGGCATGCCCGTATCCAGCGCCTGCATTGCGGCGCGTTTCACGGCCCCGCGGGTGCAGCCGCCGCCGAGCCAGCCGCGCAGGATCGTGCCATCGGCGGCCAGCAGCGCCTTGGCCCCCGGTTTGGCCGCCGTAGCGCCCGCCGTGCGCACGATGGTGGCAAAGGCAAAGGGTTCGGCCCGGTCCCGCAGGTCCTGTGCGGCGTCGGCCAGATCGGTGTCGAGGATCTCTGCCGGGGTCATAGGCGATGAAGCTCCGGTTCCAGTGCGACCAGATCCGCCAGTGTATTGGCGGGCGCAAAGAGGTCGAGATGCGGCAGGGCCGCGGCCATGCCCCCCGCGACGGGTGCGTAGTCGCGCCAGCCCTTGAGCGGGTTCAGCCAGATGATCCGGCAGCCGCGTTTGCGCAGCTTTTCCAGCGCCTGCGCAATCACAGCAGGCGGTTCGGTGTCGTAGCCGTCCGACAGGATCAGCACCACGCTGCGCCCGTCGACAAAGCGGCGGGCATAGGTGTCGGCAAAGCGTTGCAGGCAAGGCCCGATGCGCGATCCGCCGCCAAAGCCGTCGGCCATCAGCGACATGCGCCCGATGGCACGCATCGCGTCCTTGTCGCGCAAGGCTTCGGTGATGCGCACGAGGCGGGTGTGAAACAGATACGCATCCGCATGGGTGTCGGCGCGTATGAGCCCCGCCAGAAAGGCGAGGAAGACCTGCGCATAGACGCTCATCGATCCTGAGACGTCACACAGTGCCACGATCTTGCGGGTGCGGTCGGGGCGTCGTTTTTTCAGCAGCTTCAGCGGCTCGCCCCCGGTGGCGAGGCTGGCGCGGATGATCTTGCGAAAGTGCAGCCGGTCGCCCCGTCGTGCAGCGATGCGGCGGCGCGAGCGGCGGTCGCGCAGGGCCGCACCGATGCGGCGGGCGGTTTCTTCGGCCTCGGCAATCTCCTCGGCGCGCACCAGATCGCGCAGGTCGCGGCGGTTGAGATTGCGTTGCTGTGTGGCGATCAGCGTGCCGGTGCCGTCGCTGTCGGCCTCCCCGTCGCCTGCGTCGGGGGCGGTGGCGGTGCCGCTAGCGGCGGCGTCCTCGCCTGTCCCATCGCGCGAGGAATGCACATCGTCGTTCAGCGTTGGCACGGATTTCGGCACCGCCTTTTGCCGCACGCGGCCCGCGTCCATCCAGTAGCTGTCAAAGAGGTCGTCGAACCGTTCCGCCTCGTCCCGGCAGCCGGTGCAGACGGCGCGCAGGGCACGGCGCGCCTCGCTAGGGTGCGCTGCGTTGACGTGAGTGAGGGCGGTGAGCGCCACCTCTGCTTCGGCCACGCCGAGCCGCAGGCCGTTGTCGCGCAGATGTGCGATGAAGCCGGTCAGCCGCGCGGCAGGCCCGGCATCGCGGGCGGCAAAGCGGGTGACGCGGGTCATGCGGCGCGCCCTGCGATGCGGGCGGTCACTTCGGGGGTGATCGCGGCCTGATCGGTCTGGGTTTTCAAGAGCGTGGTGAGCGTGGATTGCAGCACGGCTGGGCTGGAGGTCAGGTCGGCGATGCCGAGGCCCATGAGGGCGGCGGCGAAATCCAGCATCTCGGCGATGCCGGGGGTCTTTTCCAGCTCCTCCTCGCGCAGTTTCTGGACAAAGCCGATGACCTGGCGGGCCAGTTGCGCCTCGATCTGGGGGATGCGGGCCGTGAGGATCGACAGCTCCGTCTCGCGGTCAGGGTAAGGGACGTAGGTATAAAGGCAGCGGCGGCGCAGGGCGTCCGACAGATCGCGGGTGCCGTTGGAGGTGAGGATCACGATGGGCCGGGTGGTGGCGGTGATGGTGCCGAGTTCCGGGATCGAGACCTGGAAGTCCGACAGGATTTCGAGCAGGTAGGCTTCGAACTCCTCGTCGGCGCGGTCGATCTCGTCAATCAGCAGGACGGGCGGAGTGTCGCGGGTGATCGCGGCCAGCAGGGGGCGTTCCAGCAGGAAGTCGCGTGAGAATATGCGCGCTTCGACTGCCGCACCCGTCTGCCCGTCTTCGGCGGCGGCGCGGATGGTCAAAAGCTGGCGCTGGTAGTTCCATTCGTAGATGGCTTGCGCGGCATCCAGCCCCTCGTAGCATTGCAGCCGGATCAGTTCGGCACCGCGTGCCGCCGCGAGGCAACGCGCCACGTCCGTCTTGCCCACGCCTGCCGCCCCTTCGAGCAGCAGGGGCCGACCGAGCGACAGCGCAAGGTGCAGCGCCACGGCCAGATCGTCGGAGGCGACGTAGCCTTCGGCGCTGAGCTGGTCTTGCAGCGATTGGTGGGTCACGGGCACCATCCTCTTCTTCTGGCTAAAAATACCTCGGAGGGGGGTGCGGGGGGAGGCAGCGCCTCCCCCCGCTTGGTCGGATGCCCGCGGGCCTCCCAAACATCCGCAGCCGTGCAGGCCCAAGATAGGCAGACCGGCGGGTAGGGGAATGGGGGTGGG
>JBCBAV010000214.1:0-3479 GCA_038532285.1 Pseudomonadota bacterium | reverse complement strand
CGGACCGCATCTCCTTTTCGATGCAATCCGCGCCCAGCGATTTGACCGAACCGCGCACGAACAGCTGGGCCTCGTAGATGCTGTCGCCAAGTGCATCACCCGCATCGCCGCACACGACAAGCGTTCCGGATTGGGCCATGAACGCGCTCATGTGCCCGACGTTTCCGTGGACCACAATGTCGATGCCTTTCATCGAAATACCGCATCGGCTGGATGAATTGCCCTTGATCACGAGAAGGCCACCGTGGCCCGTCGCCCCGGCGTATTGGCTGGCATTGCCCTCGACCATGACTTTGCCCGACATCATGTTTTCACCGACGCCGGGCCCCACGGAGCCGTCGACATGTACGGTCGCCAACTTGTTCATACCTGCACAGTAATACCCCGTGGACCCTTTGACCCGAACCTCGATGTCGGCATCAAGGCCGCAGGCGATGGCATGTGCGCCCTTTGGATTGGTTATTTCCCATGCGGTTTGATTGGTGTTCTGCGCCGTTTGCTGCAGCGTTGCGTTCACCTCTCGCAAGGTTTTTTTCGCCAGATCAAGGTGCTGCATCAATGGCTCCAGAAATAGACCGTGGCGGGCTCCGGTTCCCAGACGTGGGCTGCGTCAATGCCGGGCAAGTTGACAAGGGCGCGATATTCGGACCCAAAAGCGACATAATCATCGGTCTCGGCCAACACGGCTGGCTTGCACGCGATTGGATCGCGCAGCACGCCAAACCCGTCCTTCGTGCCAACGACGAACGTGTAAAACCCGTCCAGATCTTGCAGCCCCGCCTCCAGGGCTTCGCCAAGCGTGTCACCGTTGTCCATCCGGTGGGTGAGGTAGGCGGCGGCAACCTCGGTATCGTTTTCGGTTTGGACATAAGTGCCCTTGCGGGCAAGCGACCGGCGCAAACGATTGTGGTTGGACAGCGACCCATTGTGCACAAGGCACTGGTCGGCCCCCGTGGAAAATGGATGCGCTCCAAGGGTCGTTACCGCGCTTTCGGTGGCCATTCGCGTGTGGCCGATACCGTGGCTGCCCGAGAGATTGGGGATGTCGAAACGATTGGCGACTGTCTCGGGCAGGCCAACTTCCTTGTATATCTCGATAGTGTTGCCCTGCGACATGATCCGCAGACCGGGGTGATCTCGCTCAATTCTGGCGTGTACGTCGGTCAGCTTGTCCGCCGGTACCGACAGAATTGCGTGCGTGTCTATCACCTTGACCTCAACACCCAACGTGTCTGCCAGACCTGCAAAATCCGTTTGCGGTTCGGACGAATGCACGGTGATTTTGGTGTCTGCGCCACCTGGGCGATAAACAGCAATTCCGGCGCTGTCAGGGCCGCGATCCGACATCGTGACCAACATGTCCGACAGCAAGGCACCAAGCTGCGGATGCAGCGCTTTGTCCTTCAGGAATAATCCGACAATTCCACACACAATGGGCCCTCACGTTGGTCGTGACAAAGGGTAACGGGCAGGATCGGAGTGTCGAGCGAATATCAACTGCGACGGATAAAATATCCGCAATCTGCGTTCTCTTAAGGCAAACTTTCTTGCACTTAGAGTGGCTTGGACTCAGCGCCCGACGGAATCGTATGTAAACTCCTAGGCTTGAATGGTGCGTCGGCGGCCTGACACAATCCAGCGTGCGACCGTGTGCAATGCGTCTGAACGTCCTGGCCAAGAACCGCGGCGTGCCGAGGCTTTCAAAGCCGTTCTCTTCTTCTTCGTCGTTGCCTCCTGTCTTTCTAGCCGGGGCAACGTGACGGCGTGTCCGTTCGACCCAATCCTGGTCTGCTCGCAGAGTTCGCTGTCCGGCCGGTCGGTCCATGTCAGTGGATGCGTTTCCGAGAAGCCGGTGATGCCTGCTTCGCCGGTCCGCTAAACCCGTAAGGCGTTGCTGGCCTCGGGCAGAAGCTCGCCTGAATTGCAAGTGATCCACGGAAAACCCGGCTTCCTGATGGAGTAGCGGATGAGGTGGATGGCTCCTGCTCCACCGGCATCGAACGTGCCAAAGTGCAGTTGCTATCGACTGCCAGCAAAGCAGCCTCCCAATGATAGTAAAGACCGTGGGCCTAGATTTGGCCAAGGGTGTTTTTCAAGTGCACTGCGTTTCGACCACCGAACGCAAGATCATCAACAATAAGATCAAACGCGCAAATCTGTTGGCCTTCTTCGAGACACCGCCGCACTGTGTCGACGGTATGAAGGCCTGTGGTTCGGCGCATCATTGGGCGCGAAAACTAAGCAAGCTCGGCCATGACGTGCGGCTGATGCGATCAGCCTGCGTCAATCCCTACGTGAAGCGCAACAAGACCGATGCGGCCGACGCCGAAGCGATCTGCCAGGCGGTGCGTCGCCCGACAATGCGCCTCGTCGAGATCAAGTCCGAAGATCAGCAGGCGGTCCTTGCTATTCACCGGGCGCAGGATCTGGTCGTCCGCCAGCGTACCCAAGTCGTCAATTTTATCCGCAACATCCTTCGCGGGTTCCCGGACTGCAATGGGAAAGCAAAAAATCGTGAAGACCTCATCGCAATAGGACTGCAGTCAAGAACAAACGAGGCGGGATCAAACGGCCAGTTTGCGCGTCTTGGTGACATCAGACATACCTTCCCCTATCGACCGGCTGAACCCACCCAGACGAAGTCGCTGATGCAGCTTGTCTTTGAGGAGCGGATCAATCTCGCCGAGCTCGCCCTAAAGAAGAGCGAAATCTCGGCATTTGAGGCGGTCATTGAGTTGATCGGCAAGGACATCAACGACCTTGACGAGGAAACGATCGCAGTGCGTGAAAAATGGCGGGAAAAGCGGTCGCTTGGAGCGCCTGAAACCATGAAAGCCTTTACGCCGGCGACCGTCATTGGCTTACGACAGATGATCGCGCCGCTCATGCAGTGGCGTAATATCCGCGGACATAGTGACGCCTATGCGCTCGACTTGCTCATCGCCCGCATTCAGATTGCCGTCCTGCACCAATCAAACGCGGTCGGTGATCTGAAGATCGACATACTGGAGCGTCTCGGCGCACTCCAGATGCATCTGAACCCCGTCCGGGAGAAGGCTGAGGTCATCAAGACGGTTAAATCGGATGTATTCTGGGACGATCTCACCGTCAAAAAGCTCGAAGAGGTCAGAAAGCCTCTCCGCGAAATCATGCGATATCGGGAGCGCACGTCGGGCCCCGTCGTGCCGCCTAGCCCTGCAACATCCACAAAACCGGACACAATCGGCCACGATTACAATTTCGAAACAGTATTTTTCGAAAACACGTCACAAGCCGCCACGTCTGCGTTGCAACTCGTTGCAGTTGCGGAGCGGAAAATCCTGCAAGGTGCTCACATCGGCTCATTGGGCACTGCAATAACCAGCCTAGACCTTCAAAATCCCTCACTCCACAAGTCGAGGCGGACTTTGCCGGAAGACATCTTTGTGCGTATCAACCCAATGTCATCCGTTGCAACGGGAGCAAGGTGCAACCCGTTG
>JBCBAV010000213.1:0-3517 GCA_038532285.1 Pseudomonadota bacterium | reverse complement strand
TGATCGTGGTTGGCTTGGCCATCTGGTCTCTCCTGCACCGCGGGGCGAGATTGCCTGCCAGCGGGAAAATTCGGTCTGAGCGCGCGTTGTACTCGGTGCGCCCCCCGAGTCAACCCCCGGAGCAGCGCACAGCGGATGAAACCGGGCGGGCGCAGATTTTTGCAAAAATCTGCCGCGGAGCGGCGCGCGGAAGAGCTGTAAGCCGGATTCTGTCTAAGACGGTTGCCCGCCCCGAGATGACCATTCCTCTTGACCCGCCGTTGCCGACGCGCCTCTAGCTGCCAACCCGGACCTGCTGGGGCAGAAGCGGCCCCGGGCTGTTGCCAGCCCGCGCGGTCCCTATTTGGCATTGCTCCCGGTGGGGCTTGCCGTGCCCGGACTGTTGCCAGCCCGGTGGTGGGCTCTTACCCCACCGTTTCACCCTTTCCCCTTGCGGGGTGGTTTGATTTCTGTGGCGCTGTCCGTCGGGTTGCCCCGCCCGGGTGTTACCCGGCACCGTTGCTTCTGGGAGTCCGGACTTTCCTCGGCTTTCGCCGCGGTCATCCGCCCTTCCGCGCGCGCCGTGCTTATGCGGTCGGGCGCGGTGGCGTCAATGGCAGCACACGCGGAACCTGCGGGAACCTCCGGCGGGAGTTTATCCGGCAAAATGAAGATTGGACGTAGGAGCGGGTGGCGAAACGGCCCTCCGGGGGCGGTTTATCTGGCGAAATGAAGCGGGATCAGTTGCCCAGCGGGGTCAGATCATCTGCATCAAGCGGGCCGGTTTTGCCGGGACGGTAGCGCAGGCGGACGGCGGCAAGAAGCGTTTCGGTGTCGGCATCGGCGGTATAGCCGACCCGGCGCGCGGCTTGCATGAAGGCGTCTGGTGTGACGGTCCGCGCTGCCGGTGACGTGCCCCGGGAGCGGGCCAGCTCTTGGGCTTCGAGCCGGGGCCAGTCGAAGAGGGGGCCGGGGTCGATCTTGCGACCCGGGGTCATGTCGGAATGGCCGATGACGTTTTCCGGCGGGATATGCCATGCGGTCAGGAGGCCGCGCAGCAGGGTTTCGAGGCAGCGCATTTGCGGCGCGGGAAACGGGCTGGCGCCGTCATTGTCAAGCTCGATGCCGATGGACCGCGAGTTGATGTCCACAAGGCCCGCCCATTGGCCAGCCCCCGCGTGCCACGCACGCAACCCTTCGGCGACAAGCTGCGTGACTGTCCCGGTTCGGCAAATGACAAAGTGGGCTGAGACTTGCGCTGCAGGATCGCAGAGGCGTTCAATTGCCGCTGCGGCGCTGTCCATGGCGGTGTAATGCAGCACCACGTGGGTTGGGATCAGCCCATCGCGGCGTGAACCGCAATTGGGCGACGGGCACCAGCGCCGTTTCAGTTGCCAGCCGCCCGGCGAAACGGGGCCGGGTCCCATGCGCAGGCAAAGCCGTCGCCATCGGGATCAAGCCCTTTGCGGTCACGGCGCGGTCCGCCATTCGACAGAAAATCGATCTGCGCCTCATCCGCCGAGCTGTAGGCTGCACAGTTGCGGCGGAACTTTGCCGAGGACGCAACAGAAATGCGTCGATAGACCCGCGTGCCGCGGGCATGCTGCGTTTGCAGTGCATATTGCACAATGTTGGGACCAGCATTTGCACGCGAAGGTAACGCAGTGGGCTGGACCACCTGATATTGCTGTTGCCGCTGAGCCAGTCGCGCGGCATCTGTCTCGATCGAGCGGCGCGAGGACACAGCGTCAAAGTCGTTCTCGTCCGAAATTCCCGGATTGTTCAGGATGACTGGCGCCGCGTTTGACGGGCTGGCGTTTACCACCGGTCGGCCCGAATTGGCCGCCGCGGCGGTGGCATCGTTTTGCGCGGCAATCTGGGCAAGCTCGGCATCGAGGCCTTGCGGATCGTTTACGGCACGAGGCGAACCGCTGCGGATTTGCGCAGGGCGCGGCGCGGTTCGCGTTTGCGTTGTGCGCACCGGTTCGCTTGTGGCCGGGGCAAAGACAGCTCCTGTTGACGTCGCGCGGCTTTGGGCCTGCAGCTGTGTGTTGGCGGCCGTTGCGCTTTGTGTACTGGTCTGCGTCGGCAGGCGGCGTTGTGCCACAGGTGCCGGGGTCGCACTCTGCGCGGCTTGCGCCGCCTCAATCTGCGCCAATGTCGAGGGTGGGCCAAAACCCACACCGCGACCCGGGTCCACCACACCGGCCCCGCTGTCGGGTATCGCTGGCTGGCACGCCGCCAGTGCGACCAATGCGCCGGACATCACGAATGCGCGGAAATACATCAATCTGTGCCTTTGGTCCTGCCTTGGCCCGGGCACATGCCCCGGAACCGATTGTTACTGCAGGGTTACCACCATTTTTCCGGTTTGGCCACAAAGCCGGCCCGCGCCTCGAGCGCGTAAGCGGTGTTTAGCAGGTCGCCCTCTTCCCATGGTCGCCCGATCAACTGCAGTCCCAATGGCAACCCCTTGGCATCAAGCCCCGCAGGCACCGCGATACCGGGCAATCCGGCCATATTCACCGTCACCGTGAAAACGTCGTTAAGGTACATTTCAACCGGGCTCATTTCTTCGCCCAAAGCAAATGCGGCAGACGGCGTCGCAGGTGTCAGTATCGCGTCGACACCGGTAGCAAAGACATCTTCGAAGTCTTTCTTGATCAACGTGCGGACCTTGCGCGCGCGGTTGTAGTAAGCATCGTAAAAGCCCGCAGACAGCACGTAGGTGCCGATCATCACGCGGCGCTGCACTTCGGCACCGAAGCCGTCGGCGCGGGTCTTTTCATACATCTCGGTTATACCGTCGCCCTGGCTGAGCGCGGCGCGCTGGCCATAGCGCACGCCGTCATAGCGCGCGAGGTTTGATGACGCCTCGGCAGGAGCAATCACGTAATACGCAGGCAGCGCGTATTTCGTGTGCGGCAACGATATATCGACGATCTCGGCGCCTGCGTCACGCAGCATATCGGTGCCGTCGGACCACAGTTTTTCGATCGCGTCGGGCATGCCGTCCATGCGGTATTCAGCGGGAATGCCAATCTTCTTGCCCTTGATGTCGCCTGTGAGCATCGCCTCGAAATCCGGCACGGGCAGGTCGGCAGAGGTGCTGTCCTTGGGATCATGACTGCACATCGTTTCGAGCATGATGGCGGCGTCGCGCACCGATTTGGTCATCGGACCCGCCTGATCCAGCGAAGACGCAAAGGCCACGATCCCCCAGCGCGAGCAGCGCCCATAGGTTGGCTTAATGCCCGTGATGCCAACAAACGCCGCAGGCTGCCGGATCGATCCGCCCGTGTCTGTGCCTGTCGCAGCCAGACACAGGTCAGCGGCCACCGCCGCCGCCGAACCGCCAGAAGACCCGCCCGGTGTCAAGTCGCGCCCATCAGTTTTCCATGGATTGATCACGTTGCCGTATACGGACGTTTCGTTGGACGAACCCATGGCAAATTCATCCATGTTCAGCTTGCCCAGCATCACCGCACCTGCATCCTGCAAGTTTTGACTGACGGTGCTTTCGTATTCCGGCACGAAA
>JBCBAV010000212.1:0-3681 GCA_038532285.1 Pseudomonadota bacterium | reverse complement strand
CCGACACCATCTGGATCGACGCCCGCAGCCCCTCCTGCCCCTGCGCCAGCCCCTGCACGTGCTGGCCCAGATAGCCCAGTTGATGCGCCAGCGGCTCGGTCGCCCGCGCCGCGCGGCCTGCCCGGATCACCACGGCGATCAGCAACACGAACAGCAGCACGACAAGGGCGAGCCCTGCAAAAATCACGTTTTCCAACGGCACGACGATGCCCGCAAACTCAACCATCACGTCCGCCCAAACAGCCGCTCGATATCCGACAGCTTCAATTCCACATAGGTGGGCCGCCCGTGGTTGCACTGGCCCGAATGCGGCGTCGCCTCCATCTCGCGCAGCAGCGCGTTCATCTCCTCGGCCCGCATCCGCCGCCCCGACCGGATCGACCCGTGGCAGGCCACGCGGGACAGGATCGCCTCGATCCGCGCCTGCACCCGCAGGCTCTCGCCCTGATCGGTCAGCTCATCGAGCACATCCAGCACCAGCGCCCGCGCGTCCACAGCACCGAGGATCGCGGGCACCTCGCGCACCGCAATCGCGTCGCCGCCAAAAGGCTCCAGCACCAGCCCGAACCGCGCCAGATCGTCCGCTGCCTCCAAGAGCCGCTGCCGGTCGGTGTCGGACAGCGTCACGATCTCGGGGATCAGCAGCGCCTGCGCCGCAACCCCGGTGGCCGCCATCTGGCCTTTAAGCTTTTCGTAAACCAACCGCTCGTGCGCGGCATGCTGGTCCACGATCACCATGCCCGTGGCGGTCTGCGCCACGATGTAATTCTCATGCACCTGCCCGCGCGCGACACCCAGCGGCAAAGCCTCTTCGCCATCGCTCATCGGCGCATCCGGCACAGCGCCCGCAAAATCCTGCGCCATCTCCGCAAATCCCGAAGACGGCGGCACCGCCGGATGCGGCGCGCGCAAAGGCCCAAGCGACGGCCGATCCATCTGGTACACCCGCGCCTCCGCCCCAGCCTCCGGCACCCGCATCGCGCCCAGGGTCGCATCCGCCACCGTGCTCGACGCCCGGTGCCCCGCCTCGGCCAGCGCATGGCGCAGGCCCGACACGATCAGCCCCCGCGCCACCCCGGGATCGCGAAACCGCACCTCGGATTTCGCCGGATGCACGTTCACATCCACCAACTGCGGATCGCAATCCACGAACAGCGCTGCCGCCGGATGCCGGTCGCGGCTCAGAAAATCGAAATACGCCGCCCGCAGCGCCCCCACCAGCAACTTGTCCCGCACGGGCCGCCCGTTCACGAACAGGTACTGCGCCACCGCCGCCCCGCGCGAATAGGTCGGCAAGGCGGCAAACCCGGTCAGGTGCAGCCCCTCGCGTTCCGCATCAATCGCAATGGCGTTCTCGACAAATTCCGCCCCGATCACATCGCGCAACCGCCCGCGCAGCGCCGCCACCGGCTCACCCGCCTGCGCCTCGCAGGAAAACAGCACCCGCGGCGCATCCGCCACATCGCGCAGCTCGAAGCGAACATAGGGCTCCGCCATCGCCAGCCGCTTGACCACGTCGGAAATGGCCTGCCCCTCGGCCCGGTCCGTGCGCAGGAATTTCAACCGCGCAGGCGTGGCGTAAAACAGATCGCGCAGGGCCACCACGGTGCCCGCGTTCAGCGCCGCAGGCCGCACCGCCGACACGTCGCCACCGCTCACGGCAATCTCCGCCCCCGCCTCACCGGCCACCCGACTGGTAATGGTCAACCGCCCCACGGCGCCGAGGCTTGGCAGCGCCTCACCGCGAAACCCGAAGGTATGGATGTTCAGCAAATCCGCGCCGTCAATCTTGGACGTCGCATGGCGGCACAGCGCCAGCGGCAGATCGCCCGCCGCAATGCCACAGCCATCGTCCGTCACCCGGATCAGCGTCTTGCCCCCATCGGCCACGTCCACCGTGATCCGCCGCGCGCCCGCATCTATCGCGTTTTCAACCAGTTCCTTGACCGCCGAGGCGGGCCGCTCCACGACCTCTCCGGCGGCAATCCGGTTGATCGCAGCCTCATCCAGCTGTCGTATGACAGGACGTATGTTGGGGGCGTGGGTGTTCATCCCACAAGACTTAGCATGCCCCGCGCGATTCGACCATTGCTGTCAGGCGGCGCGCAGCCCCGCCTCGAGCGCTGCCAGCACCCGGTCAATCTCGGCCTCAGTGACCACCAGCGGCGGCGACATCATGATGTTGTTGCCACCCACACGCACCATCGCGCCCGCCTCATAGGTCGCCTTGTGAATGCGCGCCATCATCTCGGGGCCCGCGGGCGTCTTGGCATCTCGGTCGCTCACGATCTCGACCCCGGTCATCAGGCCATGCCCACCGCGCACATCGCCAACAACGTCATATTTCTCCATCAACGCCACGCATCCCTGGAACAACTGCGTGCCCCGTGGGCCCGCGTTTGCCTTCGTATCCAGCCGCAAGGTCTCCTCCAGACAGGCCACAACAGCCGCCGCCCCCACGGGATGCGCCGAATAGGTGTAGCCGTGGAAAATCGCGCCATCCGCGTCCGCATGTTCAAACACCTCGGCCACGGCATCGCTCATCAGCGCGGCGCCCACCGGGAAATAGCCCGAGGTGATGCCCTTGGCACAGCACATCATGTCCGGCTGCACGCCCCAGTGACGCGACCCCGACCAGTCGCCCGACCGGCCAAACCCGGTGATGACCTCATCGGCGATCATCAGGATGCCGTGCCGGTCGCAAATCTCGCGCATCAGCGGCATGAACGTCTCGTGCGGGACAATCACCCCGCCCGCGCCCTGGATCGGCTCCATGATGAACGCGGCGATGCTGCCCGCGCCCTGAAACGCAATCTCGTCCTCCATCGCCTGCGCGATCAACTGCGCCAATCGCGCCGGGTCCGTCTCGTGAAACGGATTGCGGTAGGGATACGGCGACGGCAGGTGGAAACAGCCGGGCATCAGCGGTTCATAGGCGATGCGAAACCGGTTGTTCCCGTTCACCGACGCGCCGCCAAAATGCGTGCCGTGATAGCCCTTTTTGAGGCTCAGGAACTTGGTCCGCCCCGGCTCCCCGCGCAGGCGGTGATACTGCCGCGCCAGCCGCAAACACGTCTCGACCGAATCCGACCCGCCGGAGGTGAAAAACACCCGCGCCATCCCGTCCTCGGCAAAGAATTCGCGCACCGCATAGGATGCCTCGATCGCCGCCGGGTTCGAGGTGCCGAAAAACGCCGAGTAATACGGCAGATCCGTCATCTGCCGCGCCACGGCCTCTTTCACCGCATCATTGGAATAACCGAGGTTCACGCACCACAGCCCGCCGACCGCATCCACGGTGGCATGCCCGTCGATATCCTCGATGGTCGACCCGTGCGCCTTGGTGATGATCGTCGGCGGATGCGCCATCGCCGCGCCGGGATGCCCCATCGGATGCCACATGTGCTGGGCGTTGTTGGCGCGCAGGAAATTGTCGTCTTTCATCGTGGCCTCCCTTCGGGTTGCGGTGGGATCAGTCTCCACGAAGCGCGCCCCCGCGCAAGCCCCTAGGCGACACGCCGCCGCGGAATGCGCCGCGGTAACAAAGCCGCGCAGCGCCGGGCCGCGGTGCGGCGATCCCACACGTCCCGCTACGGCACTTTATGGCAGCCAGATACATCTTCGCGGCCCGCTATGCGCAAACATCAACCAAATCGCCGTGCCGTGCGGGCGGCCCGGCGA
>JBCBAV010000211.1:0-3692 GCA_038532285.1 Pseudomonadota bacterium | reverse complement strand
TTTTTCTCCAATTTCACGACCGCGAAAACAAATGTCCCCCCGCCGGTCCCCCTGCGAGGCCGGTGATTTTCTGACCCCCCCGGTCCTGAAATTGGAGAAAAAAGCCACAGTGTAAAAGGCCCCTGGGGTCTGGAAAGGGCACGCCATGAAAGGTCGCAAGCCGAGCCTCGACAATGTCGTGCCAATGAAAGACGGCGACGACATCGCGCCGAAACCCGTACCGCCTGCGCCGGAGTTCTTGAGCGACGAGGCGCGCAGGGTTTGGGATGAAATGGCCGCGGATCTTGTCGCGCAGGACCGGTTGCTGCCGCGATACGAATACCAGTTTGCAGCTTATTGCGAGGCGGTCTCGAATTTTATTGCCGCCACCCATTCAATCGCGGTCGAAGGCATGTATTACGAAACCAAAACGCGCAACGGGATTCAGCAGAAAAAACGCGCGCCTTTCGGTATCCAACAGGAAAGCATGGCGCAGATGTCGCGGCTTGGTGCGCTCTTCGGCCTGTCGCCGGTGGACGATCGGCGCCTCGGTGCAGGCGCGCAGGGTGACCTATTCGACGAGGTGCTAAAACAGATCAATGGAACCGATTGACCACCCGGTTTCGCAATATGCGCTGCAGGTGATCGAGGGCGATGTCGTCGCGGGTGAGCTTGTACGCATGTCATGCGAGCGTCACCTTATGGATCTGGAAACTGGCGCAGATCGCGGCCTTTTTTTCGACTGTCAGGCCGCATCGCGCCCGATCCGCTTTGGCCGCACGTTACAACACTCGAAAGGACCGTGTGCCGGGCAGGCACTGATCCTGCAGCCGTGGCAGGAATTCCGGGTCGGGTCGATGTTTGGCTGGCGCCGGGAAAGCGATGGCATGCGCCGGTTTCGCACGGCCTACAATCAGATCGGCAAGAAAAACGGCAAGACAACCGAAACGGCGCTGCCGATGATTTACACGCAGCTTTTCGATGGCGAAGAGGCGCCAGAGGGATATTGCGCGGCAACAACGCGCGATCAGGCGGGCATCCTGTTCAAAGAAATCAAGCGCATGATCAAGCGATCAGCGCTTTTGCGCCAGACCATGAAAGTGTGGCGCGCAGGCATTGAAACACCGCGGGCCGATGGCGTCATTGCCTGCCTGTCGCGCGATGGCGACAGCTCAGACGGTATCAACCCGTCTTTTCTGGCGCGCGACGAAATGCACCGATGGACCGATCGCGAGCTTGCCGAAACGATCGTCGAAAGTATGGCCGCCCGCGGTCAGCCGATCGATTGGGTCATAACGACGGCGGGTCATGACAGACTGAGCCTGTGCGGTGAGCTACGCGGATACGCCGAAAGCGTGTTGCGGGGCGACGTCACTGACGACGAATTTTTCGGGTATGTCGCCGAGCCGGACCCTGACTGTGATCCTGCCGATCCGGTTGCGTGGGCCATGGGCAACCCAAACATGGGTGTTTCAAAGTCCGAAGAGTTTATCGCGCGCAGGGCAAAAAACGCCTTGGCGATTCCGGGTCGGATGCCAAACTTTCGACGGTTTCACCTGAACTTGTGGACCGCGGGCGCAGAAACATGGATCGATGACACGACGTGGGACAAGGGGCTTGCGCGCGCACCGTTTGATGCAAACACGCGTGCGATGCTGCGCGGTCGCAAAGCGTGGGTTGGAATTGACCTATCAAACCGACAGGACACAACGGCAATCGCCGTCGCCATTCCGGTCGATGGTCTGGTGTACCTGATCGTTTACACGTTTCTGCCCGCAGGCCCCAACGGGTTCATCAAGCGGGCGCAGCGCGAGAAAAAAGAGATTATCGGCTGGCGTGATGACGGATGGCTCGAAGTGCATTCGGGCGGGACAATCGACGAGGATCAACTAATTGCGCGAATGGAATGGTTGCGCGGTCAGTTCGATATTCAGGAGGTCGCGTTCGATCCGTGGGGCATGAAAGACATGGCCAGTAAACTCGACGAAAAGCGCTTTCCGATGGTCGAGCATCGGCAAGGCTACGTGTCAATTTCGAACCCGATGAAACGGGTCGAGGAACTGGTCGTAAACAACCGGATTCGCCACGGCGGCAATCCGGTTCTGAAATGGCAGGTCGGCAATGTGCATCGCGACGAGGACGCGTCCGAGAACATCAAGCCGAACAAGAAAAAATCGACCGGACGCATCGACGCTGCGGTCGCAATGATCATGGCGGTCGGTCGTGCAATGGCTGATGAGCGCAAGCGCAAGCCAGGGGAGCTGCAGACGGTAAAATGAGCTTTTTGTCCCGCATCGGTTTTAAGCCCAAAACAGCAGCACCGCGCATCGAGCCTGCGGTTTTGCAGGCTGCAACATCCGGCACGCGCAATCCCGACAAGTCGGTTTTTGACATTGGGTGGCACGGCTCGACGTTGGGCAGCTCGAAGGTCAAGCGGCTGCCGCGCGCGACGCCGACGCTGGCGCAGCGTCACGCAACCGTCTTTGCCTGCTGCAACAACATCGCTGGCGATCTCGCGAAGGTCCCCTTGCAGATCTATGAACAGCAACCTGATGGCACGGAACAGCTCGTCACGCAGCATGCGGCGTCGTACCTGTTGAACGTGGAAAGCGCGCCCAACGTATCGGCAAAACTGCTGCGGTTCCAGATGGTCTACGCCTTTGCCTTGCGCGGACGCAGCCCGTCTTATGCACCCCGCACCGGCGCGGGCGAATTGGAACTGGTCGAGTTCATCAATCCTGATCGTGTGACCATGTTGCGCAGCGGGCGCGATCGATTTTTTGATTTCGAGGACGGTGCCGAGGTGCGCCGTCGGGTTCCGGCAAGCGCAATGGTGTTCTTGCGCTACATGCCGATCGACGGATGGACCGGACGCAGCCCGATCGAGGTTGCCGCAGAGAGTTTTGGCTTGGCGCTTGCTGGTCAGGAGGCCGCGGCGCGCACCGCCACCGGCGGCACCGCCCGTGCCGTGCTCAAGGTGCATGGCGCCTATGAAAGCGACGAGGATCGCGTGCGCAATCAACGGGCGCTGAAAAACGCCATTGATGACCCCGAAGCAAACGGCTTTCCGATCATCGAGCACGACGAGGAAGTCGAAGTGCTGGATCTGTCCGCAGCCGATCAGGAATTGTTGGCCAGCCGAAAGTTCGATCGTGAACAGATCGCCGCGACCTATCGCATGCCGCCGAGCAAGCTGCAGATGTTGGAACACGGCGTCAAGGCGAACGGCCAGCAACAGGCGATCGACTATCTGACCGATTGCCTGATGCACTGGTCATCTTTGGTCGAGGCAGAAATGGCCATGGGTCTTTTGACCCGCGGCGAACGCGAGCGTGGGCTTGTGTTTCGACATGATTTTTCAGCGTTGCTGCAGCCCACGACGCAGGAGCTTTACACGGCTTTGAACAAGGCGGTGGGTGGTCCGTTCATGACGGCAAATCAGGCGCAACGCACAGCCAAGCTGCCGGTCACAAACGGACCCGATGACGACAAACTTAACCCGGCGCCAAACATGACTGCGCAGCCGCAATCCGAAACGTCAGAGGAGGACGAAAACACATGACACAGGCAGCGCGCACGGTCCAGGACGAAATGTATGGTCAGCTTATGGCGTTTGACGAATTGAGCGGTCTGTCATGCCTTCACGCCTCGCTCGACGGCGTCGACATGGCGAGCGCCGAGGCTTTGACCATCCATGCCGGTGAGCGCTTTAC
>JBCBAV010000210.1:0-3705 GCA_038532285.1 Pseudomonadota bacterium | reverse complement strand
CGGTTCAGGTCAACGCCGGTGGCGAACCGGTGGAGAATTCGTCAAATGATCCCGTGATCGTCGGCTTCTCGGGGTGGGAATTCGATGGGTGGGCCTACAATGGCCGCGACGATTTTGAACGACAGTTGCAAATCGACGTGGCCAGCGGGGACATCGCGCTCACGCCCACAGCGCACTCGCCTACCCAACCCGACGAGATGTTCAGGCACCCATTCATCGGCGGCCCGTTTCAACAGGAGATTGCAGGATCTGAAAAACCCGGTGACCCCTCCCCGTTTCTCGCAGAGATGTTCAAACGCGCCACGTCGGAGTGGGTGTTATGAGCGTATGGTCCAAAGTCGATCGGCAATTCGGTTCCATTCGCGGACTGGATGGCAGCGCGGAATGGTTGCTGGACGAAAACGCTGGCCAGAACCTCTTTCTGCGCAAGGGGCTGGGGCAAGGGGCGACCGCAACGCCGCCCTTTGCATTTCTCGTGCAACCCACCAAACCAAGGACGGGCGAGAGGTTGTTGAGCCAGCTTTTGGATGTCCCCCGAGACGGCGCGCGGTTCAACATGTCTGCGGCCGACCGCGCCAGATTGATCGCCAACCAGACGGCTGGCGCGCTGTGCGACGCAAGCTTTGTCAGGGCCATGATCGGCCGCGATTTCGGCAACGCGGACAAGGCGATGCAACTGTCATCCGCCATGCCGTCCAATGCTGCGCCCGAACCGGATGCAGCGCCCTTTGAGGTGCCCGATGGTCTCGCTGCCGCGTTGCAGGATCCCTTTGATCACACCAGCGTTGTCATCGGGGTCATTGACGATGGGTTTGCCATCGCACACCCGCGGTTGCGGCTCGCCAAGAAGAAAACGCGGGTTCTTTCCTTCTGGGACCAAGAAGCAGCGTTCACCGGCGCAAATTCGACCGTGCCGTTCGGGCGGGAACTGTTGAAGGTCGATTTCGGCGGCACAAGTGGTCTGGATGAGATCCTGGATGGGTACGACGGACCGTATGCCGAGATCTACGGCGACCAGAGGTTGAGCGCGTTTTACCCAAAGACTCGCAACCTGATGCCGCGAAACACCTCGCACGGTACCGGGGTCCTGGACCTGCTTGGCGGGGCAAAGATGGGCGAAGGCGCGCGCCAACCCGTTGTCGCGGTGAAATTGCCGCGCTCCTCGGTTCTCGACACGAGCGGCGCGCACCTGGACTTCTTCCTGCTCGCGGGCATCCGCCACATTCTGTCGCGCGCCGACATGCTGACGGGCCAAGACGACCCTCACGTGGTCATCGCCATGAGCTATGGCTATTTCGGTGGCCCGCTGGATGGATCGTCCCTGTTTGAACGCACGCTCGATGCAATCCTGGAAACGCCCCAGCGCAAGAAACGGGTCCAGATCGTCATTCCGTCCGGCAACGGGCGGATGAACCGCGCGCACGCCGTGCGGCCCGATCCCGGGACAGAAGGCGATGTGCGCACGATCAAATGGCGGTCTCCTGCCGGCGACCGCACACCCAGCGTCATGGAGGTATGGACAGATGTGATCATCGGAGACGCCACGGCACCTTCGGTAAAGATCCGCGTCAAGCCGCCTGACGGCAAAGGGTCCGGTTTCATCGATTTTACCGATGTGAACACGACCGAAAAACTGGTGCTCAGCCGGGACGATCCCGCAGGCATCGCAGGCACGGGCGATACGACGGACATCATGGCAGAAGTGGTCTGTGACCACCCGCCACTGCATCCGGGACGGCGTCGTTTCATGATCTGGCTTTCTCCAACCGCGTTGCCACCGCCAGACGTGGATGCACCGCCCGCATTGTCCGCGTCGGGCATTTGGACCGTGCGACTGGAAACGCTCGCACCAACTGCCACGGAACTATCCATCTGGATTCGCCGTGACGACAGTTTGCCCGGCTATCCAACGCTCGGGCGCCAATCCAGCGTGGAGCGTGATCCACCACAAGAAGGCCCCATACCTCTCAACCAGGATCAATGGGACCGTTGGGATGACTACGGCACGGCCAGCGTCACGGGAACAATCAACACAATCGCCACAGGCCAGTATCCGGTCGTGACATGCGGATTTGGCGCCGCAAACCAGCGCGCAGCCGCCAGTGCCGCCGGTGGACCGCTGACAGCCATGGCCGTGGGTGCACCGGCAAAACCTGCGGACCCGACAGGCCGTTGGGTGGGTCCCGATTGCCTGGCCCCGTCACAGGTCACCCACTTGCGCGGCATCAAGGCTGCCAATTTCTTCGGTGGATCAAAGGTTTCAATGAGCGGCACCAGCTTTGCCGCACCTTTGACGGGCCATTGGCTCGCAGGTCTTTATTTGCAGGGGACATCGGAAATCGATGGCAAGGCGCACGTGCGCGCTGCTGCGGCTGCGTCGGATGCCGCGATGGCAGCACAATGGAAACCACGGATCGCGCGGGGAGATAATCGATTTTTGACACACGAAATGCGTCAGCGGACATTCAAGTACGACGGTGTTGACTAACCGTGTGACCGCGCAGCACGTCGAAAAGTAACGCGATGTCGTGGGCAAAAGGCAGCCGCAGGGGACAGCCGAACGCGCAACTGCTGATCGCATCGGCGCGCCGGACTGACGCCCACTGGATGACCTGCCCACCCCGCTGGATGCAGTTCGACATAATATCCTGCAGCAGAACCTGCCGTCGGCGCGTTTCCGCGATCACCGCTGACGTCAGGCCGGATTCGTGCGGATGCTCCACGATGCCCGTCCCCTTGCCGATGGTGTGTGCCCGGATCGGGAAAACACCCGGATAACACTGTCCAACGCGGCCATTGGCATCCGGCGCAGCGACGCACCGCGTCGCACCTCCGCACCGAACAGGCAGCGGCCTTGGCGTCGCATTTCGGTATGGACTGACCTGCCCGATCGGCGAACCCCTGACATTTCCTGCAAGGATCACAAACGACTATCGCCTTGATGGTACAAACATGTATATTCAACCCACGCGCGTATCATCGACCGTCGGCAAAGCCACGACATTTGTGTGCATTCGGCTGCCAGTCTTCGGTTCGACCCGCGCGGAACGGATGATGCCCGATTGCCATACGGACCTGTTCCACAATGGTGCGCATTGCTGGCAGCGCAGGGGGGGATACATGACGCAAACACGACGCAAGCACCTGAGCCTGCTGGGCGCCAGCGCGGCGGCCATGGCGACCTGGCCCATCTCTGCGACAAGCAACACGCCAACGGTGCACAAAGTGCAAATGGTCAATGATCATCCCGAGGACGACAAAAAGCTGATGGTCTTTTTTCCGGGCATCGTGCGCGCGCAACCGGGCGACATCATCCGGTTCCTGTCTGTTGACAGCAACCACAACACCCAAAGCTTCGACAACATGCTGCCCGACGGCGCTGCGCCATGGAAAAGCAGGCTGGGCAAGGACTTTGACCTCACTGTCCCGGTCGACGGCGCCTACGGCTATTTCTGCACTCCGCACAAGTCGTGGGGCATGGTGGGTCTGCTTCTCGTGGGCGATGTCAGCGTGAACTACGACGCGATCAAAGCGGAACGCCAGCGTGGCAAAGCCAAGGCGAACTTTGCAGATCTTTTTGAAAGGGCCGACGCAATGCTGGCCGCGGAGGTGTAGCGGCCCAATCGGAACGCGCCCACCAGAGGCGCGTGCAAAAAACCATTGCGGCGCCGAGCAGTCTTGAAACCTTAGGGAGGATAAGATGCT
>JBCBAV010000209.1:0-3717 GCA_038532285.1 Pseudomonadota bacterium | reverse complement strand
ATCGCTGGGCACCGACCTGCGCCGCCTGATGCACCGGCTGCGCACCGAAGCCGAGATCGACATTTATGAGGCAGCACCTGACAGTGCGGCGAACATCACCATCGAGGCTGTCAGCCGCGCGCAGATCCGCCGCGCCCTGCCCCATGCGGCCTGTTTCGTGGTGCCCAACATCACGACGATTTCCGAATACAAGCCCAATCGGCGGACCCCGCGCACCAGTTGGTCCGCCCTGCGCAAGCGCGACCAGCTGGCGATCTTCTTGCCCAATGATGCGAGCCCCCAGGAGGTGCGCGATTGTTTGCACGAGGAACTGGCGCAGGCCATTGGCCCGCTCAATGACCTCTACCGGCTGCCCGACAGCGTGTTCAACGACGACAACGTGCACACGGTGCTGACGGGCTTCGACATGATGATGCTCAAGGCCTATTACGCGCCCGAGCTGCGATCCGGCATGAGCCGCGGTGAGGTGGCGCAACGCCTGCCCGGCATTTTTGCCCGCATCAATCCCGCAGGTCAGTCCCTGCCCGCCAATTTTGCCACCCGCACCCCGCGGGCGTGGAGCGAAGCGGTGCAGACGGCCCTTGGCCCCGGTGCCAACGCAGGCCAGCGCCGCGCCGCGGCGGCCCGTGCGCTGGAGATTGCCAAGGCCATGGGCTGGCGCGATCACCGTCGTGCCTTTGCCCATTATGCCAGTGGCCGGTTGCTCTTGAGCGCGGACCCGCATGCAGCGCAGACCCATTTTCGTGCCGCCGATCAATACTATGCCGCGACCCCCGGCGCATCCCTGCACCGGGCCTATGTGGCGACGCAACTGGCCGCCTATGCCATAACCAAGGGCAATGGCGCACAGGCGATGACAATCCTGTCCCGGCATATCGACGAGGCCGCCCAGAGCGAGAATGCAGCGTTGTTGTCCACCCTGCTCTTGTTGCGGGCCGAGGCGCTGGATCTGCAGGGCCGGTCGGCGGAGGCGCAGACCGTGCGGCTGGACAGCCTCGGCTGGGCGCGGTACGGGTTCGGCTCGGACTGGGCGGTGCGCGCCAAGTTGCGGGAAATCTCTTCGCTGAGCCCGTTGAACGGATAATCGCCGCGCCCTAGGTTTCGGGACACTCGAAGAAAAGGCGCATCGATGATCTATATTCCCGCAGCCCTGATTGGCGGTTTGATCGGTGGTTTCACGGCCAAGAAGCGCGGCGGTGCCACGGCGGACATTGCGCAATACGCGGTGGCCTATGGCATCGCCTTTGGCCTGCTGGGGCTGCTGACCACGATCGTGCTGCACCGCAACGGCGTGTTTGGCTGATGTTCCTGCCGTTCTTCGAGCATCTGCGCGCCTCGAAGGTTCCGGTGTCGCTGCGCGAATTTCTGAGCTTTCTTGAGGGGTTGCAGGCGGGTCTTGCTACCTATGACGTGGAGGCGTTCTATTATCTCGCGCGGCTGAGCCTGGTCAAGGACGAGCGCAACATCGACAAGTTCGACCGGGCGTTTGCGGCGGCGTTCGAGGGGTTGGAGGCGATCGGTTTGGATCAGGTGCTGGAGGCGGTGGACATCCCCGCCGACTGGCTGACCAAGATGGCCGAAAAGCACCTGTCCGAGGAAGAGCGCGCCGAGATCGAGGCGATGGGCGGGTTCGACAAGCTGATGGAGACGCTGAAGCAGCGGCTTGAGGAACAGAAGGGTCGGCACCAGGGCGGCAACAAGTGGATCGGGACCGCTGGGACGTCGCCTTTTGGGGCCTATGGCTACAACCCCGAGGGCGTGCGCATCGGGCAGAAGGAAAGCCGGCATGGGCGCGCCGTCAAGGTGTGGGACAAGCGTGAATTCAAGAACTTGGACGACACAGTTGAACTGGGCACGCGCAACATCAAGGTGGCGCTGAAGCGGTTGCGTCGCTGGGCGCGGGATGGGGCGACAGAGGAGCTGGACCTGAACGGGACGATCCGCGCGACGGCGGAACACGGGTATCTGGACGTGAAGACGCGCCCCGAGCGGCGCAATGCGGTCAAGGTGCTGCTGTTTCTGGACGTCGGCGGCAGCATGGACCCGCATATCAAGGTGGTCGAAGAGCTGTTTTCCGCGGCGCGGGCAGAGTTCAAGCATCTGGAGTACTTCTATTTCCACAATTGCCTCTATGAGGGCGTCTGGCGCGACAACCGGCGGCGCTGGGACGCGCAGCTGTCCACCCACGAGGTGCTGCGGACCTATGGGCCGGACTACAAGTGCATCTTTGTGGGCGACGCCAGCATGTCGCCCTACGAGATCGCCTATCCCGGTGGCGCGAATGAACATTGGAATGCCGAAAGCGGGCAGGTCTGGCTGGAGCGCGCGCGCGACCAGTGGGGGTCGCATCTGTGGATCAACCCGGTGCCCGAGAAATACTGGGGCTACACCCATTCCATCGCGATGATCCAGGAGATATTCGGCCCGGACGCGATGGTGCCCATGACCCTCGAAGGGCTGGGGCGCGGAATGCGCACGCTGACGCGGTAGCGCCGCATTCTACCGCCGGTTGGTGGCTGGATCGCCCTTTTTGTGGTACGTTTCCGTACGGAATTTCATGAGGGGACGTATCCCGGGGGGGATTTATGCGGATTTTATCAATGCTTTTGGCGGCTGTTCTGGCGGTCGCTGGCCACAGTGCCGTGGCCGCCACCACGACGGTGTTTCAGGACGACTTTCAGGCGGATGACACCGGCGGGACCGGGTTTTCCACGACAACATCGCTGACGAACTGGACGGTTGTGGGCGGTGGCAATGTCGACATTTTGCCGTCGGCGGGATCGTTTCCGGGATGCGTGGACACGTGCATTGACCTTGACGGGTCGTTCAATTCCACGCCCGCGCGGCTGGAAACGCTTGCGGCGTTCAGTTTCGTGACCGGCACGACCTACACGCTGACCCTGGACATTCCGGGCGGGCAGCAAGCTGATCCTTTCACCTTTGGCATTCTTGGCGGGCCGACGCAGTCGGTGTCGGGCTACATGGCGCCGCTGAGCCCTGTCCTGTCGTTCACGGCGGGCACGGATTTTGCCGCGGGGCTGTTCATTCAGATGGACACGTCGGTGTCGAACAATTTGGGCCCGTGGCTGGATACCGTGACGCTGACCGCGCGCACGCCCGATCCGGGCACCATCCCGCTGCCCGCGGGCATGTGGTTGCTGCTGAGCGCGCTGGGGGCCGGGGTGGTGGTGCGCCGCAGGCGCGGCTGAGGCTGGCCCGAGTGCCATGGCGTTCCCGGTGTTACTCCGGGGGCGTTCGGGTGTGACGCAGGGCGCGGTTCAAAACACTGCGCCAGCGGGAAAAACTGCGCTACGGTGTGCGCATGTCCGATGCACCGACCTACCATATTGATCCGACGCGCTTTCACGCGGATCCCTACCCCGATCTGGCCGAGATGCGGGCGCGCGCGCCGGTGTGCTTTGTGCCAGAACTGGGCGCGACGCTGATCACGCGGCGCGATGACATTTTTCGCGAGGAAAAGCGGACGGACGTGTTTTCCAGCGACCAGCCGGACGGGCTGCTGACGCGGGTCATGGGCGCCAACATGATGCGCAAGGACGGCGCCGCGCACATGCGCGAACGCAAGGCGCTGTTTCCGGCGCTGAGCCCGCGCACGGTGCGCGATGTGCTGTCGCAGAGGTTTCAACGGCTTGTGCAGGACCATCTGGACCGTTTGCGGCCCCTGGGGCAGTGCGATCTGGTCAAGGACTACGCGAT
>JBCBAV010000208.1:0-3884 GCA_038532285.1 Pseudomonadota bacterium | reverse complement strand
GCTTCAGCTTTGTGTCGCGAGGCCCCGCCGCTCACGACTGCAATTTCGACGCTCTTGACGGTCCTGATCTTCTGGATTTAGAGGACATCGCCAATGAGTAGGCTGACCGAGGCAGCGCTGTTGCTGATCGGGGTATCAACTGTCGCGCTCGCCCAAGGCGTGCCGGTTTTGGACTCCGGCCTCACGGCCCGCGACATCATCGAAACCGCAGATCGGGAGGCTGACCTTGCAGTGCAAGCCGAAACCCTCTCGGTCCACGAGGCCATTTCAGAGATTGAGAGAGAACAGCTTTCGGTTCTCGACGCCATTCTCGATGCACAAACGAGCTTTGATGTTGGAGGCGTTGCTATATCGGGAATGGTCTCTGGCCTTGAAGACGGCAGCGGGGATGCGGATAGGTCCGTAGAGGCGGTCTATGGGACCGCTGACCTCGATCCCAACCCCGCTGGCGATCAAATGTTCGGCGATGCCGCCGAGAATATCGAGCAGCTTATCATCCGCGTAGCACAGGAAACCCATGGTCATCCGGGCGTCGGCGCGGCGGGCCTGTCCGTCGTACAATGGCGGGCCTTGACCCAAGCGCTGATTTGGCAGGAAAGCCGGTTCGTTATCCGGGCTGAAAGCCCGGTCGGAGCCTATGGCCTGACGCAGATCATGCCGGGAACGGCGGGCGATCTGGGTATCTTCCCTGAGTATCGAAACAGCCCTTACCTCCAAGTCGAAGGCGGGGCGCGGTATCTGGCACAACAGCTCGCCCGCTTTGATGGCAACATTATATTCGCGCTTGCCGCCTATAACGCTGGCCCGGGCCGCGTGATCGAGTACAGCGGCGTGCCGCCGTTCCAAGAGACGCAGCACTACGTCACCATCATTCCGCAGAAATACAACGAATACCTTGCGCGGATTGGCGGGATCGAAGCGCTTGGCACAATCGACCCTGCCCTACTGGCGAACTCGAACCTGTCGATGATGGGTACGGGCGCAGCCTTCTATGGCAGCAATACACCAACTGCGATCCGCCAAGCCGCCCTTCGCGTGCGGGATATCGTGACCCGCATTGGCTCCACCACCGACGTGCAAGAGTCCATGGCGTTGAACACCTATGCCCGGGCTAAACTGGTCCGTCTCATTGCCGCAATGACAAGACTGCAAGCCGCACGGACCCAACCCCTTAGCGCTGAGCAACTGCGTCTCGCAGCGGCTCGGATGCAAGAACAAGAATTCATGAACTTCACCATAGAGGACCTAGATTAATGCGCGCTTCAACGCTTCTCACCAACTACGTCCGCAACACCCTTCGGACGCTCGCTGTCGCACTGCTTTTGCCTGTCGGTATTGCGGCTCCCGTGACCATCATTACGGCCCCTGCATATGCGCAGGGTGTGCCGGTCGTGGACACGCAGAACATCGCTCAGAACATCCAGCAACTCCGCCAGATGATCGAAGACGAGCTTCTGCAGAACGAACAGCTTTTGCAGCTTCGTGAGCAACTGACGACACTCACCGACCAGCTCGCGCAGCTTCAGGAAACCTATGCCGCTCTGACGCGCCTGGCTGAACTCCCTGAAGTCATCGCGACAGAAATGGAAGCCGAACTCAACGGCATTCTCGATCAGGAATTCGGGGACATCCAGGCGACGATCCAAGCAATCCGTACCGGCGACTTCTCGGGCCTCAGCGGCTCCGGTGCGGGCGAGATTGAAACCCAGATGGACCGTGTTCTCGCGGATCTGGGCTTTGATGAAGATACGCTCAGCGAGATGGCAACCAGCGGAAATGCTGGTGCTGAACGCATTGCGACACAAGCCACCACTGGCGCCCTCGTCTCGGCAGCAGCCCAGAACAGTTATGAGGATGCGGGCCAATCTCTTGAGCGCGTGGATCGTCTTGTCGGCCTGATTGATGACATGGACGAACTCAAAGAGAGCGTCGATCTGAACACGCGCGTAACGGCTGAACTGGCGATTGCACTGGTCGCAATGTGGCAGCTCGAAGCCGTTCAAACCGTGGGGGATGGCACCGGGGGTGTCATCGACGCAGCCACCATCGCCGAAGAACAGAACTTCATGGAATTCACCATTCCTGACCTCGGCGACTAACATCGAGGGATAGAGACTTTGGACAACGAAAAAGAAATCATTGAGGAAGAACTGGTTTACGGTGCGTTGCGCCGTGAACGGTTGTGGCAAAAGCTCGGGCTTACCGGATTAGCCTTCGGTGTCGTCGGATGCCTGGGTGCCGTTATGGTTGCCATCCTCGATGTAGACCCGCCCCCGGTTGTCGTACCCTACGATCCCGAAACGGGTGTTGCGTTGCCCGAAGTCTCCGTTGGTGCAAGCGCGATCACCGGCAACCAAGCCGTGATCGAAGCTGAAATTTTCCGCTATGTAACTGATCGCGAGGTCTATAATCAGCTGGACAATGATGTCCGGATCAACAGCGTGTTGCAGCGCTCCGATGACCGCGCAGAAGCCTCTGTGCGGGCCCTATGGAACAGCGCGAACCCGCAATATCCTCCAACCGTCTATGGCAGCAATTCCACGCTGGATGTTGAAATCCTGAGCGTGAACTTGATCGGTGAGAACCGCGCGACCGTTCGGCTCCGCAAGCGGCTCACCTCCATTCAAGGCGTCCAAGCTGGCCTATTCACCGCGACCATGCTGTTCGAGTTTCGACCCGAAGAAGCGCGCACAATTGATCAGGTCTGGACGAACCCCTTTGGCTTCACCGTGATCGAGTATTCGATCCGATCAGACAGATTGGAGAATTAAGATGCGCCGCTTTGGACTTGCATTTCTATGTCTGGTTATCATGGCTTCGACCGCATTTGCGGAAAACACGCCTCGGCGTGGCCCGAATGACAGTCGTGTCCGCATTGCCACCTATGTCGATCAACAGGTTTATCGCCTGAACGTCTCCCTCACCCATGTCACGACCGTGGAATTTGGGGAAGGCGAGACGATCCGCTCGATCCTGGCCGGTGACACTGAAGGCTTTGAACTCGATGGCGTGCCCGGTGGGCAGGCATTCGCGATCAAGCCTCTGGCGCGCGGTGTTCATACCAACGTGACCGTCTACACAAACCGGCGCAGCTACTATTTCAACGTGATGGAAGTGTCTTCACCGACCTTCTATGTCGTTCAATTCCGCTATCCTGATGAAGAACGGCGGCCACAGAACGCAGTTGCAGCGCAAGCACCGAACTACAACTATGGTGCCAGCGACCGCACGGAAATCACGCCCGCACGAGTGTGGGATGACGGCACGTTCACCTACTTCCAATTCGCGCGCAATGCACCCATCCCGGCGATCTTCCGCTACTCGAACGGTCGTGAACGGACGGTCAACACCCAACAGACGGAGCGCGGTCTCATTCGCGTCTCAGGCGTCAACGCCCAATGGGTACTGCGTCTTGGTGAAACGGTCGTCTGCATCCAATCCAACGCTCTGACCGCAGGAGGCACATCATGAGTGATGATCCCAACCAAGCGGACGTATCTGAACGCCTTGCAAGGCTTGAAGCCGGTGCATCTGGTAGCCCAGTCTCGTCACAACGACGCTCTCCACTTATGGCGATCTTGGTTGTGGTCCTGATTGGACTTGCCGGGACGGTATTTTACTTGCTCAACCAGCCTGAAGAGGACGTGGTTTTGCCAACGGCAACGCCAGATGAATTCCAGCCTGAAGGCGAGGGTTTTGGCACAATCGAACCATTTGTTCCGCCAGAACCAGAGGTGAGGGTTGTTGAGGCAGAACCGGAACCTGTCGAACCGAACGCGGAATTGCTCGCCCAGATCGCAGCACTCCAAGCTCAGATCGAAGAAATCCAGAATGCGCCTGAGCCCGTCGTTGAGGAGGACACAGCGGCTGCTGAGGCAATGAAT
>JBCBAV010000207.1:0-3918 GCA_038532285.1 Pseudomonadota bacterium | reverse complement strand
CGCAGCCACCTGATCCCGGCTCGCAGGGCCAAAATAGGTGATCCGGGACTGGGTCGCCTCGGGCAGTGCGGCGATTACCTCATGGATGCTCTGCTTGGTGCCATCGGCCCGGTCGAGTCCATGATCGGGGCCGGCAAAGGTCAGCTGCGCCTGCGGGTGGCGTTCAACCAGCCGGGCCATGGCCTCAAAGATCACATCCCCGCCCTTGAGATAGTCGAACCGGCCGACAAAGAGGATCTTGCGCTCAGGCAGCGCGGCAGGCAGCGGATCGGGCTCAGGGGCCCGAAAGCTATTGGCAAGCACTGCCTGCGGCTTACCCGCGATATCGGCGAGCCCTGCGACCCCCTCGAGCACGTGGCGCGAGGGCGAGATGAGTGCAGAGGCCGCGGCAAAGGCCTCCGCCTCCAGCCGTTCCTTGTAACGCTGGTATTCGGGCACCGCGTCGCCGGGCCGATAATGCTGTTGCAAGAGCGCGGTCGGCCCATGCAGCGCGACGATGACAGGCAGGCCTGTCCGGGCCTCGACATGGCGTGTCCAGCCAAGGCTTTCCTCCATGATGAGAGCGCTCATGCCGTGCTCCGCCCGGGCGTGGGTGGTGGCCTGCACAATACGGCGGATAAAGGTCTCATTGGCCGCATCATAGCCGCCAAAGCGCTGGCGCAGCCGGCCCCAAAGACCCTGCGCCAGGTCGGGCACTGGAACCACAGGGAAATCCGCCGGGCCCTCGCCATCGCACTTCATCGGCACGATCACCGGAACATGACCGATCTCGTGCAGGCCAATCGCCAGGTTATAGACGGATGTGGCGATGCCATTGGGCGTGCTGTGCCCCGGCCAGGCCGGTGTGAAAAGACCGATGCGCAGCGCGTCTGTCATGTGATCCAGTCCCATAGTTGCAAAACCGTCCATCCAAGCCCAGCCCCGGCCGCAAAGAAGCCAAGGATGATCCCCTCACGCCAGAGCACGACCCAGCCTCGCGCCCGACTCAGCCAGAGCAGGATCACGGCCTCCGGTATCCGATAGAGCGCGATGACGAAAAACGCCACATAAACAGAGGCAAAACCAAAAAGCGCAAGGCAAAGCACGCCCCAGAGCAGGGCCGTCGACACCAGGCTGACCATAGAGGTCAGGCGAAACTGACGTTCGGCGTTGAAGATCGAGCGCATGATCACAGGGGCAATCACCGCAACCCCGAGCACCAGAACCTGCAGGATCTCCGCAACCCCCTGATAGCGATCGTCGAATATTATCTCGACAAGCAGCGGTGCGAGAACCAAAACAGCCCCTGCCCCGACCCCCGCCAGCGCATCAAAGAACAGTCTGTAGCGATAATATTTGTGCCGGAAGTCCGGCAATGACATCTGGTGCAGCCGCGAGAACACCTGAAGGCCCATCTGCCCATTCATAGTGGTCAGAAACTGCAGCATCATATCCACCAGCTGGCGGGCAATATAGTAGAGACCAAAACTGGCCGAGTTCATCACGAAACCCAGAAGGATTCGGTCTGCCGATTGAGACAGCGCGGTAAGCGCCGACTGGCTCAGCACCCATTTGCCCCGGTCGATCAGCACCCGCAGGCTGTCGCGGTCCAGCGCAAAGGCCATGGCCGGGCCGCGAAACACCGCAAAGCTGAGCCACACATGCAGCACAGAGCGGACCGCCTGACCAATCACAAGCGCCCAGACCGAACGCAGATAATAAGCCAGCACCACCGTGACAATCAGCGTCAGGATATTGCGCACCAAATCAACGATTGTGACCCCGCCAAAGGCCATCTCGCGTTCGCGCATGAAACGCAGAGGTGATTCAAAGCCATAAAGCAGCGTAGCGCCCCCGATCGCCACAATCGCCCAGGGCAGGACGGGCGCGGCATACGCACTGTCTTCTGCAAATCGATCCTGTCCTTGTACCCCCGCGATCACCAGCGCAATCAGACACGAAACCAAGGCAATAAGCACGCCACGCAGGATGGAAACCGTCCAGCAGGTGCGCAGAAATCGCTCAGTGACCTCGCCTTCTCGGGTGAGAATGAGAGAGCGAAGCCCGAAATCGGAAAACATCTCCAGCAAGAAAATATAAGCCAGCACAATGGCGAAAACGCCATAAACTTCCGGCGCCAGAAGTCGGGTCAGCACCACGGTCGAAACGAGCCGCAGGGCGACATTGGAGGCAAAGCGCAGGCCGGAAAGTTTTGCCGATGTCTTGATCTGGGAACGCAGGGTTCCGCTTTGCTGGCTCATGGGTCGATGTGCGCCACTTTCGAGGCCGCGCCAAAAAGAGGGCGCAGCGATACCTGAGATTTAGCATAAACCATAAAACAAACCTGCCTTACGCAGGGGCCTGATCTAATCGGAGGGGGTTAAAATGTCTACACTGTCGCTTATGGGCCAATTTTGAGCGCCAGCACACCGGCCGCACTCGTGAGAGCGTCCGACACCACATAGCGCAGCGGCACCGTGCCGGTGAAGCCCTCTGGCGGCGTATACTGCCACCGCCCCCCCTCAAAGCGCAGCTCACCGCGCAATGGCCCCCAGACAAAAGAAGAGATCAGCCCCTGCTGCGGCGCACCAAAATTTTCCGGCAACACAAAAGGCGCACCTGCGGGCACCGGAAGTTCGGCACTCTCGCGCACCTGCAAAGGGACGCGCCCCGGCTGGACAAAGACGCCTTGCGAGAGTGTGTTGAAAGAGCCGGCCGGCACCTCCTTGCGGCCCGCGGCCCGCACCATATAGAGCGCATCTGCGCCTGCGCCGTCATGGTCGGTGAACTCCAGCGCTGTCAGGGGCGCCTCACCGCTGACCAGAATAAAATCAAACGTACCGGCCTGTTGGCGGTAGACGCGGTAGCCAAGCGTATCGGCATCCTCTGAGGCCTCCCAGAAGAGCTGCACACCGCCCTCGCCCTCCTCCGGGACCACTGCCTGCACCAGACGCGGCGGCGATAGCGGAAAGGCGCGCAGCGTGGGGTCACCCAACAGGTTCACCCAGATCGGATTGCGCCAGAGATACTGCCCCGTGGGAAAGTAATCCATACTCTGCAGGAAAGGCTCCTTAGCCACGCCGTTGTTGACCGTGCGCATATGCACATCACCAATCGTGCCACCAAGCGCCATATGATGGAGCCACCAGGACGGCCGTGCTCCCCATCCCACCGCCAGCGTGTACCACGGCTGCGCCAAAAGTGCGGTCATCGGATTGAAGGCCCGGTCGATCTTTTGCTTGTGAGAGCCGAAATTGATCGCAAATACCGCTTTATTGGCAAAGTCGGCGGCATATTTCTTGCCCGCGTGATGGCCAAAATCAACACCCCAGAGCCAAGGGCGATCCTCACCCACATCATGATGCCCCCCCTTGGTGATCTGCGCCGCCCCTACGATATTGCGTAGCCCGTTGATCTCGCCAATCAGACCCAGGGCCTTGCCCCCGTAGGCCTCGCGCAGATCGCCCAACCGGCCATGGCGCCAATGGTGGTTCTTGTCAAAATAGCCGCGCAGCAGATGGATCTCGAGATCCGGATCATCGCCATTCACAGGCGAGAAATCGATCCGCCCCACCTGCATCTCGATAGCATCACTGGGCAGGCGCGTATCGAGAAGCTGCGCCTCGGATGTGATCCGCCAGCGTCCATCGACATCCCCATAAATAAGATCGGTCGCCAGAGGCGCCGCCCCGTGACCATCGGGGTTGCCATTGCCACTGCGCGCAAAGGGCACCCGCCCCACCAGAATAACCACATGCTTGCCAAAGGGATCCGCCTCAAAAGCGGTTTTCAGGGCCTGTTTGATGGTAAAGATCGCCTCGATATTGGCTTTGGCATCCTTGCTGTTATGGCGTGGGGCACCATAGCTGCGCACAGCCCAGCCATCCCCGACCAGATCAGCCGTACCGGGGCGTCTATTTGGCGCGGTTTCGGCGTGAT
>JBCBAV010000206.1:0-4039 GCA_038532285.1 Pseudomonadota bacterium | reverse complement strand
CCAGCTGATGCTGCACCCCGGCGGCCACGGCGCACCCAAAGGCTGGGCCGCCCGCATGATGGACTGGTTCGAGGCTGGTCCCAGCTAACCCGCCCCGGGCTTGACCTGGGGCCTCCCGGTCCGACGTTGAGGTCCCGGGTCAAGCCCGGGACGGGGTCATTCAAGCACGACTGCCGCGCCCAAAAGACAACGCACCCGATTGCCGCTGCGCCATTGCAAGTGAGATCACACACCCGACATATTCAAAGGGCCTAGAAAGGCTCCCACCCGCCCCGGACCTGATCCGGGGCCTCCCGTTCTCACGCCGAGGTCCCGGGTCAAGCCCGGGACGGGTGGCGCAAAACCAAAACGTTCAGATATCCACCTCGACCCCGGGCAAATGCAGCGCCTTCATCAGGTCGCGCAATTCCTGCCGCGCCGCCACGTTCGAGATGTTCAGCTGCTTCACCCCGATATCCTTGAGGTCCAACAGCGTCAGCCCACGGGGAAACAGCTCGCGAAAGATCACGCGTTCCGAAAACCCCGGCGCCACCCGGAACCCGATCCGCCGGGCCAGCGATGTGATCACGCGCTCCATCTTTTCCTTGTTCACCATCCGCTGCGTGCCCACGCGGTTGCGCACCACGACCCAGTCGATCGGCTTCAGCCCCGCCTGCGCCCGCAGCTGCCGCGCGTTCCACACCATCTCGGAATAGACCGACGGGCCCAGGATCTTTTCGCCGGTCGGGTCCGTCTTGGCCAACAGGTCAAAGTCGACAAAGCTGTCGTTCAGCGGCGTGATCAGCGTGTCCGCCAGCGAATGCGCCACCTGGCTCAGCCGCGTGTGTGATCCGGGGCAGTCGATCAGGATGAAATCGCTGCCATCCTCCAGCGTCGCCACCGCCGCCGACAGCCGATGGTCATAAAGGTTCTCGCCCGGTTTCAGGTCCGCCGCGTCAATCTCGGGCAGGTCGTGCACATCCGGACAGGCCAGCTCCAGCCCCGCGCTGCGCATGAACGCGCGCCGGTTCTCGACATAGCGGCCGAAACTGCGCTGCCGCAGGTCCAGATCCAGACACTGGATGTTGTGCCCCATCCGCGCCAGCGCCGTCGCCACATGCATCGACACGGTCGATTTGCCCGCGCCGCCCTTTTCATTGCCCACGACGATGATATGCGCCATGCCCGTCCCTCTGCCCGCGAAATGCCTGCTTCGCTGTTGCGCACACTATATGTTGTGTCGCGCCCCTTGCCTAGCGTGCGTGGCGCGAAAGCTGCGACATGTTTTCTGTTAGCGCTATCAAGTCCGATGTGCTAGAGCGCGCCGCAACACATCACGCCAACTGACGCCGCCGAGGTCTCATGTCTCTCAACGCCACAGTCCGCAAGGTCACCGATCGCATCACCGCCCGCAGTGAGGCGTCCCGCCGCCGCTACCTTGACCGGATGGCCGCCGCCCGCAGCGCAGGCCCCGCCCGCGCGCACCTGTCATGCTCGGGGCAGGCCCACGCCTTTGCCGCTGCAGGCCCCGATCAGCCACGTCTGGCGGCGGCCACCTCCGGCAATCTCGGCATCGTCACGGCCTATAACGACATGCTCTCGGCTCATCAGCCGTTCGAAACCTACCCGACCCTTATCCGCGACGCGATCCGTGCAGGTGGTGGCACCGCGCAGGTCGCAGGCGGCGTGCCCGCCATGTGCGACGGCGTCACCCAGGGCGAGGGCGGCATGGAACTGTCGCTCTTTTCCCGCGACGTGATCGCCATGGCCGCGGGCGTGGCGCTGTCGCACAACACTTTTGACGCCGCCGTCTTCCTCGGCGTCTGTGACAAGATCGTGCCGGGTCTCATCATCGCCGCCCAAAGCTTTGGGCACCTTCCGGCGGTGTTCCTGCCCGCAGGGCCGATGACCTCGGGCATCTCCAACGACGACAAGGCCAAGGTGCGCCAGCGTTTCGCCGCGGGCGAGGCCACGCGCGAGGAACTGCTGGCCTCCGAAATGGCGGCGTATCACGGCCCCGGCACCTGCACCTTCTACGGCACCGCCAACACCAACCAAATGCTGATGGAGTTCATGGGCCTGCACCTGCCCGGCGCCTCCTTTGTCAATCCCGGCACGCCCCTGCGCGACGCGCTCACCGTCGAGGGCGCCAAACGCGCGCTCAGCCTGTCGGCACTGGGCAACAACTACACGCCCGTCGCGCACATCCTCGATGAAAAGGCATACGTAAACGGCATCGTCGGCCTCGGCGCCACCGGCGGCTCTACCAACCTGCTGATCCACCTCATCGCCATGGCCCGCGCGGGTGGCATCATCCTGGATTGGGAGGATTTCGCCGATCTCTCCGAGGTGACCCCGCTGCTGGCGCGCGTCTACCCCAACGGGCTGGCCGACGTGAACCACTTCCACGCCGCGGGCGGCCTTGGCTACATGATCGGCCAACTCCTGAACGCGGGGCTTTTGCACGACGACACGCTCACGGTCGCGGGCACGGGGCTGGAAACCTACACCCAGGAACCCAAGCTGATCGACGGCGCGCTCACCTGGACGCCCGGCAGCCCCGACACGCTCAACGACAAGATCGTGCGCCCCGCGACCGATCCGTTCCAGCCCACCGGCGGGCTCAGCCGCATGACCGGTAACCTCGGCACCGCGGTGATGAAAATCTCCGCCGTCGCCCCCGAACACCGCGTGGTTCAGGCCCCCGCCCGCGTCTTTCACGATCAGGACGCCGTCAAGGCCGCGTTCAAGGCGGGCGATTTTGCCACCGGCGACGTCGTGATCGTGGTCCGCTTTCAGGGTCCCAAGGCCAACGGCATGCCCGAACTGCACTCGCTCACGCCGCTCATGGGCATCATGCAGGGCCGCGGGCAAAAGGTGGCGCTGGTGACCGACGGCCGCATGTCCGGTGCGTCGGGCAAGGTGCCCGCCGCCATCCACGTCTCGCCCGAGGCGCTCGACGGCGGCCCCATCGGGCGCATCGCCGACGGCGACATGGTCCGCGTGGACGGCGACGCCGGCACGCTTGAACTGCTCGACCCCGCAGCGCTCGACCGCCCGCTGGCCACCGCCGACCTGTCGGACAACCACTGGGGCGTGGGCCGCGACATGTTCCACGCCTTCCGCAACACGGTCGGACCCGCCGCCACCGGCGCCAGCGTGTTCGGAGAGTTCTGATGCCGTCCTTTTCGGCCCCCACCACGCGCACCACATCGCGCCGCAACGGCCCACCGATCCCACAGACGCACCGCACCCGCGCAACCGACCTGACGAACCAACACACCCGGGCCCTCGGAGAAGACCAATGATCACAGCCCCCGACGCCTCCAAACGCGCACACGAGATCTGCAGCCTCGCGCCCATTGTCCCGGTGCTGGTGGTGGACGACGCCGCGCACGCCCGACCGCTGGCCGAGGCGCTGGTCGCAGGCGGGCTGCCCGCGCTCGAGGTGACCCTGCGCACGCCCGCCGCCCTCGACGTGATCGCTGCCATGGCACAGGTGCCGGGCGGCGTTGTCGGCGCAGGCACGCTGATCACCCCCGACGATGTCCGCGCCGCCAAATCCGCAGGCGCGCAATTCGGCGTCTCGCCCGGGGCGACCGACGCCCTGATCGCCGCCTGCGAGGCCGAAGGCCTGCCGCTTCTGCCCGGTGCCGCCACCGCGACCGAAGCGATGCAACTGCTGGCGCGCGGCTACAACATGCTCAAATTCTTCCCGGCCGAAGCCTCCGGCGGCGCCCCCGCGCTCAAGGCCATCGGCGCACCGCTGCCCCAGATCTCCTTCTGCCCCACGGGCGGCGTCAGCCCCGACAACGCGGCCAGCTACCTCAGCCTGCCCAACGTGGTCTGCGCGGGCGGCAGTTGGGTCGCGCCCGGCGATCTGGTGCAACAGAACGATTGGTCCGGCATCGCCACACTGGCCCGCGCCGCCGCTGCCCTGCCGCGCTGAGCGTCTTCGCGGCTGACCCGCGCAAAACCCCGCGCCGCGCGCACCCTGCCCACCCGCGCCGCACGCGGCCCGCGCCAACCGCGCAACACGGGACCCGGACGGTGACCCCGG
>JBCBAV010000205.1:0-4120 GCA_038532285.1 Pseudomonadota bacterium | reverse complement strand
CCTGCTTCATTTCGCTAAATAAACCGCCGCCGGAGGCTCCCGTACTCTCCACTTGGAGCCTTCGGCAGGTATATATGAACGCCAGTTTAACCAGCCCCGCGCCATATCTTGCCGGACAGGGACGCGCGGGCAACTAAGTCTGGCCCGAAAGCGCAATTGTCGTTATGCTGCTATGCAACCACCTCGGAGCAACCGGGGGGTCGAGGCAAAACAGGCGTGAAGGCGGCAGATCATGACAGAGATGGTCTATGGCGCGGTCCCGGTGCGGGATGGTGAACCTATTCTTCCCAAATGGTGGCGGACGGTGGACAAGTGGACCTTGTCCTGTGTCCTGATGCTGTGTGCGGTGGGCCTGCTTTTGGGTCTGGCCGCGTCGGTGCCGCTGGCCGAGAAGAACGGGTTCGGGCCATTCCATTACGTGGCGCGGCAGGCGTTTTTCGGGGGGCTGGCGCTGGTGGCGATGATCCTGACGTCGATGATGTCGCCGACGCTGGTGCGGCGGTTGGCGACGCTGGGGTTTCTGGCGGCCTTTGTGGCGATTGCGCTGCTCCCTTTCTTTGGTACGGATTTCGGCAAGGGGGCGGTGCGGTGGTATTCCCTGGGCTTTGCGTCGATCCAGCCGTCTGAATTTCTGAAACCCGGATTTGTCGTGGTAGCGGCGTGGATGCTGGCCGCCAGTCAAGAGATCAACGGGCCGCCGGGGCGGCTGTGGTCGTTTGTTCTGTGCATTTCCATCGTGCTGATGCTGGCGTTGCAGCCGGATTTCGGGCAGGCGTGTCTGGTGCTCTTTGGCTGGGGTGTGATGTATTTCGTGGCCGGTGCGCCGATGATCCTGCTGGTGGGCATGGCGGGGCTGGTGGTGCTGGCGGGCAGCTTTGCCTATTCCAGTTCCGAGCATTTCGCGCGCCGCATTGACGGGTTTCTGTCGCCCGAGGTCGATCCGCGCACGCAGCTGGGTTATGCCACCAACGCGATCCAGGAGGGCGGTCTCTTTGGCGTGGGTGTCGGCGAGGGGCAGGTGAAGTGGAGCCTGCCGGACGCGCATACCGATTTCATCATTGCGGTGGCGGCAGAGGAATACGGGCTGGTCCTCGTCCTGTTTATCATCGCGCTGTATGCCATGATTGTCGTGCGCTCGCTCATGCGCCTGATGCGCGAGCGTGATCCGTTCATCCGGCTGGCGGGCACGGGGCTCGCGTGCATGTTCGGGGTGCAGGCGATGATCAACATGGGTGTGGCGGTGCGGTTGTTGCCGGCCAAGGGGATGACCTTGCCCTTTGTCAGTTATGGCGGGTCGAGTGTCATTGCGTCAGGGATTGCGGTTGGCATGCTTTTGGCCTTTACCCGCAGCCGCGCGCAGGGTGAGATTTCGGACCTGTTGCGCGGGCGGTAGCAGTTTTGGGGGCGCGTGGCCCCCGGTGGGAGACAGCGCATGGCGGAACCTCTTTTGCTGATGGCGGCAGGTGGGACGGGGGGGCACATGTTTCCCGCGCAGGCGCTGGCCGAGGCGATGCTGCAAAAGGGCTGGCGCGTGAAGCTGAGCACGGATGCGCGCGGGGCGCGGTATACGGGCGGGTTTCCCCACACTGTCGAGATCGAGGAGATTTCATCGGCCACCTTTGCCCGCGGCGGGGTGCTGGCAAAGGCCGCGGTGCCGGTGCGCATCGCCGGTGGCGTGCTGTCGGCGAGCCTGCGCATGATGCGCGACAGGCCGGACGTGGTCGTAGGCTTTGGCGGCTATCCGACCATTCCGGCGATGGCGGCGGCCACGCTGTTGCGGCGGCCCCGGATGATCCATGAACAGAACGGCGTGTTGGGGCGGGTGAACCAGATCTTTGCGCGCCGCGTCGATACGGTGGCGTGTGGCACTTGGCCCACAGCGCTGCCCGGCGGGGTCGAGGGGGTGCATGTGGGCAATCCGGTGCGGCGCGCCGTCGGGGACAGGGCCGGGGCGGCGTATATCCCGCCTGGCGACTATCCGATGAAGATCGTGGTGATCGGCGGCAGTCAGGGTGCGCGCATCCTGTCCGAGGTGGTGCCGCAGGGCATCGCGCAATTGCCCGACGCGGTGCTGGCGCAACTGACCGTCGTGCAGCAGGCACGCGAGGAAGACGTGGCTGCGGTGCAGGCCGCCTATGAGGCCGTCGGCGTGCGTGCCGAAGTGGCGCCGTTCATCCACGATGTGCCCAAACAGTTTGCCGAGGCGCAGCTTGTCATCTCGCGTTCGGGCGCGTCGTCGGTGGCGGATATTTCGGTGATCGGACGGCCGTCGATCCTGATCCCCTATGCCGCCGCCGCAGGCGATCACCAAAGCGCCAATGCCCGGGGTCTGGTCGATGCGGGCGCCGCCATTCTGATCCCCGAGAGCCAGTTCACCCCCGAGAGCCTGGCCACACAGGTGCAGGCCGTGCTGGAAAACCCGGACGGGGCGTTGCAGATGGCCCTTGCCGCGGTGTCGGTGTCGCGCCCGGATGCGACCGATGCCCTTGTCACCCTCGTTGAAACCCTCGCCGCAGGAGAGCGCCCATGACCCCCGTCACCAAACTGCCCGGCGATGTCGGCCCGATCCACTTTGTCGGTATCGGCGGCATCGGGATGTCGGGGATTGCCGAGGTGCTGCTGAACCACGGTTACGTGGTGCAGGGGTCGGACCTGAAGGCCTCCAAGATCACGGACCGGTTGGCGCGGCTCGGGGCGCATGTGTTCGAAGGGCAGCGGGCGGAGAATATCAACGACGCGGAGGTTGTCGTGATCTCGTCGGCGATCAAACCGGGCAATCCCGAACTGGATGCGGCGCGGGCGCGCGGTCTGCCCATCGTGCGGCGGGCCGAGATGCTGGCGGAGCTGATGCGGATGCGGTCGAACATCGCCGTCGCTGGCACGCACGGCAAGACGACGACCACCACGATGGTGGCGGCGCTGCTGGACGAGGGCGGGTTTGACCCGACGGTGGTGAATGGTGGGATCATCCACGCCTATGGGTCGAATGCGCGCAAGGGCGATGGCGAGTGGATGGTGGTCGAGGCCGATGAGAGCGACGGCACCTTTAATCGCCTGCCCGCGACCATTGCGATTGTTACCAACATCGACCCAGAGCACATGGAGCATTGGGGCACGGTCGAGGCGCTGCACCAGGGGTTTTACGATTTCGTGTCGAACATCCCGTTCTACGGGCTGGCGGTGTGCTGCACCGACGATCCGGACGTGCAGGCGCTGGTGGGCAAGATCACGGACCGGCGCGTGGTGACCTATGGCTTTAACCCGCAGGCGGATGTGCGGGCGGTGAACCTGCGGTACGAGGCGGGGGTGGCGCATTTCGATGTGGCGCTCTTGGCCGAGGAGACCGTGATCGAGGGCTGCAGCCTGCCGATGCCCGGCGATCACAACGTGTCGAACGCGCTGAGTGCGGTGGCCGTGGCGCGGCATCTGGGGATGAAAGCGGACGAGATCCGCAGCGCCTTGGCGGGCTTTGGGGGCGTGAACCGCCGCTTTACCCGCGTGGGCGAGGTGGACGGTGTGACAATCATCGACGATTACGGCCACCACCCGACCGAGATTGCCGCTGTGCTGAAGGCCGCGCGGCAGGCAACGGATGGCCGCGTGATCGCCGTGCACCAGCCGCACCGCTATTCGCGCCTGAGCCATCACTTCGAGGATTTCTGTTCCTGCTTCAACGATGCGGATGTTGTGGGCATCTCGGAAGTGTTCGCCGCCGGCGAAGAGCCGATCGAAGGCGCCTCCCGCGACGACCTCGTCGCCGGCCTGATCCGCCACGGGCATCGGCATGCGCGGGCGGTGGTGGACGAGGGTGATCTGGAACGGCTCGTGCGCGAACAGGCCCGGCCCGGTGACATGGTGGTGTGTCTGGGGGCAGGGACGATCTCGACCTGGGCGAACGGGTTGCCGGAGCGGCTGCGGAAAGGGGCGGCGTAGGGTGCGGGTTGAAGTGGAGATCGACGCGGTCACGGATCGGGAGAGCCTTGAGGCTTACCTGGCGGCTTTGCCGGAGGAAAAAGGGCCGTTGACCGCGCGCCGGGTTGCGTTTCTGGCGGCTGCCCGCGTCGCGCCGTTGAGCCTGCGCCATTTCGCCGAGAAGCGAAAGTATCAGGATCGTGTTTTG
>JBCBAV010000204.1:0-4287 GCA_038532285.1 Pseudomonadota bacterium | reverse complement strand
ATTGATTTCTGCACTCCGGCCGGGTCGCCGGTGATCTCGCCTGTTGATGGAACGGTGCGGTATATCGAGCCAGACAACGCAGTTTACGGCGGTGTCGTCGGCATCACCACCAAGTTCAGGGTCAGGCCCCGGCCGTCGATGTCCGCGGCCCGAATTTTTGTCGAAATGGTGCATGTTGTGCCATTGCCGGGCCTGAAAAACGGCGCGCGAGTCAAAGCCGGCCAGTTGGTGGGATATGTTCAGAAAGCGAACCGACCCAGCATCGGAAAAACGCCTCATGTTCATTTCGCGCTCCGCCGATGCAATGATTGGCCAACATGCCATCTGGATCCGAATTTTTTCTGGCGCGATGGTCCGGGCCGAGTGTCATGTTTCGATGGCAGCAAACCATTGCCAACGGGCCGCATAGTGGCGCCTGTGCCCTGTTAGGGTTTTCGCCCGGCGTTGGGCGGCAAGACGCCATCATCCCAGTGTTTGGCGACAGAAAAACGTAGGTATGACCGCTTTTTCGTCTCTGATCTCCATCACTTGGGTTATTGAGACCAGTGAAACGTGCAGACCTGTTTCCCAGAGGAGTTGTGGAAGGTGCCTTTTCCGCCCGCGCTGAACAGATAGACGATTTCAACGCCGGTATAGACGACTTGCAAGCCGTTCTTTGTTTTTGTCATCGGGTGATGCTTGGGAGAGAATTTTTCGTCGAAAACACAAAAACCACTGTTTGAATTGCAAGATATCATCTCAGCCGCGTACGGGCCACCGTTTTTGGAATGCCAGTCGGATGTAACAGTGATTGCCTGACCGGGGGAGATTTACTTAGCGTGCGCCTGAGACGACAGCAAAACCATACAAGCCAGCAGCGTCCTTAAACGCGTTTTCATTTCATTGCTCCCTTAACATATATGGCGTGTATCTTGGTTGCTCTGGAGTGTATTGCAAGAAAGCTGGCCCGATTGCATCGTTTTGCTAACAGCTTGCAGCAAGCCATGGGGCGAGCGGGAATGCACGGGTGTCATGCGCTACGCCGCTTCGGTACAGCTTTGACACTGAAAGCAAGAGGACGAGGTCCGTTGTTGTGAGAAGCTTTCCCAAGCAAAACACTCAGACCTTCGCGCCCGCAGAAAATTGCGCTGCAGGAGCAGCTTGCGTACCTATTGAAAAATTCATGTTAATGAATTTGTTGTTGCGTCAGCCCGGTTGTGTGCCCTAGCATACCGTCAGTGGGCAGCGGAATCGCCCCAGGGAGGAAGCATGAAAAACGCAATGAGACTGGCCTGTGTGGCCGCTCTGGCGGCCACCCCCGCACTGACAGGTGAGATCGCCCCGGGCGACGTTGTCTATAGCGACGGGATCGTGGAAGCCTCACTCACCGGCACGCCCGGTGATCCGGTGGCAGGGCGCGTGATCTTTGCCAACCGCAAGCAGGGCAACTGCCTCGCCTGCCACCAGAACGCGGATCTGAGCGAGGAAAGCTTTCACGGTGAAGTCGCGCCGGCGTTGAACGGTGTGGGCAGCCGCTGGAATCAGGCCGAACTGCGCGGGATCGTGACCAATGCCAAGAACATGTTCGAGGGCACCATGATGCCCGCCTTCTACATCAACGCGAATTACGTGCGTCCGCTCGAGGATTTCGCGGGCCAGTCCATCCTGTCGGCCCAGCAGGTCGAGGATGTGGTGGCCTACCTCATGACGCTCAAGGACGAATAATCCCTTTCACCCCCGTATCCGACTGGAGACATTCTATGGAACTCAACCGTCGTAAACTGCTGGCCGTTGGCATGGCGGCGCTCGGGGCGACCGGGCTGGGCGCTTTGCCCGCCTTTGCATCGCTGACCGATGACGAAATTGCAAAATTCACCGGCGGCGCCGAAGCCGCAGCCGGTGACATGAAGATCGGCGCGCCCGAGATTGCCGAAAACGGCAACACGGTGCCGATTGACGTGACCGCGCCCGGTGCGGTGGCGGTGGCGCTCTATGCCGATGGCAACCCGGTGCCGAACGTCGCGACCTTCAAGTTCGGTCCGCTGAACCCCAGCCGTGCCGCAAGCACCCGCATCCGTCTGGCCAAGACCCAGAACGTGGTTGCGGTTGCACAGATGGAAGACGGCACGTTCCAGATGGCCTCGGCTGAGGTCAAGGTCACAATCGGCGGCTGCGGCGGCTAAGGTTAAGGAGACAGACACATGGCATCCGGAGTTAAACCCCGCGTCAAGGTACCCAAGACCGCGTCGGCGGGCGATACCATCACCATCAAGTCGCTGATCAGTCACAAGATGGAAAGCGGTCAGCGCAAGGATAAGGAAGGCAACCTGATCCCGCGCTCGATCATCAACCGGTTTGTTGTCGACTTTAACGGCCAGAACGTCATCGACGTGGCCCTTGAGCCTGCGATCTCGACCAACCCGTATTTCCAGTTCGACGCGATCGTACCCGAAGCGGGCGAATTCACATTCACCTGGTACGACGACGACGGCGACGTCTACGAGACCAGCAAATCCATCGCGATGGCGTAAGACCACGCATGATGGCAATCAGGGAGGAAGCCATGCGGAGCACACTCGGCATAGCCACTGCGATCACTCTTGTGGCGGGCGCGGGCCTGGCGCAGGACCAAAGCACGCTCAATATCGAAGGCGAGCCGATGGTGACCGAAGTGACGGCACCCGCGCACATGGAAAACGTCGACACGATCTATTCCGGGTGGCGGTTCCGGTCGCTGGAAACGCAGGCGCTGGAAACCGACGACTTTGACAATCCGGCGATGGTGTTTGTCGATCAGGCGATTGACCTGTGGGACAAGGTGGACGGTGCGGCGAACAAGGCGTGTTCGTCCTGCCATGAGGGCGGGGTCGAAGAGTTTGCCGGTCTACGCGCCAGCATGCCCCAGGTGCGCGACGGCGCACTGGTCACGATGGAAGACCTTGTGAACGACTGCCGGACCGACCGGATGGAAGCGGAGCCATGGAAGTGGTCGAGCGGCCAGATGACCGCGATGACGGCGCTGATCGGGTTGCAGTCGCGCGGCATGCCGGTGGACGTCAAGATCGACGGCGACGCCGCCCCGTTCTGGGAGCAGGGCAAGGAGCTGTACTACACCGCGGTGGGACAGCTGCAGATGTCGTGCTCGAACTGTCACGAGGACAACTACGGCGTCATGATCCGGGCCGACCACCTGAGCCAGGGCCAGATCAATGGCTTTCCGACCTATCGTCTGAAGAACGCGAAACTGAATTCGTCCCATGGCCGGTTCAAGGGCTGCATGAAGAACATTCGTGCCACGCCCTATGCCGAAGGCGGGCCCGAGTTCAAATCGCTGGAGCTGTATCTGGCATCGCGCGGTCAGGGCCTGTCGGTCGAAACGCCGTCGGTGCGCAACTAAACCAATTCACCCCGCGCGAGATGGCCTCGCGCGGGGTTTTTTACCACCCACACATGCAGATATGCGCATGTGTAAAGGAAAGATAAACGAATGATCTCGCGGCGCGACTTTTTGCAGGTGGGGATGGCGGCTTCGGCGCTTGTGGGGGCGTCCGGTTTTGGCAACTGGGCCCGGCTGGCCGCACAGCAGGCCCTCACGCAGGATCAGCTGCTGGAGTTCGACACGTTCGGCAACGTGTCGTTGATCCACATCACCGACATCCACGCACAGCTGAAGCCGATCTATTTCCGCGAACCGTCGATCAATATCGGCGTGGGCGAAAACAAGGGCGCCGTGCCGCACGTCACCGGCGCCGAGTTTCGCAAGCTTTACGGAATCGCCGACGGATCGCCCGCGCATTACGCGCTGAGTTCCGGGGATTTCGCCGCCCTCGCGCAGGGCTATGGCCGTGTCGGCGGGCTGGACCGCGTCGCCACGGTGATCAACGCAATCCGCGCTGACCGGCCCGATGCCATCCTGCTGGATGGCGGCGACACGTGGCACGGCAGCTACACCTGTTACCACACCCAGGGGCAGGACATGGTCAACGTGATGAACGCACTGTCACCGGATGCCATGACTTTCCACTGGGAATTCACGCTTGGGTCCGAGCGTATGGCCGAGCTCGTCGAAGCCCTCCCCTTTGCCGCGCTCGGCCAGAATATCTTTGATGCCGAATGGGACGAACCGGCGGAGCTGTTCCCGCCCTACAAGATGTTCGAACGCGGCGGCACCAAGATCGCGGTGATCGGACAGGCGTTCCCCTACATGCCCATCGCCAACCCGCGCTGGATGTTCCCGGAATACGCGTTTGGCATCCGCGACGAAAACATGGCCGCCATGGTCGAAGAGGTGCGCAGCATGGGCGCCGA
>JBCBAV010000203.1:0-4319 GCA_038532285.1 Pseudomonadota bacterium | reverse complement strand
GAGAGTCTGTAAAGCACACCGTCGAATAAAGTCGCTCACGGCTAGACCAGTCTAAACGAAAATAGAGGTTCTAGGATCGTTCGTGCCGGGAAGCGGACTTGGAGATATCAAACTAAGCTTTTGGTCATCTCCATGAGGCCCTTCATCTGGCCGGAATCTTGGTTCAAATATGTGACAATCAGGCGCCAAATGATCCTGTAGCCATCCTTGATGATTGGGCTTTCTGAATAAACGGCACGGTCTGGCACCTTTACTCGGGTCTCGTTTTCGTCAAACACATAGTATTGCCACGCGGCTGCAGGGGTCTTTCCATCCCCGCTCGGTGGAGCACTGACTGTCTGGGAGTTAAGCGTGTAGGTTGGTTTTCCAGGGTCCGCGGCTCCAAAACTCACAGTCTGCAAGAAGCCAGTGCCTGGAATGTTCTGATACGTAAGCGAAAAGCCTTCCACCATAAGAGTTTTTTGAAGGGCCGCCATTACGTCTGCAACGGTCGGGCCGTCACCGTCATAGTCAACCGCTAAGGTTCCGACTTTAATTACTGTAGGTATTCCGCTGTTTGGCGGCGGATCGACTGCGTCGTTAAACACGTCGTTGACGCGGAGATACACACCCACTATGCGAAAATCGCAATTTTTGAGTTCGATTGTTGGCATTGAAATACCCTCACATTGGAACGTATAAATTACAGTGAACCTGTAATTTTTTAATTACACATTGGACTGTGAGTCGTTTCAAGTAAAAGTTGTAAGGACAGTTTGAGCGTATCTAAACCTTGATCGGTAGTTTGCATCCAAGTCGTGCATTAGGTGTCAGTAAGATGCCTCGCAATTGGCATCGGATGTTTTGGGATAGCCATCAACATCTGCTGTCGTACGTATCCGTGAGTCGAAGAGCCCAAACCGGAATCCTGTCAGAAATCATCGGCGCCTCTGGGCTGATGTTGTTGAAAAACTCTTCTTGTTTGGTGTGCTGATCGCTGATTCAATTTTCACAATAGTTCAGGGGGTTGATAGCGATGATGGGACCGAAGCAGGAAGCGCAGGCTGCCTTGTTCTATGAGTTCTCGCTGGAGGATCACATCCCGCAAGACCACCTGCTGCGTGCGATTGACCGGTTCATCGACCTAAGCAGTATTCGCGCCCATCTAACGGATTTCTACAGTCACACAGGCCGCCCATCGATTGATCCGGAATTGATGATCCGGATGCTTTTGGTTGGATACTGCTTTGGCATCCGCTCCGAGCGTCGGCTTTGCGAAGAGGTGCATCTGAACCTCGCATATCGCTGGTTCTGCAAACTCGATCTCTCAGATCCGATCCCCGACCATTCCACATTTTCAAAGAACCGGCATGGACGCTTCCGTGATTGCGACCTGTTCCGGCATTTGTTTGAGACAGTCGTGTCGCATTGCATGGCGGAGGGTTTGGTCGGTGGTGAAACCTTCGCGACAGATGCCAGCATCATCCAGGCCGATGCCAACAAGCAATACTCAGCGCCAAGAGCGGAGTGGGAGACGGCGAAAATCGACCCCGCGGTCGTACCAAGAGCGGTGCGTGAGTACCTCAAGACCTTGGATGACGCCGCATTTGGTGCCGCAAGCGAGGTGACGCCAAAGTTCACATCTTTCTCTGATCCCGCCAGCCAATGGACTGGTGCGTTGAAAGGCCCAGCATTCTTTGCCTATTCAACCAATTATCTAATCGACACGGACCATGCGATCATTCTGGATGTCGAAGCCACCCGCGCCATCCGTCCGGCAGAGGTCGGGGCAACCCAGACGATGCTGACCCGCACGCGAGACAGGTTTGACCTCTTTCCAGAGCGGCTGGCCGCAGACACCGCATATGGTTCGGGCAACATGCTGGGCTGGCTGGTCGATCAAGACATTGAACCGCATATCCCCGTGATCGACAAATCGGATCGCAAAGACGGGACGTTCTCCAATCTCGATTTCCGCTATGATCCAGAAACGGACGAATACACCTGCCCTGGTGGAAAGCCCCTCAAGAAGTACTGGCGCAAGATGCGCACCCCGCGCACCGGCGTTAGTAAGGATGGCATTAAACGGTACTACGCCAGCAAATCCGACTGCTCCATCTGCGCCCTCAAAGAACGCTGCACACCAAACAAAGATGCCCGCATCGTCTCACGGCATATCCATGAGACGGCGCGAGACAAGGCCCGAGAAATCGCCAAGACAGATGCCTATGCCGAAGCCAGCAGACGACGAAAGAAGGTCGAAATGCTCTTCGCCCATCTCAAGAAGATCATGCGGCTGGACCGCCTGCGACTTCGTGGACCAAACGGGGCCAAAGACGAATTCCTCCTAGCTGCAACCGCCCAAAACCTCCGAAAACTCGCTAAATTGCGCCCCGCAGGCCCCGCGATGGCGTAAGACTGACGCTGGCCACAATAAACCCGCAAACAACAACAACTCTCAAGCCGAGTTTTTCAACAACATCTGCGCATTGCTGACACTGTTCAGAATACAGCATGGGCCAGATTGGGCTCCGTTCGGTGCTCATGCTGCGATTACCTTCAAACGCGCTCTCTGTTTTACAGCTCACCCCATCGACGGCCCCGAACGTCTGGGCGCGGTGACGCGATTTCGCTGTTGTACTGCAGCGTTTACCCACTCTGGCCGATCTTCCCCACTCTGGAATACCGCCAACTCGCTCTTATGCCGCGTCATCGCCACATAGTTCAAGTGACTATCCAAGCTTCGCGATCGCAGCACATAGGCTTGATCCACAGTAACCCCCTGCGATTTGTGGATTGTGACAGCATAGCCATGGTCAAAGCTGCGATATGTGCCCGGGTCGAAAGACAAGTCTTTGTGGTCCGAACCATCGACCTGGACCCGTATCTTTCCTTCTGACGCCTTGCGCACCGTGCCGAGCATCCCGTTTTTCACGCCCAATTCCTTGTCGTTGCGCGTGAAGACAATGCGGTCGCCTTTGCCAAAGGCGCGCTTGCCGGTCTCGGTTTGCAGCAGAACGTCCTCTTTAGCTTGGTTCTCATCCCGCAGTGCCGAGCGGATGGCTTGGTTCAGCGCATGCACATCTTTGCGGCGGTGCGCGAGTGCGAGGCGGGATTTTGAACTGTCGCTCGCCATCTGGTCCATCGCGTAGCGTTCCGCCAGCACTTCGATGGCGCTACCTTGTGTTGTGTGGTCCGAGACGGCACCTGCTTTGCGATAGGCGTCAACGGCCCGCGCGGTAGCCGGTCCAGCACGCCGACCTTGCGCCGCAGATCTCGTGGCTTCACCCCGCACCAGCGTGACAGGGACCAGATGTGTCCGTCCGCATCCACAGCCACCACGCCCCGGCGATCACCGCGGGCGAGTACGTAGCCTTGTGCTTCGAGGGCTGCCGCAAATGCAGGGCCAGAGTCTGACTGTTCCCAGCACTCCCGGAACATCCGTTTGAGCGTCGCCCGGTCACGCTGGGTCCGCTTGGCCTGTTGCGCCTCATCGCGCCCGGTATTGAGCGGATCGCGGTCTTCGAACCGTTCAAAGCCTTTGGGCACATCCCACCCCTGTGCCAAGTAGATCTCATGCGCCTGCCGTGTCAGCTTGCGCTTGTAGTGCGGCATGTTGATGGCTTTCAGAGCCTGCGCATCAATCCGGGACCAGACCACATGGGCGTGGCGCCGCCCGTTCTTCTCGTGAAACACAATTGCGCGGGGTTGGCCGGTCAGACCGAGGCGGCTTTCCGTCTCGGCGATGGTCGCTTCAAAGAGCTCTACAGAGGCCGATTGATCTGTTGGCGGATTGAGCGACAGGGAGAACAGGTACTTTTGGCACTGCGTTGCCTGGGCAATGGCTTCAGCTTCGGCAAACGCCCCAAAAAGGTCATCCGTCACAAATCCCTCGATACCATGCACGGTGACATGGTCATTGTCACGGGGATTGAGCAGGTGGCGCGCCAGTTCGGCGCCATAGCCGCGTGTGTTGCCTTCGAGGATCACGGGGAGGCACGCTCCTGTTTCCCGAGGGCTTGCATCAGCAGCGCCCGAATGGCCGCGAGGTGGGAATTGGCTTCAGCGATCTGGGCTTTCTCGGTCTCACCGACCATCAACGCGCCGATATTGGCGTGATACCCCAGTTGATTGAGATTGCTGGCGATGCGCGACTGCCCCAACAGTGCCAAAGCCTCTGCAGCCGCCGCCTTATCCGCGACAGCGCTTTTAGGCCGCCGTTTGCGCCGCTTTGCGCTTTCAGCAAAAGAACGGAAGAGCACACGTCTGAACTCCAGTAACGTCCTAAGATCTAGTATGCCGTCTTCGGCTTGGAAAGAGGGGGGGGGGGGGGGGGGGGG
>JBCBAV010000202.1:0-4332 GCA_038532285.1 Pseudomonadota bacterium | reverse complement strand
GTAGGCGCCGCCCGGGCGGGCTTCGCCCTGGCCTTGCAGGACGATATCGCGCAGTTCGGCCATTTCGTCAGGCCCATGGGTCAGCGGGCGGTCAAAGCCCATCTTGACCCCGGTCCAGCCGTTGGGATTGTGGCTTGCCGTGACCATCGCCACTGCCGGCACGTCCAGGTGAAACTGGCTGAAATAGGCCATCGGCGACAGCGCAGGCCCGATGTCCTTCACGTGAATGCCCGCCTGCATCAGCCCCACGATCAGCGCGTTCTTGATGCTCAGCGAATAGTCGCGATAGTCGTTGCCCACCGCAATAACCGGCTCGATCCCGCGCCGCTGCATCTGCGTGCCCAGCCCCAGCCCCAGTGCCGTGATACCGGGCAGGTTGATCTCGTCCGGGTATTTCCACCGCGCATCGTATTCCCGAAACCCCGTCGGCGTGATCATCGGGTCGCGCAGGAATTCCCATGTGTTCGGGGTGACGGTGGGCAGCGGTTTGGTCATGGGAAACTCCGCTATAAATCAGATGGTTACGGGGTCGGCTTTGGCCAGCGCGTCAAACTGCATCAGCGTGTCGATCAGCGCAGACATCTGGTCGAGATAGATCATGTTCGGCCCGTCAGACGGCGCGGTATCGGGGTCCGGGTGCGTCTCGATAAACACCGCCGCCACACCAATCGCCACCGCCGCCCGCGCCATCACCGGCGCGAATTCACGCTGCCCGCCCGAACTGCCACCCTGCCCGCCCGGCTGCTGCACCGAATGGGTCGCGTCCATCACCACCGGATAGCCGGTCTGCGCCATCTGCGGCAGCGACCGCATGTCCGCCACCAGCGTGTTGTAGCCAAACGACGTGCCGCGTTCTGTCAGCAAAATCCGTGTGTTCCCAGTGCTTTCCACCTTGGTGACGATATTGCCGATTTCCCAGGGGGCCAGGAACTGCCCCTTCTTGATATTCACCACTGCCCCGGTATTTCCGGCCGCCAGCAGCATGTCGGTCTGCCGGCACAGGAAGGCGGGAATTTGCAGGATATCAACCACTTGCGCGGCCACGGCACACTGCGCCTCGGTGTGCACGTCCGTCAGAACCGGGACGCCGATCTGATCCTTGATCGCCTGCAGCGCGGCCAGCCCCGCGTCGATGCCCATCCCGCGCTGCCCCGACAGCGAGGTGCGGTTGGCCTTGTCATAGCTGGCCTTGAACACGTATTGCGCGCCAGCCGCGTCGCAGGCTGCCTTGACTGTGCCTGCAATATCAACGCCTTGCGCCTCACTTTCGATCTGGCAAGGGCCCGCGATTACCGTCAGGGGGCGGTCATTGCCGATGGTCAGATCGGCCACGTCCACATGTTTCATGTTATGCTGATACCTGTTCTCTGAGGATCGATGCAGTGATCGAAATCATCAGATAGATGCCCGCAAACACGATGAAAGCCAAGATCGTGTTCTCGAACGCCTTGGGATAGCTGGCCGCATCCGGGGCGATGGGTTCGACCGCGACAGTCAGATAGCGCACCTGCCGGAACGCTGCGACGCGGGCCTGTTCCATCGTCTGCCGTGACGCTTGCAAAGTGGCGTCCGCCGCAGCGAGGTCGGCCTGAGCGATCTGCAACCGCGCCGACAATTCGGCCAACGAATTTTCACCCTGGCTCACGTCGATCATCCTGGCGCTCAGTTTTTGCAGTTGCTGCTGCAGGATGCGCAAATCGCCCTCGGCGGCGTCGACACGGCTCTGGTTGGGGCGCGCGTTGTTGAGCAGGCTGGCAAGCTCGATCTCTTTTTCGATCACCGACGTTTCCAGCGTGTTGATCTGCGCCCGCAAGCTGGTGATCACGCCATCGGGGTCGAGGATCTGCCCCTCGATCTGCAGACGCACAAGGTTTTCCTGCGCGGCGCGCCGCTCTTCGACCGCGCGGTCAAAGCTTTCGCGGGCGTCACGCATCTGGTCCTCGCGCTTTTGCGACGACAGGTCATTGACCCGCTGTTCGGCGTAACCGATCAGGCTTTGGGAAAATTCGGCAGATACCTGCGGATCGGCCGCGGCCACTTCCATGCGGATCAACCCTTCGGTCGGGTCATAGCCGATTTTCACGTTTTTCTTATAGATATCATAGGCATCCTGATCGCTTGGATTTTCACCAAGCCGCTGGATCGGGTCGATCCAGTCCTGGGTAAAGTGTGATTTGAACCCGACATCCTTGTCGAGGCGCAGCATCGCTTCCTTGGATTCGAGGAATGCCTGCACGCCGATGGCGTCCTGATTGGTGGCAAATTGCGTGGGCAAAAGCCCCCCCAGCGGGCTTGATCCGCCCGACCCCTCGTTCTGGATGATCAGAAACTCGGATTCGGTGGCGTACATCGGCGTTGCAATGGCGTAGAAATAGTACCCCGCGAGAAAGGTCGGCAGCATCACGAAAAATGCGAGCCGCACCATGAGCAGACCAAGCTTCTTGCGGCGGCGCTGCATGATGTCGCGCTGGATTACCTGAATGTCCTGGGCGCGGCGTTCGGCGGGGCTCAGCTCTGTCGAGGGCAGGTTTGATCCGCCCGGCTGAACTGTTTGGGGCAATTGCACCTTGGCGGTTTCGGCCTTGCCGATGGGTTGGGTCCCGGCCTGCTGCGCACCCTCGCCCGCGTTGGGCACCACCAGTTCCAGCATGTTGGACCGCTGAAATGGATCGATCCCCTTGGCCCGCAACAGCCGGACCGCGTCGAAATCCGATGTCGGCGCCAGCCCGTGCTTTTGCGCCACGCGGCGGGCCATGCGCAGCTGGCGACCGGTCAGCCCCTCCTGGCGGATCGCATCAATGGTGTTTTCGCTGGTCACTTGCGCCGGGCTTGCCACGTCGGCAGCGGGCGCGGCTGGTTGCACTGCGGCCTCATTCGGGGCTGCATCCGCGCCTTGGGTGGGCGCACGCTTGATGCGAAATTTTCTAGCCTTGGGTTTCGTAGTCATAGAGTCTCTTGGCCTCTTCCAAGGAGTCAAACATTTGCAGCCGTCCGTCCAGCAAAACGGCCGCCGAGCGGGCAAATTTTTCCAACGTCTCGGCCTGGTGCGAAACGATGATGATGGTTGTCGTGCGCAGTCGTTCGCGCAGAATATCACCGGCCTTGCGGTTGAAATCCACATCCGTTGAGGCCGGCATACCTTCGTCGATCAGGTAGATGTCGAAATCAAGCGCCAGCATCAGTGCAAAGGAAAACCGGGATCGCATCCCCGAACTGTAAGTGCCCATGGGCTGTTCGAAATATTCGCCCAGATTGCACAACCAGCGGCAAAAGCTTTCGACATAGTCGGGATCAAGGCCATAGAGCCGCGCGATGTAGCGGCTGTTTTCCAGCGCCGAGATCTTGTTGATGACCCCGCCCATGAACCCCAGCGGAAACGAGATGTTACAGCCGCGCACGATCTCGCCCTCATCAGGTTTTTCAAGGCCAGCCATCATGTTGATCAGGGTGGATTTGCCGGTGCCGTTCGGTGCGAGGATGCCCAGCGAATTGCCCAGTTCCACCCGAAAGGACACGCGGTCAAGGATCACCTTGCGCTGTGTGCCCGTCCAGAAGGACTTGGAAACGTTCCTGAACTCCAGCATTGATGCTCCGCGGCCCGCCCTGCCCCGATGTGGGACGTGATCCCCCTGCTTACCAGAGGTGTGCTAACGGTCTATTCACCGATTTTGTCCACATTATGTCCATAGTGGCAACAATTGTACAGGATATGCGGGCGTTGTCGCGTGCGCGGCAACGGATGCGTCAGAGGCCGGTCTGCGGGTCAGTTTTCCTGCTTTTCCACCCGCAGCACGCGACCTGCAATGATGGATACGCCAGCGGCGGCAAAGCTGAAAAGCGCGCCCATCTTGGCGGCATCCTGCACCGGCCCCGGTTCGAACGCGGCAGAGGCAAAGAACAGCGACACGGTGAAGCCGATGGCGGCCACGCAGCCGATCACCACAAGGTCGATGATCCGCATCCCCTCGGGAATACCAAGGCCAAGCGGCCGTGCCGCGATCCAGCCCATGATGAGGATGCCCACCGGCTTGCCGATCAGAAGGCCGGCCAGGACCAACCATGTGGCATCGCCGATCGAGCTGAATTCGACGCCCGCGTTGAGCAGGCCAAAGAAGAACAACACCACCTCCACCGGCCGTTTCAGTGCGTGTTCGATCTGGTTCAACAGGTCCGTGAGGTACCGCTCGGCGGCGGCAAAGATACCAAAGGCGCGGTCGGCATGCGGGATCGTCGGCACGATGGGCAGCAGGCCCAGCGACGGGTGTAGCCCCGATGCGGCAAAGCCGTACCAGCTGAAACAGCCCGCGATGGCATACGGCCAAAAGCCAAATA
>JBCBAV010000201.1:0-4344 GCA_038532285.1 Pseudomonadota bacterium | reverse complement strand
GAGGGGCACCATGAGCAACTTGCAATCGCCACCGTCACCACCACCTCGGCCTGCGATGCCGCCGCCGCCGCCAATGGCGCTGTTGCCCGGCATGTTGATCAAAACGGCCATGGCGATCCACCGAAAGCGCAGCAATCGTCCCAACCACGGGCGCCCCGCCAGCCGGTTGCCAAACCCGGCAAGACCGTCCCCGGTGGGATCGCCCCCAGGCACTGGCTGTGGGTGCGCGGACCGGGACGCAAACCGCCCGACGGTAAAGGCGACCGACAGCCCGAGGACGGTTGCGACATAGACCGGCCACGCCATCACCGCGCCAAAACCGATCAGCAGGGCAAGGCCAACCTCGGCCCCGGGCACAAACGGCACCGAAAGCAACAGGACATACAGCGCGAGTATCAGAACAAGGTGCCACGCGGTGCCGCAGGTCAGGTCAGCAAGGCCCGCAGCCGGCGGTGCCCCGGTAACCAACATCACGTTGGCCGCACCGACAAGCGCACCGATGATCAGCAACCGCATGACCACCCGCCACCGGGACCCGCCAACGGCAAACGTGTTTTTCGAAAGCTGTGCCATCATCGCTGCTGTGTCCGCCTTTCCGCAGGGTCAGGCGTGACCGTCGCGAGATATTCAACACCTGCGTCGGGTTCCGTTTCGTCCGCGTCGAGCAGACGGAAAAACGCGAGGCACGCGTCGTTCCCGGACGATCTTTCGAACGCGTTCCTGGCATCCGCAAGGGTCGCCCAGTGGACCAGATCCAAATACCGGCCCGCGTCTTTCTTCAGCAGTTGGCAGGACACGAATCCCGGCTGGTGCCGGACAAACCCGTCAAGACACTGCTGGAACGCACCGAGGAACACCGCCTCGGTCACGTGCGGGCGCAGTTTGATCCGGGCGATTTCGACAGTTTCACATTGCATGGGCTTCTCTCCTTTTTGAATGGGGCTGGCGCGGCCCTCGGGGGACGGGTCACATCACCCGTTGCAGCGCACGCTTTGGCCCGAACACCCGGCGGATCGCGATTTCGGCAGCCACGATATTGATCCCCCACGCCACGACCATCAGCACATCCCGGTCCACGCCCAGCGGCTCGACCCCCAACGCGACCATCACACCAATGAAAAGAACGGTTTGCGTGGACGCCCCCTGGCCAATGGCATAGGCGCGCACCATGGCGGCGCGGTGGCGGGGCAGGTGGTGCAGCCGGATCGACACGATCGCCCGGCAGATGAGGCCGACCATCGCGAGGCTCAGGATAACCCGGGCCCAGAACAGAAGCGGACCCTGCAGCGCCGGCGGGAATACGAAAGCCAGCGTCATCCACAGCCCGGTCAGCGCACTGATCGCGCCACTCATGGCCACGCACCACCCAAGCCGGCGATGAACAGCGGGCCGCATCCGGCGCAGGCTGGGCAGAAACTGCACCGCACCCAACAGGCAGAACACCGCGCTGCCCATGATGTGCAGAACAACGGGCACCGGATCGATGACGGCGCGCGGATTGACGGGCACCACAACCGCCCCGCCAAGAAGTTCGGGAATGCGCAGCAGACCGACAATGGACGGGATGAAAGAGTAGACGAAAACGGCGACAAGGAATGTCCATTCGCCCCGGGTCAAGGCGTTCATTTCAAAAGGCTTTCATTGGCTGCGCGGTGCGGGCGGCCTTGCCGGGCCGCCCCGTGAACCGGGTCAGGCGGGATGTGAGGTATGGATTTGCGCGCGTGGCGCCGCGGCTGCGAAAAATGTCCATCCGAACCACAGGATCGCCAGAAGCGTCACAAGACCAACGATCAGAAAGAACACGTCGTCGGGATCAATCGGCGGGGTGAACAGAACAAGCGCCGCCGTAAACAGCACCGCACAGGTGTTCACGATCCGCAGCACCCTGCGCGACACGAGATGGGGCAGAAGCACCATCAGGATCATCACCTCGACGGCGAACCCACCAAAAAGCAACAGCTCATCAGTGATCTGACGGCCGAACATCTCGCCAGCGATGACCCAATCCATGTATCCGGGGGACAGAAACTGGTGGATGTCGCGAAATATGATGTTCATCAGGAAAAAGACCCAGAGCATCGACAAAACGGTGCGGGGATCTTGTGGACGATCTGCGGGGTGCATGTGTCTGTCCTCTGTTCGCATGGGGGATGGCTGCTGCGCGCGGGTCAGGCCGGACGCTGCGCCACGATAAAGGGACCTAACCGGCCCTTGCCGAAATACCGGCTCTCCACGATGTCAAAGCCCGCAGCGACCAAGGCCCGCCTGAGGTCCGCCTTGCGCATCACGATCACCGGCGGTGCAATGCCCACGGCACCCAGCGCCCGAACGAACAGGCGCACACCGACATGCGCATCGCCAAGGCACACGGTTTTCGACAGGAAAAACCCGCCCGGCCTGAGCTGGACAAACACCGCGTCCAGAACCGCTGGCAGATCGTCCACGAGATGCAGCACACTGAACGCCGTGACCGCGTCGAACGGCGCCTCGGCAAAGATCTCGGTGGCATCCGCCTGCAGGAATTCGGCGTTCGCCACGCCTGCTGCGGCGCGCTTGTCTTCGGCGATGGCGATCATCTTGCGCGAAATGTCCGTCGCGGTGATGTCTGCCACGACCGGGGCCAGCGTCAGGGCGGTGCTTCCGGTGCCGCATCCGATCTCCAGCACCCGGTCCTCGGCCCGCAACAGCGCCCGGACACGGCTGAGTTTTGCGGCGTAGGCCGCTGGATCGGCAACGGGCTTCTTGGCGTATTTCGGGGCGATCCTGTCCCAGAATGTCCCGGCGTCAGTGGTTGATATGGCGGTTTGCATGATCGGCGCCTCCTTGATGGACACCCATCTAGCTATGCGCAGGCACACTGTGGATTGCCTGTTTTCGTACATTTGGTATACGCCGATGCATGAACTGGGACACGATCTCGTTTGACTGGAACCAGGTGCGGGCGTTCCTTGCCACGGTCGAGGAAGGCTCGTTCAGCGGCGCGGCGCGGGTACTGAAAACGACCCAACCCACGATTGGCCGACAGATCAAGGATCTCGAAGCGCGGTTGGGCGTCACCCTTGTCGAGCGCAGCGTCAGAGGCCTAAGGCTGACCGAGCCGGGTCGCGAGCTTGTCGATCACGTCCGCGCCATGGGCGAGGCCGCCACGCTGATTTCCATGGTGGCCGAAGGCAAATCCCAGGAGGTCACAGGCGAGGTGACCGTCACCGCAACCGATCTGTTCTCGGCAACGATGTTGCCACGGCTCGTGGGCCCCCTGCGCGAGACCGCGCCGGGCATCCGGGTCAGGATCGTTGCCTCCAGCGACATGCAGAACCTCATGCAACGAGAGGCCGATATCGCCATCCGCCACGTGCGGCCGGAACAGCCGGACCTGATTGCGCGCCATGTCGGCGACTTTCGCGCCAACCTTTTCGCCGCGACGCGGTATCTGGACCGGGTCGGCCGCCCCAGGGTGCCGGGGGATCTGGCCGCGCATGATTTTGTCGGCAATGCCGATCCCGAACGGCTCATGGCGCCGCTGCACAATATGGGGATCCCCGTGCGCGCCGACCGCTTTGTCATGTCAAGCGAAAGCGGCGTGGTCGCATGGGAACTGGTCAAGGCCGGTTACGGTGTGTCGATGCAGCCCGAGATCCTCGGAGACGGTGAACCGGGCATCGAAAAAGTGCTGCCGGACCTGCCGTCGCTGGAGTTTCCGATCTGGCTTGTCACCCACCGGGAACTGCAGACCAGCCGGCGCATCAGGGTGGTCTTTGACCTCTTGGCACGGGGGCTTGTCGAGGTCACGCGCACGCCGCGCTGACCCGCGCGCCTGCGCCAGCGCGCCCAAAAACTGCGCCAGCCCCGAACGCCCGATCCCGGGCAATTCGGCGGGGCGTTCAAAATGCGCGGTGCCTTCTACCGAACACGCAAAAGGCGCGTCGGCCAAGCCCACGCATCCCCCCGCCACGCAGGTTCCACGACGCGCGGCAAAAGTCGCACAAGGCTCAGCGCGCTCATCACCGTCAGCAATGTGCGGGGCACGCACGAAGCGGGACAATCCTGCCGCTCGTTGCAAGAATATTAACGTGAGGTTTGAACAACGCCGCTACATTGATCCGCGGTTTCTAAACCGCCTCGGCCGCTGTCACCACGGCAGGTATTGGAACCTTCCATTCGGGTCCTGACCCATGGCCTTCTAAAACTTTGGATACAACCGCCTTCCTTATCGCTGCCGCATTGTCCGGCGGCTGAGGGCGCAATAATGCGCCGCCGCGTGCCGTGCCCTCCAAGAAGAAATCATAGGGTGCACCGGGGTCATCAACTACCCACTCCGAAGCTACTGTAGATTGGTGAATCTTG
>JBCBAV010000200.1:0-4381 GCA_038532285.1 Pseudomonadota bacterium | reverse complement strand
GCCGCCAAGGCCACCAAGCGCGGACTCAAAGCGGGTGATCCCGGCGTTCAGCCCGGCCATCACATTCGCCAGGGCAAGCCCGCGCGTGTTGTGGAAATGCAGGACAATCTCTATGTCCGGCACGGCGGTGGACAGCGCCTCGACCAGCTGTGTCACACGCCCGGGTGAGGCCGTCCCAATCGTGTCGCCCAGCTTGAGCGACCCAACGCCGATGTCCTGAAACCGGCGGGCCAGCGCGACCACGTTTTCAACCGGCGTCCGGCCCTCGAAGGGGCAATCAAAGCTGACAGCGAGTGCCGCGGTGACCGATGCGCCCGCCTGTGCCGCCATCGCGGGCAACGGACGGATGCGTTCGAAGGCCTCATCAACCGAACAGTTGGAATTGGCGCGCGAATGCGTTTCGCTGACCGACATGAAGGCCACCCATACGTCCACACCCGCCGCGCGTTCGCCGCCGCGTTGGTTGGGCACTAGGGCTTCGATCACAAGGTCATCTGAACGCTCAATACCGGCGATCAACGCCTCGGCATCCGCCAGTTGCGGCACCGCGCGGGGTGATACGAACGACGTCGCTTCCAACCGGCGCACCCCTGCCCCAATCAGGCTGTTCGCGATCTTGATCTTCTGCGCGACCGGCACAAGATCCGGCCAGCTTTGCAGGCCGTCGCGCAGGCCAACCTCGGTTATGGTGACGGTTTGGCTCACTTTTGAGGACCCTTGAACACGTAGTCTTCGGTCGGGAAAGCCCGCGTACGGACCTCATCGGCATAGGTCTCGAGCGCACCGCGCAGGGTCGGCAAAATCTGCGCATAGCGCTTGACGAATTTCGGCTTGAACGCGTCGAACATCCCGATCACATCGTCGGTCACGAGGATCTGACCATCGCAGGCCACGGAGGCACCGATGCCGATGCTGGGAACCGAAAGCGCCTCGTGCAGCTCGACCGCAATGTCTTCCAGCACGCCTTCGATCACCACAGCAAAGCAGCCCGCTGCGTCCATCGCTTTGGCGTCTTCCAAGAGCCGCTGACGCGCGCCGTCCTCTTTGCCCTGGGTTTTGAAGCCGCCCAGCGTGTTGATCGATTGCGGTGTCAGGCCGATATGGCCCATCACTGGAATGCCGCGCTCGGTCAGGAACTTGACCGTCTCGGCCATCTCAGCCCCGCCTTCCAGTTTGACCGCGTCACAGCCGGTTTCGCGCAAGATGCGCGCGGCACTTTCAAAGGCTTGTTCGGGACCTTTTTGGTAGAAGCCAAAGGGCAGGTCGACAACGATGCATGCGTGGCTGCAGGCCCGCGCCACGGCGTGCCCGTGTCGGATCATCGTGTCCAGATCGATCCCCACCGTACTGTCATCGCCGTAGATCGTCATCGCGAGGCTGTCGCCCACCAAGATGAAATCCGCGACCTCGTCCACCAGCTTGGCAATCGGTGCGGTATAGGCCGTGAGTGCGACAATCGGAGTGCCGCCTTTCATTGCGCGGATGCTTTGGCTGGTCAGTTTCTTGGTGGCTTTCTTTTGAACGCTCATGTCGGCTTGTCCTGTCTAAGGGGTCCAATGCGCCATCGGCTGCCCGGCAACCGAGCAGCCAAAGGCGCAAAGGTAAGTGTTGGTGATAGAGCCTGCATAAAGCGTCCGCAGATCGGGGCCGCCAAAGGCTAGGCTGGTGGGGTTGTTCAGTGTCGCGCCGGTGTCCTGATAGATCAGGTCGCGCGTCAGGGTGCCGGCATCGAGCGCGGATTGGACCTCGGCCACGCGCTCCGGATCCCGCTCTTCGTAGACCACCAAGACGTTACCATCTTTGGACACATGCGCAATCTGGTTCGCGATGATGCAGGGCACCCAAAGATCGCCATGTTCATCCAGAGCCAGCCCGTCGGGATAGCTGCCCCGCGCGTATTCAGCCAGAACCTGGCGGTTGCTCAGCGTACCGTTGGCCGCGATATCGAATCGCGTGGTGCGACGCGCGAACGTTTCATTAACGTAGAGCGCGCCAAGCGCGGGGTCGATCCTGAATTCATTCGCCGAGATCAGCCCATCCGCCAAAATCTCGACCGCGCCGTCCTTGAGCCTCGCAATATAGCCATCCGCTCGTGTGGCGCTGAGCGGCGCCGAGTGATCCGCCCGGGTCAGAACCGAAAACCAGATATCGCCCGCATGGTCGATTAAGACAAAGTTCGGCGTGCCATCGAGCTGTTCGACAAGTGGCGCAACCTCGCCGCCAGAGGCAATGGTCCAAAGACCCCCGGCAGGTCCGGTATTCGCTACTATCACGGTACCATCGGGCGTGATCGCGAAACCGTTGCTGACATGTCCCGGCATCCCTTTGTCACCGCGACTGGATTGACTGCCATCAGACCAAAGTATCTTCACGCCGCCTTTGGCATCACTGCACAGCACCGTGCCGTCTGGCATGGCTTGCACACATTCCGGGCGGCGCAATCCGTTGCCGATCATGCGAAGGTTACTGAGCACCGGGGTCGTCATTTCAGCACCACGTTCGGCAACCACGTTACAATCCATGGCTGCCAGACAAGCAGAAGCAGCACCCCGATTTGCAGCAACACGAAGGGAATGATCCCCTGATAAATCTCACGCATCGACACCAGATCACCCGCCGCGCCTTTGAGGTAAAAGAGAGCGAAGCCAAAGGGCGGTGTGAGAAACGAGGTCTGAAGGTTCACCGCCATCAACACTGCGAACCAATAGACAAGGTCTGTTTTGGCGACGTGATCCCCGAAGTCCATCAGGGCTATGATGGGCGCCACAATGGGCAACATGATCAGCGTGATCTCGATCCAGTCAAAAAAGAAACCCATCGCGAAGATGATCAGCATCAGCATCGCAAGGACGCCCCAATCGCCCATATTCAGGCTTTTGGTTATCTCAACGATAAAATGCTCCCCCCCGATGATACGGAAGACATAGGCAAAGCCCGTCGCCGCAACGAAGATGAAGAAGAACAATGCGATGGTGCGGATTGAACCGTCCATGGCCTCGCCCAGTATCTTAAAGTTGAGCCGCCCCCGTGCGAGGCCAAGGACCAGCGCCGCAAATGCGCCTATCGCAGCGGCTTCTGTCGGCGTGGCCAGGCCGCCAACGATGGAGCCTAGAACCGCAACGATGAGCATGGTTGGCAACGAGAAAGATACAATCGCCTCACGCCAAAGCCCTTTTTTTTCGGCCTCCGTCAGAGGCGGGATCACCGGCGCTTGATCCGGCTTCAACACCGTGCTGATGGCAATATAGATCATGTAAGTGGCTGCCAGGAACAAACCCGGTACGAGCGCCGCGACGAACAGTTTGGCAAGGTTGATCGTCAGGATATCGCCCATGAACACCAACATCACCGAAGGTGGGATTAAAATGCCCAACGTACCGGCGGACGCGACTGTGCCCGCCGCAAGCTTTGGGGAATAACCGTTCTTGATCATTGTGGGCAGTGCCATGACCGTCAGCATCACAACCGAAGCCCCGATTACACCGGTTGCCGCTGCCAGGATTGTGCCCATGCCGGTCACAGACAATGCCATACCACCAGGGACCGCGCGCAGCATCTTTTGCATCGTAAGCAATAGATCCTCAGCGATACGGCTTTTCTCCATGAGCACACCCATAAAGATAAACAACGGCACCGCGATCAGCACGATATTGTCGACCGATCCGCCAAAAATCCGGTTGGGTAAGAGAGAGATCTGAACAAGCCGCATCTCGCCCAAGGCGATGGCGAACACAGCAAAGAAAAACGTGATACCACCAAGAACAACCGCCACAGGGAGGCCGCTGAACATGCCGATGACAAGGCAACCGAACATCAGCGCCGGCAAAAGGTCTATTAGGATTTCCATAGGCCCTCACGCACAAAGGGTTCGTCCAGCTCGCCGCGCAAATGGGCAACAATGCGCAGCAGAACTGACCAAGCGCCCATCAAGGCGATCAATGCCGAAAGCGGCACAACGGATTTAATGATCCAGCGATGTGTCAAGCCAAGGCTGACGGGCGAACGCTCTCCACGCGAGAACGACCTCTCAGCAAAATCAATGCCATACCAAATCACCACAAGTAGAAAGGGCGTCAGAAACAGAGCGATGCCCAAAATCTCCAATCGCGCCTTAAAGCGGCTTGAGAAATTCTGTGAAAGCACATCGATGCGTACATGTGCGTCGCGTGTATAGGCATAGCCAAAGGCCAGTAGAGCAATGGCACCATGGATGTGCCATTGCAGCTCGCTCAGCGCAACAGAGCCGGTGTTAAAGAACTGCCGGCCAATAACGTCGTAAAGTACGACAGCCGTCAGTGCGAGCAACAAGATGCCCGCCAAGCGTGCCGCGTAAACGCAAAGCCGCTCAAAGAGATGTGCAATTTTAAGCATGGTTTTCTTG
>JBCBAV010000199.1:0-4423 GCA_038532285.1 Pseudomonadota bacterium | reverse complement strand
CCGAAATTGTATGGGCTTCCGACGTAGCACCCTGAATGATCCCGCGCTCATCTACAGCGACCAGTTCGGCTCCCTTCACGAGTTCTCTGCGCGATGGGACAACAATCGAAACTATCGCTTGGTCTCGGAAATCACGTTCGAAAAGCGCGTGTTGCAATCGATTGGCTGCAGCGCCCAGCAATTGCTGCGCAAAGTGGATGTCGGCCGGGTTACCTCGATCTATGGAAGATAGGTTCGCAACCCCGATTATTTCATTCGCGGAATTGCGCAATGGCGCTGCTGTGCACGCGAAAGGTTGGAGCTGGGAATAGTAGTGATCATTACCTCGAACAGTAAATTCGCGACCCTCTGCCAGGGCCATTGACACCCCGTTCGTGCCTGCAATCCGTTCGTCCCAAACCGAACCTAGTGCAATGCCATTCCAATCCGCCTCATCCTCCTTGCTTTCAAGGCGTATCAGGATGCCGTCATTGTCTGTTATGACCAGGCAGTGTCCGGCCTCAGCTGCTATGCTGGCGAGTTTCCGAAAGATTCCGTGACGCCCGCCGGTCCTTTCGATCATCGCCTCAAGCCGAGGTGCCACCTCCGATGACTGCAAGCGCAGTATTGGACTGGCTGTATCACGCTTCAGATTGTATTGACGCTCGCATCGCGCCCATGACGAAAGAATTGCGTCCTTGGGCTCCAAGTCCTTCTGTAGATTGGTCATGAAAGCCTCCTCCCCAAGCGCCTTCAATGCGAACGTACCCGACTATCTAGTCATTGGGCAGCCCCGACATGTCAGACAATGTTTGCATGACTGCGTTCACCTGCTCGGGGTTCGATGCCGCTGCGTGCGGAGGCGCGAAGCGACCGCTGTCGTTGTCGAAGTATGTGCCTGACTTGTCGGCGAAGTCTTGGCTGAGAGCGGCGCGGATCAGGATGTCTGCGCCTACGCTGAGGTCGTTGCCTGCGACACCAAAGCCCTCTTTCACCATCTTCGACGCAAGCAAAGAACCGGGATTCAACGCAACAACAACCGGGCCATCAGGATGCGCTTTGGCCATCTCGGCGGACCAGATAGTAATCGCCAGTTTGCTTTGTGCATAGGCGTCCATATCCCCCATCGGCCGGTAGGCGGACATCGCAGCCACATCGACAGGAGCCTGAGCCGCTGATGAAAGGTTCACAATGCGCCCGTCAGCCGGGATGATAGGCAAAAGCTTGCAGGTCAGGATGTAAGGCGCGATCGTATTCACATCGAACCGGATATCCCGCCCGGCCTGCGTCATTGTGTTGGGCGTTTTCAGGATTCCGGCGTTGTTGATAAGAACATCTAGTCGGTCATGCTTGGTCAAGATAGCCTCTGCCAGGGCCTCCACCTCAGCCATAACGCTCAAGTCTGCGCGATACGTCTCGGATACGCCACCGATTTGCTCTGCAGCCTTAGCCAGTTTGGCTTCACTACGACCGTGGAGCAGAACATGATGGCCATCACTGGCGAGTTTCTGGGCGGTTAGCATGCCGATCCCGTCCGTGGCTCCGGTAATTAGAATGGTCTTCTTCATAGAGGTGTCTCTCAATTGCTAAACTCGATCAGAAGTTCGTCTGCCAAGCGTTTCATGGTGTCTTCGACGCTTGCACTGTTGAAGCGCAAGTTTAAACCGACGTGATTGATTCCAAGGTCGCGAACTTCGGCCAGATACCTGCGCAGGAATGCAGTACCGGAGGAAAAGCCAAGGTGGATCGGGCGTGGATCTGCATCCGGGTCAGACAGCACGTCGACGTAAAGTGATTGCATGACTGGTTTGTCTTGCCCGCCTGCTAAGGCAATGCGGCGACGATAATCGGCAACGACCCGCCCTTGCGAAGCGGCGTCGCGAGGGTAGGTCATCCAGCCGTCGCCGTGTTGTGCGACCCAATCAGGTGCCTGCTGTGACCCACCCGTGATGAGTAAAGGCAAACGTCCAGCGGTTGGTTTTGGAAGCATGTCCGCCCCACCGCTCACCGTACCGTGCCTCGTATCGATTTGTGGGTTAGATTTCGCCATTGCGCGGATGTAGGAGACACTGTCCCGAAACCGTTCTCCTCTCGTGGGGAAGTCCATGTTCATCGCCGGGAACTCTTCCGGTCTGTCTCCGGAGGCCACACCCAAGAGGAGCCTTCCACCTGACAAAACGTCAACCGAAGCAGCCGCCTTCGCAACATGGGCGGGATGGCGCAAGGGAAGGATTATGGATGCCACACCAAGCGCGATATTGCGCGTCATGGCGGACAACGTGCCGAGGTAGACAAAGGGGTCGAATGTCTGACCGGCGTCCCCAAAGGAACGCACGTTGAAGGGCACGTCCCTCAGCCAAAGCGCCGAAAATCCAAGTTCATCCGCGAGCTGGGCGCGCTCGATATGCCGATCCAAGGATGGCACAGGATTGTGCCCATGCGCCTCGAGCGGTACGACCAAACCTAAAGTCAGCTTGCCGGGCTTGAAGGTCGCGCCATAGGCACGGTTGATTTGCGGGAAACTCTGACTGTTGTCGTCCAGCATTGTGCCCTCAGTACCGCACAAGGGTGCGGCTTTCGATGCTTTTTCGAATGCGCGTTATGCTTTCGTCCTCAACAAGATCGATGGCGCTGTGCCCAATCGAAGCCAAACCCCGGTTGTCATAAATGTTGAAAAACGCCACTTCGTCCGGGGTCATCGTCGATTGATAGAGCCATTCGTGGTCGCTGCTGGCCGCTAGCCCCATGATGTGCCCACGCCGATCCGGATATACCAAATCGATGAGGATCCAGTCCTCGGGTTTCACCGTTGCTGGTCGCACGAAACCCAATGGCGCCGAGTTGATCGGCGCACCGACCGGCCTCCAAACGTTGATGAAAGCATAGTGCCCCGAGGACCATACCGCGGCTCGCTCAGAGCCTAGGATGTCAATCAAACGTTTTTTTGCGCCTTCCGTGCTGTAGTCGCTGTGCACATTCCGCGCGGGTTTGCGATCCGAGGTCGGATCGTCCTCGCGGACAGTGTGGTCGAATACCACCACCTCTTTCGCTCCGAGAGACTTGACCAAAAGATCCGTCAGTTCGCGGTCATATGATTCGTGCCAATCTTCGCCGGAAAAATCATTGACCGCACTTGGAAAGGTTTGGAACGCGACACTATCCTGCTGAAAACTCACGCCGGTATCGTCGCTTCGCACGTCACGCACATTGACTTTGATGGGGACCAGCTCTGGTGACACAAGGCACCCGACGACGCCCCCGGCATCGATTTCGAACGCCTGACGTTCGGGCTTGTGGACATGATAATTGACAGTGCCGTGGTGGGACATGTTTCGAATACCGCTTCTCTGATCGTTGCTGTGATCAATCTATATATTGTGTCTGCGACATAAATGCCGAATTATAGCATTCTGAATTCGGAAAACGGATATAATCAGATGGATACGGACGCGCTGCGCCTCTTTGTTCTCGCGGCTGAGAAATTGAACATCAGCGCAGCGGGTCGAGACCTTGGGCTTGCGCCGGCTGTCTCAAGCGCACGTCTCGCAAAACTTGAGCAATCTGTAGGCGCTGATTTGCTGCACCGATCCACCCGAAAGGTCGCTCTTTCGATCGAGGGTGAAGAGTTCTTACCGTTTGCCCGGGAAATTTTGGCTCAAGAAGACGCAGCTCTGGCCGCTCTCGGAAGGGGAGAGGCCGAGGCCAAAGGAACGCTTCGCTTTACCGCTCCAAGCACTTTCGCACAGCTTTACATTGCACCAATTCTGCCGGCGTTTCTGGAACGGCACCCCGGGATCACGCTGGACCTTCGCCTCTCTGACACAGAATTCGACCTGATCGAGGGAAGCTACGATCTGGCGCTCCGAAACATGGAGCTAGAAGACAGCAGTTTGAAAGGCCGTAGGTTGGCCGACGATTCACGCATACTATGTGCCTCTCCCCACTATTTGAGCGATGCCGGTGCCCCAGTTCATGCTGACGACCTTGAGCGCCACGCGTTGATTGCATTCAAAGATCTGACGCCACGTGCCCTCGTTGGACAAGATGGGACGACGGCATGGCCTCGTAGGCGTTGCGCCGTTCGAGCAGCGTGATGCCCTCGGCGATCAAGGTCTCGAGTTCGACCGATCTGACTTCGGATCCGTCCTGCTCGCGTTGCGACCGCTTCTGCGCCTGTTCGTTGGTGTCGAGGTCGCGGCCCGTGCGCTCGGCCGTGCGGTGGAAGAGGTTTGTCGTGGACCATAGCAAATCCTCGAGGTCGGGCTCCAGCCGGGTATCGGAAAGAGTGGAGACGAGCGCGTCGAAGATGTCGGCGACGGCGGTGCGAATGGCGTCGGGCTCCGGCAAGGGGCGGGGATCGGGTTCGTCGGTGAAGGGGCGCCAGCCGTAGAGCTGCAGTTCTTCCAGCACGACGGCGGTAGAGGATCGGGTCTGAAGATGGGGC
>JBCBAV010000198.1:0-4476 GCA_038532285.1 Pseudomonadota bacterium | reverse complement strand
CGCGAAAGGTGAAGGTCAGCTCGGCAATGTAACGGGTGAGAATTTTCACCTCGTCCCGTTTCAGATTGCCATCCGCCTCCATCACCGCCGCGACCCGGCCCAGATGCGAGATGATGGTCTCGAATTTGGCAAAGTAGCGGCGCGAGGAGAAGCGGTCGGTGAGGCCGATGTGTTCGGGTTTGGTATTCACGTGCGTTTATCGTTCCAACTATGAACTGGGGACTGTCCAGCAGCGCAGGACGGCGGGATATCGACACTGTTTGGCTCACACCATTGATGGAACCTTCAAAAAAGGAAACGCAGCAGTTGAAAGGGCCATGTCAGCATATCCAGAAATGACACTGTGGCGAGACCTTTGTCATACCAACGCCTTTTTGGTGCATTACCCCCCATACGCATTCGCGTCGTGCTTTTCGACAATCTCGGCAAAGCGGCGGGCAAAGCGTTCATCCGCCTTCGCCTTCTGTTCCAGCACCTCGCGGGCAAAGACCATCTGGTCTTCGTGCGCTTCGAGCATGTCGGCCATCCGCTGGTTGGTGGCCGCACCAATGCCGGCCATGGCGGTTTGCGCCTCCTGGTCCGTCTTCACGCCAATCTCGTTGATGCGGTGGGCAACGTCCTGCTGCTGTGCCGTTTTCAGCGATTTGGTCAGCGCATCATAGAGCACCACGCGCTGCTTGGTGTCTGTCTGCAGCTTGTTGATCAGCACCATCTGCGTCGCCGCCTGGTTTTGCAGTGAATCCACCCAGGTCTTGCCCTTTTCGATATAGCGTTCGAGGGTCTGGGACTTGGCGACCTTGACCTGTTCGTCCTGCACCATCGCGTTGTACTGCTTGTTTAGATCGGCCAGTTCGGTTTCCAGTGCCGTGCGTTTCGCGGCGTCCGTTTCTGACGCGATCTGGTTTTCCAGTTTGATGATCGCGGGGTCCATCGCCTTGATCTGGTCCTGCAGGCTCGACAGTTCCTGCACTGTGAACTCGCGCTCATCAAGCGTTTCGGTCAGGTTGCCTTCGACCTTGGTTTTCTGCTCTTCGAGCACGTTCAACTGCCCTTCGAGCAGGTTCACGATCACGTCGGATTTGCTGATCAGGTCCTGCAGCTTGTCGTCGATGGACGCGGTGCGGATGCGTTCCTGCCGCATGCTTTCGGATTTCGCCTTGGCAAAGATGCCGACAAAGCTCTCCCAGCCGGTCTTGGACCGAATCTCGTCAAAATCCTTGGAAAAAGCGCTCGTCACATCGTCGAGGCCCATGATCAGCTCGGCAATGTTGGCGTTCATCAGGTCGGTATGGGCGTGCACATCGTCCAGATTGGCGTTTTCGATGTCGAGGGTGATGTCGGTGCCCTCTTTCATCTTTTGCCGTGCCGCGTCGATACGGCTGGTCAATTCGCTGATCCGTGATTGTGCCTCGGCTACCTGTGCCTGAGATTCTGCGACCTGTGATGCGAAATCCGCCATCAAACTCTCCCCCTTATTACAATGCGTTGGTGCATATATAGGCAATGTAACGAGGGTTTACATCAGCACCCCCTCATCTTTCGCACGGATAGTTGCAAATGCGCGGCGTCAAGAAAAGCGCGCATTGACGTTTCGCGCGCATTTCCGCGGCTGCCCTCTTTTCCGGGTCAAAATCCTCTGCTAGCACGCAGCACAGGGCACATGGCGATGGCGTCGCCAGGCCGCGTGGCTGCCCAGTTCACGGATCCTGAACGCCGGGACGCATCATCGGGAGATGGGCGGCCCTCTCCCCACCTCAGGGAGGCGCGTATGTCAGATTGGTCACCGGATAAAACCCAGGTCAAAAGCTGGAACGAATGGGACAGGTTGCGCCACGTGATCGTGGGCCGCGCGGATGATTGCCACATCCCGCCCGAGGAACCCGCGCTGGACGCCAAGGTGCCCGAAGACAGCGACATGCGCGGCCAGTGGGGCCGCCGTCCGCAGGAAACCATCGACCGCGCGAATGAGCTGCTCGATGGCTTTGCCGATCAGCTGCGCGCCCGCGGCATCCGCGTCGACCGGCCCGACAGCATAGACCATGCGCAACCCGTCGCCACGCCGGATTTCCATACCGACAGCCAGTTTGGCTGCATGCCGCCGCGCGACGTGTTGCTGACCGTGGGGCACGAGATCCTTGAGGCGACGATGTCCTATCGCTGCCGCTGGTTCGAATATCTGAACTACCGCCCGCTGATGCAGAAATACTGGGAAGACGACCCCAACTTCCGGCACGAGGCCGCGCCCAAGCCGCGCCTGACGGATGCGGATTACCACCCCGATTATCTGAGCGACAAAATCGGCGTCGAAAAGCGGCTGGACTGGGCGGCCAAGAAATTCTTTGTCACCACCGAAGAAGAGCCGCTGTTCGACGCCGCCGATGTGCTGCGCTTTGGCAAGGATCTGGTGGTGCAGCACGGGTTCACCACTAATCTCAAGGGCATCGAGTGGCTGCGCCGCCACTTCCCCGACCACCGGGTGCATGCGGTGAACTTCCCGGGTGATCCGTACCCGATCCACATCGACGCAACGTTCACGCCACTGCGCCCCGGTCTGATCCTGAACAACCCGCAGCGCCGCCTGCCGGACGATCAGCGGGATATGTTCGAAAAGAACGGCTGGGACATCGTGGATGCCGCGCAACCCGCGCACAACGCGCCGCCGCCGCTGTGCTATTCGTCGGTGTGGCTGAGCATGAACGTGCTGGTGCTGGACCCCAAGACGGTGTGTGTCGAGAAATCAGAGGTCTACCAGGCCGAGCAGATGGACAAGCTGGGTATGGAAGTGGTCGAGGTCGAGTTGCGCGACGCCTATGCCTTTGGCGGCGGGTTGCATTGCTGCACGGCGGACGTGTACCGCGATGGCGACTGCGAGGATTACTTTCCCACGCAGTAACTACCCCACCTGACAGGCCGGGCAGTGGTACAGTGTCCGGCCGCTCAGCTTCGACTTCTCAATGGCACCGTCGCAGGCGGGGCAGACCTCGCGCGCAAAGATGTTGGTGCGTTCGGTGATCTCCTGGCCAGCGACGTCATAGTCGCCGGTGGTGATGATCGAATTGGTTTCGACCCCGATCTCCAGCAGCGCGCGCATCTCGTCCCAGAGGGCGCGCAGGTCCGCCTCGGGGATGTCGATGCCGCGGGTCATCGGGTTCAGCTTGCGCAGCCACAGGATTTCGGCGCGGTAAATGTTGCCGATGCCTGAGATCACCTTTTGGTCCATCAGCAGCCGCGCAATCGGCGCGCGGCTTTTGCGGATCGCGGCGATGGCGCGGTCTGGGTCAGGTGTGTCCGACAGCAGGTCAGGACCGTAGCGCATGGTAAACGTCTCCATCTCGTCCGACGGGATCAGTTCGCAGGTGTTCGGGCCGATGATGTCGATGGCGTGCGTGGCGCTTTCCAGCCGCACCCGCACCACGTCGCGCGGTGGGTCGGCAGGCTGCGGCTGGCATACGAAATAGCCGCCAAGGCCCAGGTGGATGTGCAACGTTTGCCCGTTGGAAAAGTGGTAAAGCAGGTGCTTGCCCACGGCACCGGTGCTGTCGCACACCGCGCCGTCGATCTGTGCCGCGCCATCGGCAAAGCGGCCCTGTGGTGAGACGGCAGCGATGGTCTGACCGCCGATCATGGCGGCATGGTCGCGCGCGGCGCGGTGGATGGTATGGCCCTCTGGCATCTTGCCCCCGTGGAGAGCGCGCGGTTGGCCGCGCCTGTGTTCCCGTGCCAGATAGGGTGTTCCGCACCGCTGCCAATCCGCATTTTGCCGGACGGCACCGCGCCCCATAGACCTTTGCCGCCCGTCCCGGTAGCTTCCGCCACAATAGCTGAAAAAGGAGCCCCACATGCCCATCGAAGACCGCCTTGCCGAGCTTGGTGTGACCCTGCCGGACGCCCCCGCGCCTGCCGCCAACTATGTGCCTTACGTCCAGATCGGCGACCTTGTTTACGTGTCAGGGCAGATTTCGAACGGACCGGACGGGTTGATCGTGGGCAAGCTGGGCGCAGACATGGAGGTAGAGGCGGGGGCCGCCGCGGCGCGGACTTGCGCGATCAGCCTGCTATCGCAGGTCAAGGCGGCGTGCATGGGCGATCTGGATCGGCTCAAGCGGGTGGTCAAGTTGACGGGCTTCGTGAACTCAACCGCCGATTTCACCGACCAGCCCAAGGTGATCAACGGTGCGTCTGATTTCCTTGTCGATGCGCTGGGCGATGACATCGGGCCGCACAGCCGATCGGCGGTATCGGCGGCATCGCTGCCCTTGGGCGTGGCGGTCGAGATCGAAGGCATCTTTCAAATCGTATGAGCCTGCCTGCGACTTTCCTGGGTGCGCCGCTGGCGCATCGCGGCTTGCATGACGTGGCCGATGGCCGTCCGGAAAACTCGCGCGCTGCGATCCTGGCGGCCATCGCGCATGGCTATGGGATCGAGATCGACCTCCAGCTGAGCGTCGACGGCGCGGCCATGGTCATTCACGATTA
>JBCBAV010000197.1:0-4590 GCA_038532285.1 Pseudomonadota bacterium | reverse complement strand
CCAAGACCGGCCAGCACGTGCGCGGCCCGCGTCGGGCTGATGCGGCCCGACGGGTTGGCCGAAGGCGCGGCCACCGGTCCGTCAAAGGCGCGCAGAAGGGTCTGCGCCAGCGGATGGCCGGGCACGCGCAGCGCTACTGTGTCGAGGCCCGCGGTCACCAGCGACGCAATGTCGTGGTCCGGTGTCAGCGGCAGAACAAGGGTGAGCGGGCCGGGCCAGAACGCCTGGGCCAGTCGCAGTGCCGTATCGTCAAACCGGGCGATGGTCCGCGCGCGCGCCATGTCGGCCACGTGTACGATCAACGGATTGAAGCTGGGCCGCCCCTTTGCCGCGTAAATCGCCGCCACCGCCGCCCCGTCGCGCGCATCCGCGCCTAGACCGTAGACCGTCTCGGTCGGAAAGGCGACCAGTCGTCCTGCGCGCAATAACTCAGCAGCCTGCACCACGCCGTCGCTGTCGGGGGTCAACGTCCGTGCCAAAGGCATGAGCATTCAGGTCCTTTGCCGGTCCCGTGACGCGGCGTTTGAGTTGCAGTGCCCGCGCCCGAGGCGCATTTTGGCATGTGAATTCGGTCGATGTATGCGGCCCAAGCGTTCTTGCCAAGACACTGTATTCGGAGGCTGACCCATGCCCTATCGCGCCCCTGTTGATGACTATGCCTTTCTTTTCGATCACGTTGTCGGCCTTGACGAGGTCGCCGCCACCCTGCGGTTCGAAGACGCCACGCGCGATGTGACCACCGCGATCCTGACCGAGGCGGGCAAGATGTGCGAAGAGGTGATCGCCCCCCTGCAGCGCCCCGGTGATCTGCATCCCGCGCGGCTGGAAAACGGCGTGGTGCGCACCTCGCCCGGCTACGATGAGGGTTATCGCGCTATTGCCGAGGGCGGCTGGATCGGCATGGCCGCCGACCCGGAATTTGGCGGCATGGGCCTGCCGATGACGGTGACCACGGCGGTGAACGAGATGATGAGTGCGGCCTGCCTGTCGCTGCAGCTGAACCCGCTGATGACGCAGGGCCAGATCGAGGCGCTAGAGCATCACGCCAGCGACGAGATCAAGGCGCTGTACCTGCCCAAGCTGATCTCGGGCGAATGGTCGGGCACCATGAACCTGACCGAACCGCAGGCCGGATCGGACGTGGGCGCGCTGTCGTCCAAGGCCGAGGATCTGGGCGACGGCACCTACGCGATCACGGGCCAGAAGATCTATATCTCGTGGGGCGACAACGATTTTACCGAAAACGTGTGCCACCTGGTGCTGGCGCGCCTGCCCGGTGCGCCCGCGGGGACCAAGGGGATTTCGCTGTTCCTCGTGCCGCGCAACCTGCCGGATGAAAACGGCAATGCCGGTGTCGCCAATGGCCTGAAGGTCGTAAGCCTCGAACACAAGCTGGGCCTGCACGGCTCGCCCACCTGCGTGATGCAGTATGATGGCGCCAAGGGCTGGCTCGTTGGTCCCGAGGGCGGCGGCATGGCGGCGATGTTCACCATGATGAACAACGCGCGCCTCGGCGTCGGCGGGCAGGGCATTGGCGTCGCCGAAGGCGCCTACCAGCACGCGCTGGCCTATGCGCTGGATCGCAAGCAGGGTCGCACCGAGGGCGAAACCGGTGCGATCATCGACCACGCCGACGTGCGCCGGATGCTGATGACCATGCGGTCCGAAACCTATGCGGCACGCGGCATTGCGCTGATGTGCGCCAAGGCGATTGACATGAGCACCGCCACCGATGATGCGGCCTGGAAAGCACGTGCCGCACTGCTGACCCCTATCGCCAAGGCGTTTGGCACCGACATCGGCAACGAGGTCGCGGGCATGGGCATTCAGGTCCATGGCGGCATGGGCTTTGTCGAGGAAACCGGCGCTGCGCAATACGCCCGCGACGTGCGCGTCACCACCATCTACGAAGGCACAAATGGCATTCAGGCGATGGACCTTGTGGCGCGCAAGATGATGGACGGGGGCGAGGCGGCCAACCGCCTGATGGACGAGATCGAGGCGATGGCAGAAGCGGGCCGCGACGTGCTGCCCGATCTGGCCGAGCCGGTTTGGCAGGCCTGCGAGAGCCTGCGCGAGACCACAGACTGGTTGATTTCCCAGAACCACCGCGCGCGCTTTGCCGGCGCCGTGCCATACCTGCGCGCCTTTGCCCGGGTGCTTGGCGGGCACGTGCATCTCGCCTCGGCCATGCAGGACCCGGATGGCCCGCGCGGCAAGCTGGCGCGGTTCTACATCCAGCGTCTGTTGACCGAACATGTGGGTTTGCTGGCGCAGGCGCAGGCGGGCGACTATGACCTTTATGCGCTGACGCCGGACGAGTTCGCGGCCTGAGCCATGGCAGACGGGGCGCCCGCGGGGCTGCGATACCCTTGGGACACCCCGCCTGACCATGGCGCGGCCACGGAAGTTGCCGACGGCGTCCTGTGGGCGCGGCTGCCGCTGCCGATGAAGCTGGACCATGTCAACGTCTATGCGTTGGACGATGGTGACAGCTGGACGGTGATCGACACCGGCTTTGCGTCGAAAAAGACCAAGGCGCTGTGGCAGGGCCTGCTGGACGGCCCGATAGCGGGCAAGCCAGTGGGCCGGGTCATTGTCACCCATCACCACCCTGATCATGTCGGGCTGGCAGGCTGGTTCCAGACCGAGCATGGCGCAGAGCTGCTGACCACCCGGACGGCATGGCTGATGGCGCGGATGCTGACGCTGGATGTGCAGGACACGCCCACCGCAGAGACACTGGACTTCTGGCGCAGCGCGGGCATGGCGCCCGACATCCTGGCCGAACGCGCGTCTGAGCGCCCGTTCAACTTTGCCGACATCGTCGCCCCGATGCCCTTGGGCTATACGCGGATCAAACAGGGCGACGTGATCCGCATCGGCGGGCGCGACTGGGACGTGCACATCGGCAACGGCCACGCCCCCGAACACGCCACGTTCTGGAGCCGCGATGACAACCTGATCCTGTCGGGCGACCAGATCCTGCCGTCGATCAGCCCCAATATCGGCGTTTACGCCACCGAACCCATGGCCGACCCTATCGCCGACTGGCTTGAGGCGTGCGAACGGCTGGCAGGTCTCGCACGCGCCGATCACCTGGTGCTGGGCGGGCACAAGCTGCCCTTTACCGGGCTGCCGGTGCGCATGCGCCAGTTGATCGACAACCACCACGGCGCGCTCGATCGCCTGCTCGATTTCATCGACACGCCCAAGACCGCGGGCGACTGCTTTGCACCGCTGTTCAAACGCAAAATCGGCGCGGGCGAATACGGCCTTGCATTGGTCGAAGCGGTCGCGCACCTGTCGCACCTGTATCAGGACGGCCGCGCGACCCGGGTCAAACGCGATGACAGCGCCTGGGTGTACCAACGCAAAACCTGACGACACGCGCCACGTCAAACCCAAAGCGCCTCCCGGTCCCTTCTCTGTTTCAAAAAAATCCTCCCCGAAGGGCCGATCCGCCACCCGCGCCGCCGCGTTGACCCCCGCGCACATCGGCGCGCCGCAAAGACGCAGTGACAGGCCCTGAAAGATCGGCTAATCGACCGAATAGTGAGTTATGAAAGGGAACAGCATGGCCGAAGATCACAAGCCCGGCAGCATGGACATCGACACGCAGGAAAAGACCTTTGACGGGTTCATGGCCTTTACCACCTACACGGTGGTGGCGATCCTGGTGCTGATCATCCTGATGGCGATCTTTATCACCTGAGTGATATCGGTTCGGGTGGTTGCGTGATGCGGTTTGTGACCTCTGTCCTGCTTTTGGGCGCGCTCGCGCTTGCCGGGTGCGCCTTGCCACCGGAAATCCCGTATGCCTCGGACGACCGGGTCAAGTCCCTGGCATGGCGCGCGCCGGGGCCGCCCACGCTGACCGTGTTTACCATGGTCAACAACCGCACCGGCAAGGGCCAGCACACCGCACTGATGATCAACGGCAGCCAGCGTGTGATCTTTGATCCGGCGGGGTCGTTTGTGAACGCCCGCGTGGCAGAGCAGGAGGACGTGCTTTATGGCGTCACACCCGCCGTGCTGGCCGGGTACAAAAGCGCCCATGCCCGCAACTCGCACCACGTGCTCAGCCAGACCGTCGAGGTGACCCCGCAGCAAGCTGAAACTGCGCTGGCGCTTGCTGTGTCAAACGGGGCGGTGCCACGCGCCTACTGCACCAATGCGACCACCGGCCTTCTGCGCCAGGTGCCCGGATTTGCCGATGTGCGCCAAAGCTTCTTCCCCGATAGTCTGCGCGAGGATTTCGCTGCGCGGGCGGACGTAAGATCAGAGCAGTATTTCGAGGATGACGAGGGCACGATTCAGGATGGCATCGCAGCACTTGTGATCGGAGAGTGACCCTTTTCACGCCCCCAGCACGTACACTATGAAAAAGAGTGTTCCCGCCCCGGCCCCGAGGGCGGCGAACACATTCTTGGTCAGCCACCCGGCCAGGATTGTGGCCAGCCCCGCCAGCACGCGCGACGGTTCGGTCGCGCCCTCCTCACCGGAAAACACGACCAGCGGCGCGCACAGCGCAGGCAGGATCGCCACCGCGGTATAGCGCAGGTGGCGCAACAGCCACGGCGGCAGGGG
>JBCBAV010000196.1:0-4618 GCA_038532285.1 Pseudomonadota bacterium | reverse complement strand
GCCTGGCCAAGCCGGACGGTAAAGCGGTAGGCTTTGAGCGCATCGGTGACATAGGGCACCGTCTTAGTCGCCTCGCCCAGCGCCACGGCCAGAACGCCAGTTGCCTCGGGGTCGAGCGTTCCTGCATGGCCCGCCTTTTTCGCCTTGAGCGCCCAGCGCACCTTGTTCACCACGGCGGTCGAGGTCAGGCCCGCGGGTTTGTCCACCACCAGCCAGCCGGAAATATCCCGTCCCTTGCGCGCGCGCCCCATGCCTGACCCCTTGTGAGTGATGTGAGCGCGCCGCCTATCGCAGGGGCGAGGGCTCTGTCAATTGCTGGGCACCACGGTGCCGATGATCGGACCAAGGGCAAAACCGAAATCGCTGCGCCCCAGTTCTGGTGCATAGAGGCGCGATATGTTGCCATCCAGAAACAGCGCGTTGGGCAGCTTGAGGTGATCGCGGAACAGCTGCGCAAACTCGTAGAACGTGACCGACGCGTTGGAGATGGCGAACACGGCACGTTTTCCGTCGGCGCTGGTCCCCACCCCATTGCGGACAAAACGCGACGTGCTGTCGGGCAGAAAGCGCGGGTGCACCGCGCCGTCGATCACCAGCATGGGACCGGATTGTGTGGCGTGGGTGCAATCGGGTGCTTCGCGCTGAAAGCGTAGGGTTTCGATCACGTCCGCGCGGCCCGGGCGCAGGCACAGCACGCCGTTGGGCAGAAGCCCGAAATTGCCCGGCCCGGCGTTGGGCACCACGCGCATCACCTCGCGGCCATCTTCGACATAGTGACCCACCGGGGCGCGGTCGTCGTGATACATACCCGCGTTCATGGCAAAGCCAAGCTGCTGCCCCTTGGCGGCCAGCTCTTCGTCAACGGAGGCAAAATGGCCGTGCACGTCGCCGGTTTTGTCATAGAGGAACAGGCGCAGTTCCTCCTGGGCGGGCAGCACGGTGCAGACGGTGTAACCGATGCCGTTGTGACGCATGTCCTCGCACTGGGCCGACCACGCGGGCGCGGCCAACCACAGCAAGATCAGCGCCAACCGCCACATCAGCCCTGGGTGTCCCTGCGCACGACCTCTTGGTCAAAGAGGCGGCGGGTGTCGTCCATCCGGTCAAAGGTTTCATCTAACTGAAACCGCAGATCGGGGGCGAATTTCAAGGTCAGCTTTTTCGACACGGCGCGGCGCAGTTCGGATTTGTTACGCGCGAGCAGCTTGAGCACCTCGTCCTGGCCATCGCCGCCCAAGGGCAGCACATAGGCCGTGGCGATCTTGAGGTCGGGTGACGTGCGCACCTCGCCCACGGTGATGGACATGCGGTTCAGTTCGGGGTCATGCACGTCGCCGCGCGCCAGCACGTCAGCCAGCGTGCGCCGGATCAGCTCACCCACCCGCAACTGCCGTTGCGACGGCCCGGGGCCATCATGAAACTTGTTTTTTGCCATGCCCCTCCTCTACGCCCTCGCCTGGGCTTTGCCAAGCGGTGCGGTGCGGTGTAGATGGGCGGCAAATCGCCAAGGGGGAGTGTCCATGTCGGATCAGATCGGGATCGTTATCGCAGGCGCGTCGGGGCGCATGGGCCAGATGCTGATCGACGTGGTGGGCCAAAGCGACAAGGCGCGTCTGGTTGGTGTTCTGGAACGGCCCGGCCACGACTGGATCGGACAGGATCTGGGTGTTGTTATGGGCGGGGCGGAAACCGGCGTGAAGGTCTATGACGACCCGCTGGAGCCGATGGCGCAGGCGCAAGCGGTGATCGATTTTACCGCACCGCAGGCCACCATCGCGCTGAGCCACGTGGCCGCACAGGCGCGTGCCGCGCACATCATTGGCACCACGGGTATGACGGATGATGAGATCGCCGCACTGGAGCCAGCCTCGCGCCATTGCGCCATCGTGCGGGCAGGCAACATGAGCCTCGGGGTGAACCTGTTGACGCAGCTGACGCGCAGGGTCGCCGCCGCGCTGGACGAGGATTTCGACATCGAGGTGATCGAGGCGCATCATCATCACAAGGTTGACGCGCCATCAGGCACAGCGCTGATGCTGGGCGAGGCCGCCGCGACGGGCCGCGGTGTGACCCTTGGCGATGTGCGCGATTCGGGTCGCGACGGGATTACCGGAGCGCGGAATCGGGGCAATATCGGCTTTACCGCCGTGCGTGGCGGCGACATTGTGGGCGAGCATGATGTTCTCTTTGCAGGCCCCGGAGAACGTATCGTTCTGCGCCACATGGCCACCGACCGGGGCATTTTCGCGCGCGGCGCGTTGAAGGCCGCGCTGTGGGCGCAAGACAAGGCACCGGGCCAATATGACATGATCGACGTGCTGGGGCTCGGCGATTAACCGCCGATTTAACACCGTGTGCTAGTCACAGAATGGTCATCAGCGTGAACCATTTGCCCGGTACATGCGTACAGGTATTGTAAGAACACAGCCCGGAAGGTTCGAATCATGCGCACGGTTATTGTTGCAGCGTTGGTTTTATTGGCTTCTGTCGCATCTGCGTCAGCTGAGTTGCGCAAGGTGGATAGCCAGCAGGAATTTGTCTCACTGGTGCAGGGCAAGACGCTGACCCGTCCGCTGATCAAGCTTCAGGTGATGCCGGATGGGCGAATTTCCGGCTCGGGCTCGCGGTGGGATGTTGAGGGCACATGGTCCTGGCAGAACGGCTTCTTTTGCCGTGACCTGTTTTGGGGTGGAGATGCCCTGGGCTATAATTGCCAGGAAGTGCGGACCAACGGCGAAGGTCGGATCAAGTTCACGTCCGACCGCGGATCAGGCAACAGTGCTACGTTTCGGCTGCGTTGAAGGGCGCGTCCCGAACGACACTTTCTTACCAGCGACAAATCCAGTGCGCCATTCCGGCACAATGCAGAACCTAATGAGCGCTGACGGGTGTTGCTCTGCCCGTCAAAAGTCGTAGGCGATGCCCTTTTTCTCCCAATCGCCAAAGCGCACGGGTTCCGGGCCGTCACGGCCACCCAATTCGGTGGGCAGCTTGACCTCATCACGCGCTTTGCGGCGTTCTTCGGCCTCAGCCAGCGCACGCTTGGCGGCGGGCGACAGGGCCGGTTGCGTGTCCTGAGTATCTTTGGCCTCGGAGTGTGGTTCTGGGGTTTCGGCAGTCATACCAACTGATATACACGGGCGCTGCCCCTGGACAAGCGGGGTGCGACAAGGATTGCCCGCATGACTGACCCCAAGCCCGCCTCGGGCGTCCCCGCACGGCGCAGTGCAATTTACCTGCTCGACCAGATCATGGGCGAGGGCAAGTTGATGGCGGAACTTCTGGGCGCCGGGACCTTGGACCGACTGGAACCGGCAGACCGGGCACGGGCACAAAGACTCGCCAACGACACGCTGCGTGGCCTCGAACGGGCTGACAGGCTACTGCAAAAACACCTGCAGAAATACCCCGCTTTGACGGTCCGCAACGCCTTGCGGATCGGAACGGTTGAACTGGCCCACGGCGCGGCTGCGCACGGGGTGGTGAACGACATGGTAAGCATCGTGTCGCGACACAAACGCTATGGACACCTGAAGGGGCTGGTGAATGCCGTGCTGCGCAAGATGGCCGCGGAAGCACCAGACGCCTGGGACACGCTGCGGGTGCCGCGGCTTCCCAAATGGCTGCGTGGCCCGCTGGCCGATGCCTGGGGCAGCGCGGGGCTCGCGGCTATGGAGCGGGCACATTTTTCCGGAGCACCATTGGATCTCACGCCCCGCCACAGTGCAGAAGCGATCGCGCAAGCCGTCGGCGGTTCGGTGCTGCCCACCGGATCGGTGCGTGTCATGGATGCGGGCCAGGTATCGACCCTGCCCGGGTTCAACAGCGGTGAATGGTGGGTGCAGGATGCAGCTGCGGCCCTGCCTGCGCGCGTTCTGGACGCGCAGTCGGGTGAGCGGGTGATCGACTTGTGCGCAGCGCCCGGCGGCAAGACGTTGCAGCTCGCGGCGACGGGGGCCGACGTCACCGCGCTCGATATCTCGGACGGGCGATTGGAACGGGTGCGACAGAACCTCATACGCACCGGGCTGACGGCCGATGTGCAGGTGGGCGACGCGCTGGTGGCGACAGGCTCTTTTGACGCGGTCTTGTTGGACGCGCCATGTTCCGCGACCGGAACCATGCGGCGGCACCCCGATCTGCCCCACGCCAAGGACGGTTCGGAATTTGGCGCGTTGATCGAAATGCAGGCCCGCCTGCTGGATCATGCGCTGACACTTCTCGCCCCCGGTGGCAGATTGATTTTTTGCACCTGCTCGCTCCTACCCGACGAAGGAGAGGTGCAGATCGAACAGGCACTGGGCCGGCACAAGGGATTGCGTACGGATCGGAACGCTTTGGATCGGCCCGGGATCGATCCTGCATGGATCACGGAGGAAGGCGGGCTGCGGTTGCGGCCCGACTATTGGCGTGATCAGGGCGGGATGGACGGCTTTTATATTGCCTGTTTGCGCAAGGACGGCTGACAGTCACACGTGACAGGCCCGCCGTAGGCGCGTAAGGTGCCGCGCAAGAGCACCCGAAGGTGCCCATCATGTCGAGGCAGTGTCGATGTCCAAATCCACCGGGTTTTCCGCGCGAAAAGCGAGGTTCCTGAACCGCTGGCATGCCCGCCGTG
>JBCBAV010000195.1:0-4705 GCA_038532285.1 Pseudomonadota bacterium | reverse complement strand
GGAAACGCCGCGGGTGGCGCTGGATTACACCAAGCTGGCGCCTGCGTCTTTGTCCGAGGATCTGCTGGCGCATGGGTGGGATTTGCGCATGAACGGGCAGGTGGTGCCGGTGGGTGCGGTGCGGCAGGTGCAGCGCGGCTGACACAAACCTGACACACGCGCCCTGCGGAATTGCGATAAGGTGTTGATTTCGGGGTATTTTTTGGCTTGTCAGTCAGCCCTTAGCAGGGGAGCGCCTTCGACCACTCGGCCACGTCTCCGCCGACCTGAATACGCGGCGTATCCTTGAAGCACAAGGGTCGTCGTACGGGTTGGTAGAAAGAAAGTCGGACGATCTTTGAACTGCCTGGCGGCTTGTCTGTCCACGGCCTGTGCGTCAATCCAAAACGCCAGTACACGCAGGCCAGGACGGATGTGAGACAACCGAGGTCACTCAACGTATCGCAAGACAGCCTTGTTGGTTTCTTTCAAAAGTTCGTCGCCGGCCGCGGCGATGGCCAACAAGTCTTGGGGTCCGGATCGTGCGCCCGATGCCATGTCTTCCAATTGACGTCGAAATGGCTGCCAAATTTCGAAAACGTGGCTCAATTGTTGTGCGACGGCCAGCGTGGGTGGGGCCGCGACAAATCGGGCGGCATCGCCATTCATCAATTGCGCCAACGAGCTGTCGAACAATTCGATTGCCGACGCCAACTCGCCGCGCGTATCAGTATCGCCGATTTGTACAAACACAAAGCAGGCCGCCTTGACCATGCGCTGGCTCAACATCCGTTGGCGGCCTGCGATGTCGATTGCCTTTGCCATGTCCGCGGCAATCGATGCCCCGCCGTATTTTGCCACGATCTGTTGCACGGCCGCATTGCTTTGGCGCAAGAGTTCGTTGTTGTTTTGCATGATCTGGGTTATCGCCGAAATGGTGGCATAGCCGCTGGCCAGTTGCTGGACCGGCGGACTGACAACCCGCCATGTTTCTACCACCGTGTCGAGGGCCATCCGCACATCTGCACTGGATTCCGATGGCAGCCCAAGGTCGGCATTCCCGTCACGCAGCCCAGAGAGAATTGTGTCGAACTCGTCATGTGCTGTTTGTGCGATCTGCGCGCGTTCGCCGCCATCCAGACCGGTCATTGCAATGCATGCGGCCGCAGACATCCGCTGCGACAGCATGCGTTGACGCCCCGACAGATTGATTTTCTGACGGGCGACCAATTGATTGTCGGCAGCCGCGTGCAGCGCCGGCATGTCGAAAACCAGCGCTGTTACAGTTGCGATTAGGGCAAAGAGAACTTTTTTCATGGGACACCACAGGACTGACAAAACTGTCCGAGAGCTAGCACCGGGGTCTTAAGGCGCCGTGAAATCCACGGGGAAATAGCTAAATACGTCCGTATATGCTGGAGAAATGCGGATGTCGCGCTAGGCGAATGACGTCATCAGTTCGGCTGCGCGCGCTGTTTCGGTCTGCCGCGTCAACGCAACTGCCACGGCCTGCCCCGCCTGGGCGATGTGCGCGGCCTCGGTGGGATGTCTGCGGACCCAGTCGATTTGCGCAGCCAGATCAGCAAGATCGGCCCGGATGGGCACGTAATGCTCGAACGGCTGCAACAGCGGGTAGTACCACTGCCGAAAGCCAAACGGACTGTCCACCTTGAGAACGCAACAGCCCATTTTGAGCCTGCGCAGAAAATTGTCCCAGGTGTTGGTGACACCGTCGATATCTATTGCAAACTTGCGGCCCGCCCAACTGTCCTGCGCCACCAATTGTCCGACCAGGCCTGCTGCTTCAAGCTGGGGATCGACGAAATAGCGCGAGCCGGGCGCAAAGCGGACGTCGATTTCCGTCATGTCACGACACAGCATGGCCAAGCGCATCCGTTGCATCACGCCGGGGTCGTGCATCCGCGCGGGGTCCGTTGAAAACAGCCCGATACCGTTGGCCGATCCGCGCCAGATGATCTCGTCACTGCGCTCCTGCCAAGGGGGGGCGGCCTGCCCCAATCGGTCCGCGTCAGCAAAGCCATTGTCCCGAAAGAAATACGCATCCGGCAGCGGAATGACGTCCTTGCGATTGCTGGAATAGGCAAACCGGGCGCGGCCGGCCTGTTCGCCGTCTGACAGGTCGCACAGCGCCTCGCGCAGGTCGGGCGCGTTTTCGAACCAGTGCCAGTAGGCCGCTGACAGATGCTTCATCTGATACGAGGCATGCCGGAACAGCGACAAATTATAGAGCGCGGTGATACGTCCGCCCTCGCGCCGCAGGAGCAGTTCGTAGGGGGTTTGCAACGCGGCGCTGTGGGCCACGCGCACGGACGGAACGTCCAACCCCTGATGGGAAAAACAGGTCGCCGCGCGGCGTGCGATGAGACGGGACCGGACCTCGTTTGTCACAGATGAGATCACCGCGCCGCCCCTGCCCTGTCAGGTGTTAAAGAGAAAGTGCATCACGTCGCCGTCCTTGACGACGTAGCCCTTGCCCTCGGCGCGCATCTTGCCCGCATCCTTGGCCGCCTGCTCGCCGCCCAGACCGACAAAATCGTCATAGGCAATGGTTTCGGCACGGATGAATCCCTTTTCGAAATCGCCATGGATCACGCCCGCGGCCCTTGGCGCGGTTGTCCCCGTGCGAATGGTCCAGGCGCGCGCCTCCTTAGGACCGACGGTAAAATAGGTCTCGAGATGCAACAGATCGTAGCCTGCGCGGATCAAACGGTCGAGCCCGGCCTCGGTCAGGCCCATCTCCTCCAGGAACATGGTGGCTTCGTCGGGTTCCAGCTGGCTGATCTCTTCCTCGATCTGGGCGGAAATGATCACATGCGCGTTGCCTTGGGCGGCGGCCATCTGTGCAACGGCAGTGGAATGCGCGTTGCCCTCTGCCGCTTCGGCTTCGCCCACGTTGCAGACAAACAGCACCGGCTTGGTCGTCAAAAGCTGCAGCATTTTCCATGCCTTGGCGTCTTCGGCGTCCACCTCGACGACGCGGGCCGGGCGGCCTTCCTCCAGCACTTCAAGCGCGGCCTTGAGCAGGCGTTCCTGTTGCACCGCTTCCTTGTCACCGCCGCGCACCTTGCGGACGATGTTTTGCATGCGCTTCTCGATGCTTTCGATGTCGGCGAGCATCAGTTCGGTTTCGATCACCTCGGCATCGGCGACGGGGTCCACGCGGCCCTCGACGTGGGTCACGTCACCGTCTTCGAAACAGCGCAGGACGTGGGCGATGGCGTCCACTTCGCGGATGTTGGCCAAAAACTGGTTGCCCAGCCCTTCGCCCTTGGACGCGCCTTTGACCAGCCCGGCAATGTCGACAAAGGTCATGCGCGTGGGGATCACCTGTTTCGACGCGGCAATCCCTGCGAGGGTGTCCAGCCGCGCGTCCGGCACGGCAACCTCACCCACATTGGGTTCGATCGTGCAAAAGGGAAAGTTCGCAGCCTGCGCCGCCGCCGTGCGGGTCAGCGCGTTGAAGAGGGTCGATTTACCCACGTTGGGCAGACCCACAATCCCCATCTTGAACCCCATTTCACGCCTCTTTCATTGGTTTGGCACGGGCTATAGCAGGCCCGCACCCATGTGCAAGCCATGTGGATACTTGCGTTTCGGGACGCGCTGCGGCAAGCACGGCGCGTGACAGGGAGCATGACCATGACCACACGGATCGACGCCAAATTCGCCAGCCTGCGCGACGCGGGCAAAAAGGCCTTTGTGTCTTATGTGATGGCGGGTGATCCGGATTTCGACACCTCGCTGGAGGTGGTCAAGGGGCTGCCTGCGGCGGGGGTGGACGTGATCGAACTGGGCCTGCCCTTTACGGACCCGATGGCGGATGGCCCGACGATCCAGCTGGCCGGTCAGCGCGCGCTCGAAGGCGGCATGACGCTGGAGCGGACGCTGGAACTGGCGCGCGAATTCCGCAAGGACGACGACACCACGCCCATCGTGTTGATGGGGTATTACAACCCGATCTACAGCCATGGCGTCGACGATTTCCTGGTGGCCGCCAAAGCCGCCGGTATCGACGGGCTGATTGTTGTGGACCTGCCCCCCGAAGAAGACAGCGAATTGTGCCTGCCCGCGCAGGCTGCGGGGCTGAATTTCATCCGGCTGGCCACACCCACCACCGACGACGCCCGCCTGCCACGCGTGCTGCAGAACACATCCGGGTTTGTCTACTATGTCTCGATCACCGGGATCACCGGTGCGGCCGAGGCCGAAGCGGGTGACGTCAGTCCGGAGGTGGCGCGCATCAAGGCCGCAACGGACCTGCCGGTGATCGTCGGATTTGGCATCAACACACCCGAAAAGGCGCGCGGCATCGCGTCGGTCGCAGACGGTGCCGTGGTGGGATCGGCGATTGTGGCCAAGATCGGCCAAGGCGACGCACCGGCGGATGTTCTGGCGTTTGTCAAAACGCTCGCCGACGGGGCGCATTCCGCCTGAACGCATCATCTTTGCTGCAAATCACGCCGCAAACGTCATTTTGTTCGGCAAGTCATGGCCCAGCGCAACTTTCTGAGGTCGCGCGTTTGCTTTTGGTCCATCGGGTCTCTATCACGAGGTATCCGACGTCACTTTCACTCAGGTGATGCTGAAAGACATTGATACCGCCCACGCGATCTCGACCTTCGTGCTCGAGACCACCGCCGCAGCTTTGCTGTCCGGCGCTTTTGATGATTTTGCCGCCTGCGTGGCGTTGCCCTACCAGATCGAG
>JBCBAV010000194.1:0-4828 GCA_038532285.1 Pseudomonadota bacterium | reverse complement strand
CACAGGATCAGCACGGCGAGGATCAGGCGGCGCAGCGGCCCCCCATAGTCTACGCTGTTGCGGTCCTTGGCCAAGTCGTCAGCCCTCTTTCGAGTTGCGTCATGGTCTTAGATTTGCGGTCGCAGGGCAAGGGCGCCCGGCGCGCGGCTCAGCTGTCGTAGTCGATGGCGTGGCGCAGCTGTTTTTCGTATTCCAGCGCCTTGCCGGTGCCAAGCGCCACGCAGTTCAGGCTTTCGTCCGCGATGGACACCGCCAGACCGGTCTGTTCGCGCAGCGCGAGATCCAGATCACCGAGCAGCGCGCCGCCCCCGGTCAGCATCACGCCCCGGTCCACGATATCGGCGGCGAGGTCAGGTGGCGTGGTTTCAAGTGCTGTCATCACCGCCTCGCAGATCTGCTGCACCGGTTCGGCCAGCGCCTCGGCGATCTGGGCCTGCGTCACCTCGATTTCTTTCGGAACGCCGTTCAGCAGGTCGCGCCCGCGGATGTGCATTGACGTGCCGCGCCCGTCATCGGGCATGCGCGCGGTGCCGATGGATGTCTTGATCCGCTCGGCGGTGGTTTCGCCCACCAGCAGGTTCTGCTGACGCCGCAGGTACGAAATGATCGCCTCGTCCATGCGGTCGCCACCGACCCGCACGGATCGGGCGTACACGATGTCGCCAAGGCTCAGCACCGCCACCTCGGTCGTGCCGCCGCCGATGTCGACCACCATGTTGCCGGTGGGATCGGTGATCGGCATACCCGCGCCGATGGCCGCCGCAATGGGTTCGGCGATCAGGCCCGCGCGCCGCGCGCCTGCCGACAGCACCGACTGGCGAATGGCCCGCTTTTCCACCGGCGTGGCCCCGTGCGGCACGCAAACGATGATCTTCGGTTTTGAGAAGGTCGAGCGCTTGTGCACCTTGCGGATGAAGTGCTTGATCATCTCTTCGGCGGTGTCAAAGTCGGCAATCACGCCTTCGCGCATGGGCCGGATCGCCTCGATGCTGCCGGGCGTGCGGCCCAGCATCAGCTTGGCGTCCTCGCCCACGGCCAGCACCTTCTTGACGCCATCCTTGACGTGATAGGCCACCACAGACGGCTCCGAAAGGATCACGCCCTTGCCCTTGACGTAGACAAGCGTGTTGGCCGTGCCCAGATCAATCGCCATATCCGACGAAAAGAGCCCACCAAGATTTCCGAACGTTGACATATGCGCGCGCCTCAACTGTCGCGCCCTGAGTCGGGCGCGGAGATTTCGCGCCTTATAGGGGGGTGCGGGAGCGGATAAAAGGGGCCTGCGCAGCTTGGTCACCGCCAAGCCGCGGTTCAGCGGAAGCGCGCCAATCGGCGCGCAGTACCCCGTTTACCGCCCTGCGTGCCCCCGGTCAGGGGCCGCGCGCACGGGCTGGAACGTCACGCGCGCCGGCGCAAAATCGCCAGCCCGCCCAGACCTGCCAGCAACAGGGGCAGCCCCGCAGGCAACGGCACCGCAGGGGTTTCGACCAGCCGCGACTGAATGGACCAGTCCTGATCCCCGATTTGCGAGCCAACGAAAAACAGGCCGACATTATATTTACCGGCGCCCAGCCCGCCGGGCAAATTTGCAAACAGGTCAATTGTTCCGCCTGCGGTCGCGCTTTCGAACACCAACAGGGATCCCATGTCGTCGGCGATCGCCAGACCCACAACCGGTGTGACGTTGCCTGTCACAGGCGTCGTCAGCGTCGCGGACACGACTTTGCGGTCTGCACGCACGTCAAAGAAAAACCAATCGGCAAAATCGCCCCGGCTCACGCGTAAATCGCCGCTGATCTGGGTGGTGCCAAGGCGGATATTGCCCAGATCGTTCCTGCCGGTCTGGCCCGCGGTATCGGCATAGTCACCACCCGAAGGAAACCCGCCGGATCCTGCCGCAGATTCGTTTACGAATTGATCGACCGTGGCCGCGGTGGCCTGAGACATGCAAAAGACAGCGGCAAGAACCGCAGAAACAATGAATTTCATTAATTTGCTTTCATTCAGAACAGGTTTTCCAAGTATGTTAGCACCCTTGGCGGTGTCAAGCGTGGCTGATGCGCAACCGCGTCAATACGCAGATGAATGCACCAGACAGGCCAGAAGCACGGTCAAAAGACACCGCCCGGCGCATCCGGACACATGGCTGCGCGGACTTTTCCCTCAGGACCTGCGCCGCGCAACCACACCGGCAAGGCCAAGTGTGGCCAGCATCAACGGCAGGCTTGCGGGCAGTGGCACTTGCGAAACCGCATCCACCTCGATCAGCATCGACCACCCGACGTCAAAGGTGCTCAGGGTTGTGCCACCATTCGTGAACACGCTGAAAAAGTACTCTCCCGCGCCAATCGACGACAGCGGGATGTCGGTCAGTACGTTGATCGGAACGGTGCCACCCGCGAGGTTTGGAAACGGAAACGGGTCGGTTTCGCTGATGGTGTATCCTAGGGTAAAGTTGTCCGGCCCCGTCCCCTCGAACTCGCCCGCAAACCCCACAATTTCGAGCCCGACCGGCAGGGTCAGCTTGAAGCTGTCCTGACGGTCGCCGCTGGCGTCGGCCCCGCATTGGACCCCTCCGAACAGGACACAGGATCCGCTGAACCCGCCAAAAACGACGTTGATCCCCAGATCCAGTGTGCCGACATTTGCATTGCTCTGCTGGGTTGCATCATCAAAATCTCCGCCTGCAAAGGCGCTTTCGAAGACCTGCAGCGGTGCGGCGGTCGCAGGTGCCGAAATCCCCAGGGCACAGGCCACTACCAGAAATAACAAACGCATATTTTCATCCTTTTCGACGCAATATGCATCTACACAGCGCGCCCGAGCACGCCGCGTCAATCACCCGCCGGGGGTATAGCGGTGCATGATCTGCAAAAGCGCCGGTCGGTCAGGCCGACCAGCGCCCAATGCGTGTTCAGGCGTCCTTATAGCTCACCGATTTGGTGTCATAGCCCACATCGGACCGTTCGCGCCTGACAAGCAGCCGGTTCAACGCGCTGACATAGGCCTTGGCCGATGCCACCACCGTGTCGGTGTCCGCCGATTGGCCAGTGACGATCCGGCCCTCTTCTTCCATGCGCACGCTCACCGTGGCCTGTGCGTCCGTGCCTTCGGTCACTGCGTGCACCTGGTACAGCTGCAGCCGTGCGGCATGCGGGAACAGCGCCTTGACCGCGTTGAACGTGGCATCCACAGGGCCGTCGCCGGTCTGTGTGGTCATGTGCCGTTCCCCGTCGATCTCCAACACCAGATCGGCCACTTGTGGCCCTTCGGTGCCGCAACGCACGGCGAGCTTTTCGATCTTCAGCCGTTCATCTTCCCCGTCTGACGAGGTCCGCATGAGCGCGATCAGATCGTCGTCTAACACCTCTTTCTTGCGGTCGGCCAGTTCCTTGAACCGCACAAAGATGTCCTTGAGCTGGTTGTCGCCCACCTCGAACCCCAGCTCTTCGAGCTTGGCGCGCAAGGCCGCGCGACCCGAGTGCTTGCCCAGCGGCAAAGATGTGCCGGTCAGGCCGACATCCTCGGGGCGCATGATCTCGAACGTCTCGGAATTCTTCAGCATCCCGTCCTGATGGATGCCGGATTCGTGGGCAAAGGCGTTCTTGCCCACAATGGCCTTGTTGAACTGCACCGGAAAACCGCTGACCGTGGCCACCCGGCGCGAGATGTTCATGATCTTGCGGGTGTCGATTCCCGTTTCAAACGGCATGATGTCCCCGCGCACGCGCAGCGCCATCACCACCTCTTCGAGGGCCGTGTTGCCCGCGCGTTCGCCCAAGCCATTGATCGTGCACTCGATCTGCCGCGCGCCCGCCTCAACGGCGGCAAGGCTGTTGGCCGTGGCCATGCCCAGATCGTTGTGGCAGTGCGTGGCAAACACGACCTCGTCCGCGCCCGGCACGTTTTCGATCAGCTTGGCGATCAGGTCAGCGCTTTCGCGCGGGGCGGTGTAGCCCACGGTGTCGGGAATGTTGATTGTGGTGGCGCCCGCTTTGATCGCGATCTCGACCACGCGGTAGAGATAGTCGATCTCGGTCCGGGTCGCGTCCATCGGCGACCACTGCACATTGTCACACAGGTTGCATGCGTGGGTGACCGTCTGTTCGATCCGCTCGGCCATCTGGTCCTGATCGAGGTTCGGGATCGCCCGGTGCAGCGGCGAGGTGCCGATAAAGGTGTGGATCCGCGGTTGGCGCGCGTGTTTCACAGCCTCCCAGCAGCGGTCGATATCGGGCAGCTGCGCCCGCGCCAGCCCGCAGATCACCGCGTTCTGGCTGCGCTGGGCAATCTCGCTGACGGCGGCGAAATCGCCCTCGGACGCGATGGGAAAGCCCGCCTCGATGATGTCCACGCCCATCTCGTCGAGCAGCTGGGCAATCTCCAGCTTTTCATCGTGGGTCATGGTCGCGCCGGGGCTTTGTTCGCCGTCGCGCAAGGTGGTGTCAAAGATCACAACCCGATCTTTGGGGGTACTGTCATGTGCCATGGGTCTGTCTTTCTATGTCTGGTCCAAGTCGCGGCGCGCGAAACTACCTCTGAGCGGACGCGCCAAGGGGCACGCTCAGAGGCGGACTAGGAGCAGGAGACCACGCAGGGCACCCGAGACGCGGCTCGGGGCAGGCAGGATATGTGCACGCGAGGTCATATGGGCAGTTATACCGCGCCTGTGTCAGAAGGGAAGGCAGGAATTTCTGACCGTGTGCGGTGTGGCGGATCGGCCCTCCGGGGGGAGTTTATCTGGCAAGATGAAGTTGGGCGGGTGGGTTGGATGGCAAGCCGGCCCTCCGGGGGCGGTTTATTTGGCGAAATGAAGCTGGGGATTTTT
>JBCBAV010000193.1:0-4857 GCA_038532285.1 Pseudomonadota bacterium | reverse complement strand
GCGGGATGGCCGACATGGATATCTTTGAGTTTGCGGCGATGATCGAGGAAACCCCGATCCGCAGCCGGGTGGTGGAATACGCGCAGGGCGATGACCTGGTGGGCGTCAGCCTGACCGACGTGCTCAGTGACGGGCTCAGCATGGTCTACAGCTTCTATGCCCCCGACATGCCCAAACGCTCGCTTGGCACGTTCATGATCCTCGACCATATCGCGATCGCGCGCGAGGCGGGGCTGCCGTATGTCTATCTGGGCTACTGGGTGCCGGGCAGCCAGAAGATGGGGTACAAGTCCAAGTTTTCGGGGCTCGAGGTCTACATGGGCGGCCGCTGGCAAAAGATGGACAAACCCGAAGACTACAGCCCCGATACCCATCCCCTGTCCACCGACCCGATTGCCGAACAGGTCGCCAATATCTCGCTCCCCGACACGCGGCCCACGCGCTGAATACGCTTCTTCTGGCCAAAAATACCTTGGGGAGTTTGAGGGGCAACGCCCCTCATTCCTGAAAATAGATAAAGCAAAGGCGGCCCTGCGGGGCCGCCTTTTCCTTTGGATCACATGTGTTCCGGATCAGTTCGGGATCAGGTCCGGCACGAAGGTCACGATGCCCGGGAACGACCACAAGAGCCCCAGCCCGACCACCTGGATCAGCACAAACGGTATGATCCCGCGATAGATGTGCCCGGTCGTGACCTCCTTGGGCGCGACCCCGCGCAAATAGAACAGCGCAAAGCCGAAGGGCGGTGTCAGGAACGAGGTTTGCAGGTTCACCGCGATCATGATCGTCACCCATTTCGGATCGAAATGCGCGCCGTAGATCACCGGCCCCACGATGGGGATCACGATGTAGATGATCTCGAGAAAGTCGAGCACGAAGCCCAGCACAAACAGGATGATCATCACGATCAGGAATGCCACCCGCGGGTCATCATAGCTCTTGAGGAACTGCTGGATGTAGTGTTCGCCGCCAAACGCGATCAGCACCAAGTTCAACAGCTGCGAGCCGATGAGGATGGTGAAGACCATCGACGTCACCTTGGCCGTCTCCCGCACGACCGGCGTCAGCACGCCGCTGGTATACAGGATGTAGCAGCTGAAGAGCAGGCCAAAGAGTGCATAGAGATAGGCGGTGTAGCTGACAAAGAACGCGGCCCAGCTTTGGAAGCCGACGTCCGCCTGATTGATCCGCAAATCGAAATTCACGCCCACGAGGATGCAGACAACGATGGCCAGCGTGGACCAGATGATGATCTTGGGGCTGCGGTCCTGATCCGTCAGCTTGCGGTAGGCGGCGAGCATGATCGCCCCCCCTGCCCCCAACGCGGCCGCCGGGGTCGGGTTGGTGATCCCGCCGAGGATCGAGCCGAGAACAGCAACGATCAGGATCAGCGGCGGGAACACGACGCGCATCAGTTCGTTCTGCGCGCAGCGTTTCACGCCCTCGACCACGCCGTAGATGATCAGCGCAAAGGGGATGGCCATCACGAGCACGTAGTAGCCGGCAGAGTTGAGCGGACCGATCAGGGTGATGTCGGCCATGATCGCCAGCACCACGCCGATGCCGCCAACGATCAGCGGTTGCGGCGCGCGGCTGGGCGAGATGCCCCGCGCGGTGGTCAGGATCAGGCTAAGCAGCACCAGCAGGATCGAGGTGCCGGTGCCGATGGGGGCAGCGGCGGCGACCTTGGCCGCGATGTTCTCGGCAATCTGTTCGGCGCTCAGCGCCTCGGACTGGGTTGCCGCACCGCTGGCGCTGATCACTTCCTGTTCCGCGACGGCGGTGTCCCATGCCTCTTGCCCGTGCAGTTCGATCATCGACGCCTGACATTCCGGGCTGACATTTGTGCGCAGCGATGCGGACGCGCCCACGTCGGAGAAAGACGACACGGTGGTTGACTGGCTGCCAACGACATTGAGGTTGCCCAGCAGGATGGTGCCCACAACAATCAGGATCGGCGCGCCGAGGAACCAGGTGAACGCCTCGCCGCGGGTCACGGGTTCGGCGTTGGTGCTGCCCATTTCGACCGCGGGCGCCTTGTCCGGGTTCAGGAGCGCAAAGCCGAAGGCGTAGAGCGCGTAAAGCAGCGCCAGCATGATGCCCGGTACAAGCGCGGCCTGGAACAGCGTGCCCACGGAGACCACCGCAGGTTCGCCCAGATAGGTCAGCGCGTCGGTGCAGCCGGCAAGCTGTGCGCGGTTTTCCTGTGCGGCGGAGTAGAGATCGCCCGCAAGTGTCCCCAGAAGAACGATCACGATGGAGGGCGGAATGATCTGGCCCAGCGTGCCGGAGGCGGCGATGACGCCGGTGGCAATCTCGGGCGAGTAGTTGTTGCGCAGCATCGTGGGCAGTGCGAGCAGGCCCATGGTCACCACGGTCGCACCGACGATCCCGGTGGACGCCGCAAGGAAGGCACCCACCACGACGATGGACACGGCCAGACCGCCCGGAAGCGGGCCGAAAACGCGCGCCATGGTCGTCAGCAGGTCGTTGGCGATCTTTGAGCGTTCCAGCGTGATGCCCATCAGGACGAACATCAGGACCGCCAGCAATGTTTCGATGGATTGCCCCGCAAGCACCCGTTCGTTCATGCGGTTCACGACAAAGGACACGTTTCGGTCCAGCGCCACTTCCCAGCCTTGCGGGAACACGGGCTCTCCGATCCGCGGCAAGTCGGGATATCGAAACAGCGATATCGCGTCGGGTTTCACGCCGGAATTTACAAGGTCCCGATATGCTTGCGAACTGACGTCAATCGCCTGGTGGATCAGCAGCCCTGCACTGTCCAGAGACGCAATGATGCCAAAGGAAATCACCCCGGCCCCCGCGATGGCAAACGCCACGGGGAAACCGGAAAGGATCCCGCCAAACAGGCAGACAAAGACGATAATCAGGCCAATCTCTACGCCATCAAGTCCAAACATTGCTCTTTTCCGCCCCTAGTTCAGTGTGTGCCTTCATAGGCTTCTTCGCCTTCGCCGAGGCTGTCGCGATCAAGGTATTTTCCGGCGCTTGCCTCGCCTTCCTTCCATTCGAGATACGAGCGGTAGAAGAAGGCCACGGCGTGGATGAACACGAGGCCCGCAAAGGCCACGAGCAGCACCTTGAACAGGAAGTAGCCGTTAAAGCCGTTGGGGCTGAAGCCGATGGTTTCCACGTTCCAGCGCACCGCGCGGGCCGAGCGTTCGGCGCGTTCGAGATCCCAGCTGGCCGCCGGTTTCGGGGTCACGAGGTGGCGCCACAGGAAGTACCAGCCGTACATCCAGATCAGGATCGCGCCCGGCGCCATGAAGATCAGCGCGCCCACCATGTCGATCACCCGTTTGGTGCGGTGCGACACGGCGGAATAGATCAGGTCCACGCGGACGTGCCCGCCCTGGACAAACGTGTAGGTCACGCACAGGCAAACGACCAAGGCATTGTAAAGTTTCAGTTCTTCGGCGAACCAGGAGATGTCGAATTGCAGTGGAATGCCAAAGCCGACTGAAATGTCGGGCCGGGTAAAGATCCGCTGCATGAACACGATGATGATCTGCTGGATCACCATCAGAAGACCGGCCCAAGCGGCAAAGCGGCCAACAGTGTTGGCCATGCTTTCCATGCCGCGGACCATGCCCCACATGAAAGAATTGCGCCACAGGCCGATCCCGGTCACGACGACCAGCACCGCCATCACGGCAAAGAAAAATTCGACCGATCCACCGTAGTAAACCACCTGCATCAAGGACAGTTTGTCCTCGGCGGTGTTTTCCCAGATGATCCAGTCCAGCCATGCGGATGGGTGCGTGATGGCCCACAAGATGTTGTAAAAGCCCATCGCAAGGTTTTGAAAAAACCAGACAATCCCGCCAATGATGACGGTGAAAGCGTTGCCGCCTGCCTCAGAATCCATGATGCCCCTCCACGTGCCAGCGCGCTGTGCCGCGCGAGCAATTTAGGGGCCCCGGCCAGCGCCGGAGCCCCCGTTTTTGATTTGCCAGAAAGGCTTAGCCGCCCAGCACGCGCACGCGTTGTGCGACGTAGTAGCCGTCGGACTTGTTGATCCAGCTGGCCGAGTTGGCGAGGCTTTCTTCGAACGACTTGCGGGTTTTCGCAAACAGCTCGTCGCCCATGTTTTCGTCCATGACCTCGGCCGAGGCGGCACCAAACGCATCCCAGATGTCGTCCGAGAATTGCAGCGTCTTGACGCCCTGCTGCTGCAGACGGGCCAGTGCGGCACCGTTGTTGGCCAGCGTTTCGGACAGCTGGAAGTGCGTGGTGGCCATCGACGCGTTGCGCAGGATGGCCTGCTGCGACGGTGTCAGGTCGTTCCAGATGTCGAGGTTGACGTTACAGGCCAGAGCCGAGCCCGGCTCGTGGAAACCGGCGGTGTAGTACACCTTGGCCACTTCCTGGAAGCCGGCGCGTTCGTCCGCCATCGGGCCAACCCACTCGAGGCCGTCGAGGGCACCGGACGACAGCGCCTGGTAAAGTTCGCCGCCGGGGATGTTCTGAACGGATGCGCCCAGCTTGCCCAGCACCTTGCCGCCCAGACCGGGCATACGGAACTTGAGGCCGTTGAAGTCGGCAGCGGAGTTCATTTCCTTGCGGAACCAGCCACCGGACTGCGACCCGGAGTTACCGGCCAGCATGCCCTTCATGTTGAAGATCTCGCCCAGCTCGTCGTGCAGCTGCTCGCCGCCGCCGTGGTAGTACCAGTTGGTCACTTCCTGTGCGGTGCCGCCGAACGGCACAGCGGTGAAGTAGGCATAGGCCGGGTGCTGGCTGATGAAGTAGTAGTCGGCCGAGTGGTACAGGTCGGCCTGACCCGATGACACGGCGTCAAACACTTCGAACGCGCCCACAAGCTCGCCCGGG
>JBCBAV010000192.1:0-4976 GCA_038532285.1 Pseudomonadota bacterium | reverse complement strand
GACACGCGGGCCTATGGCACCATGCGGGTCGAGCTTGCCAAGGCGCAACTGGCGCGGTCGCAGAATGAACCGGTCAGCGTCAGCAATGCCCGCGTGCTGATGGGCCGCGAGATGCACCGGGGCGAGGCGGAGTTGCGCGCGATGATCGACGCGCTGCCCGAGGATGATCAGGCGCGGCTGGTGGCGATCATGTGGATCGGGCGCGGCGCGTTCGAGCCCGAGGAATGGGCCGAGGCGGTGGCGACAGCCGCCGAGGAGGCGACGACGCCGTGCGCTGATTATGTGCTGGGCACGCCGCATTTCACCGATCACATCGAGGCGGGCATGAGCGCGCTGGGATCGCAGATCTTTGACGAGGAATCGGGGCTGGTGCGGTTCGCCTGAGCCGGGTCAGAGCGTGGCCATGGCCCGGTCGAACGCCGCCTTGGCGCGGCCCCAGACACCCGCCGTCAGATCGGTGAGTGTGTGCAGGCTGGGCAGAAGTTGTTCGGCATAATCCTCGGCGCTTTCCACGGGCAGCATCGAGGGCAGGTTGTCGATGGCCACCACGTCGAGCGGCGGCGTGTCGTACACGCGCAGAGCCGGTGCGGCCCACGTGGTGGCGCGGTCATAGACCTTGATCGGGGAAAAGTCGCTGTCGGGATCACAGGCGATGTCGCCGATCACCGACAGTTTGCGCGGCGCTGTCAGCGCAGAGCGCGGCACGAAGACCGGCGTACCGGGCCGCGCAAGGATGCAGTTGAAGAACAGGTCGTGAGTCAGCACCTGCGGGAAGGGACCGCCATGTGCGGTCTCTGCCATGTCCCATTTGGTGGTTGGCACGCCCATCGCGGTGCACAGGTCCGCCGCCCCGGTCCCGACGCGGCCCAAGGCGCCGATGATCAGCGCGGTGGGCCGGAACGCGCCTGCGGTGACCAGCGCGGTTTGCAGGTCGGCGAGCATGTGGTTGGCGCTGGCATAGGCATCGACCGGGCCTGCGATCTGCCCGCGCTGCTGTGCGGCCCATGCCAGCAGGGCCACGGCGGCCCCGGCATAGCCCGCCCAGTAGCCGAAGGCGGCAACGCGGCGTCCGCTTTCGTCCACCAGATATTCCAGATCATAGAGCGTGCCACCGCCTGCCGAGAAGCGGCGCAGCAGGATCTGGCCCGTGGGCTGCCCCTTGAACGCGTGGCCGAACATGATGTGGCGGTGGCGCAGGGGCGTGCCGTCATCGGGCAGTTCCTTGAGGCCGAAGATGATCGCGTCGGCGGGGGCCTCGGGCCAGCTGCCTTCTGGTGCTGTGGCAGCCCCGGTGGCGGCGTAGGCGTCGGTTGCGATGCAGCGGGTTGTGCTGGCCTCGACCGTGACGGTGATCCCGGCCTGCAACAGCTGCGCCACCCCGTCGGGCGTGATGCCGACGCGGGTTTCATTGGCGCGCTGTTCGGCGCGGACCCAGAGGTGGGTCATGTGAGCAGCCCCTTGGCGCGCATCACCTCGACGCTGTGGCGCGTCTCCATTTCTGCCATGAAGGCGCGGATGCGCGGGAAGGGGGCCAGATCGACGCCGTCGCCGGGCAGCCACGTGCAGACCGTGAACAGGTAGAAATCGGCGATGCAGATATGCGCGCCGAGCACGAAGGGACCGGCGAGGGCGTTTTCTTCGATATAGCGGGCGCTGTCGGTCATGGTTTGCGGCACCTTGGCGGTCATGTCGGCCCAGCTCGCCTCTTGATCGGCCCAGCGGTGGCCGCGCATGCGGTGCGCGTGGTTCACGTGCATCGTCGAGGCGAGGTAGTACATCACGCTGCGCGCTTGCGCGGCATGCACCGGGTCGGCGGGCATCAGCCTCGGGTCGTGGGCGGCGATAAAATCGAGGATCGCGCCGGTTTCGGTCAGGATTGTGCCGGTGTCGAGCACCAGCGCGGGCACCCGCCCCTTGGGGTTGATCGCGAGGTAATCGGGCGCCTGCTGGCCTTGGGCCGCGAAGTCGACGAAGTGAAGTTCGTGCTCCACCCCGGCCTCTTCCAAGGCGATGGCGCTGGCGAGCGAGATGGTGTTGGGGGCGACAAAGAGTTTCATAAAAAGACCTTAGACATGGGTTTGGGCGTGGTGCCGGTCGGGATGGTCGAGATGCGGGACGGCGTTGAACATGACCGGCGCCCACGTGCCGCCAATGGGGTGCAGCCGATGCATGGAGCTGTTCATGATCGCGAGCCCAATGCGCGCGGTTTTCTCGGTGGTGAGCCCGAGGTGCATGCGCATGGTCATCGCGATGACCCCGCCCGAAGTGACCACCAGCGCCGGCCCCGACCCGGCGCCGATCTCGTCCAGCGCGTCGCGAATGCGGGCCTCGAACGCGGAGAACCGTTCCGGCGCCCCTTCGAGCATGTCGCGTTCCCAGTGGTCGAGCACGACCGGAAAATGGTGCACAAACTCGCTGGGATCAGCGGGGCCCGCGATGCCGTGTTCGGCCTCGAGCGCCTGGGAGAGCGTGAAAAACTCCAGCTCGTTCAGGCGGGGATCCTCGGTGCGGGTGAGGCCGGTGTCCATGCCATCGGCGGTTTCGCGGTGCCGCCGGAGCGTGCCGGAATAGAGCCGCACGTGGTGGGCGCGGCTGTCGCGCAGATGCGCGCCGAGCCAAGCCGCCTGCTGGTGGCCCAGCGGGCTGAGCCGGTCATAGCTGGCCTCGTCTGTGGCGTGGGCATTGGCCTGACCGTGGCGGATGAGGGTAATGTGAGACATGGGCAGCACTTTTGGGATCGGTTCTGCTGTTCTAGGGCGCGGCTGCGCGGGTGGAAAGTGCGGGAGCCTCCGGCGGGGATTTTTTTGAAACAGAGAAGGGGTGGGGTTTGCGCGGTGGCGTCGGTAAGGTCGGCGGCATGGACGTGGATGCGGGACGGTTTCTGGAGGATTTGCAGGCCTTGCGCGGGTTTGGCGCGCAGGGGCGCGGCGTGGTGCGGCCAGCCTATAGCGATGCGGATATGGCGGCGCGCGACTGGCTGGCGGGGCGCATGGCCGAGGCGGGGTTGCGCGTGCGGTTTGACCCGATGGGCAACCTGTTTGGGTTGGTCGAAGGGCTATCGCTGCTGCTTGGGTCGCACACGGACAGCCAGCCCGAGGGCGGGTGGCTGGACGGGGCGCTGGGCGTGATTGCGGCGCTGGAGGTGGCGCGGTGTGTGCCCGGCGTGTCTGTCGTGTCGTTTCAGGACGAAGAGGGCCGGTTTGGCGTGACCACCGGGTCGAACGTGTGGTCGGGTGGGCTATCGCTGGCCGAGGCCGACGGGCTGGTGGATCATGATGGCGTGACGCTGGCGGACGCGCGGCGCGTGGTTGGCGACCGTGCTGGGCCGGAGGTGGATGCGGAGCAATTCACCGGGTTTGTCGAGGTGCATATCGAGCAGGGGCCGAAGCTGGATGCCGAGGGGCTGCAGATCGGGGTGGTGACGGATATCGTGGGCATCCGCGACATGGTGGTGACGTATTCGGGGCAGCAGAACCATGCGGGCACCACGCCGATGCACCTGCGGCGGGATGCGTTTCAGGCGCTGTCGGCGTTCAATGCGGCGCTGAATGACCGGTTGCGCAACGTGGTGACGCCGCGGACGGTGTGGACCATTGGCCATGTGTCGCTGTCGCCGAATGCGTCGTCCATCGTGCCCGGGCGGGCGCGGTTTTCGGTACAGTGGCGGGATGCGGATGTGGACCGGCTGGCGCGGATGGAGGCGATCATGCGCGACACGGCTGCGGAGATTGCAGCGGCACATGGGGTCGGGTGTGACTTTGGTCCGATGCTGGGGTTGGATCCGGTGGCGATGGACGGGACGTTGCGCAGGGCGCTGGAGGACGCTGCGGAGGCGGTGGCGCCGGGGTGCTGGTGCGCGATGCCGTCGGGGGCGTTGCATGACGCGACCAACGTGGCGCGCAAGATGCCGGTGGCGATGCTGTTTGTGCCGTCGATCGGCGGGATCAGCCATGATTTCGCCGAGGATACGGCCGAGGCCGATCTGGTGGCGGGATTGCAGGTGCTGGCGCGGGCGGCGGCGGCGCTTAGCCCCAGCTGACGTCGCCGAGAAAGATGTAGCCCGCGCCGTAGATCGTTTTGATCAGGCGCGGGTTTTTCGGGTCTTCGTTCAGTTTGGTGCGCAGGCGGCTGATACGGACGTCCATGGCGCGGTCAAAGCTGTCGCCTGCAGCGCCGCCCAACTGTTCCTGCATCTGGGCGCGGCTGATCAGGCGTTTGGGGGTTTCGAGGAAGAGGCGCAGCACCTCGCCTTCGGCCTGCGAAAAAGGGGTTTCAAGGCCGTCTGCGTCGCGCAGGGTGTAGTTGTCAAAACTGGCGGTCCAGCCGTTGAACTGCGCCTGCTGGCTGGGGCGGGGGGCGGTTTTGGCCGATCGGATGCGGGCGCGGATGCGGGCCACGACTTCGGCCGGTTCGAACGGTTTGATGATGTAGTCATCCGCGCCCAGTTCCAGCCCGGTGATCCGGTCCTGCACCTGCGCGCGGCCCGAGATGATGATCACGGTGGCCCCCTGTTCGAGCGCCAGCCGGTGCACCAATGTCAGCCCGTCGGTGTCGGGCAGGCCCAGATCGACAAGGCAGATGTCGGGGGGATGGCTGCGCAATCCGGCCTCGAACGCGGACGCGCGGCCATAGCCGATGGTGCGAAAGCCGGCCTCTTGCAGGGCGTCGGAGAGGATGGCGCGCACCTCGGGTTCGTCATCGAGAATGGCGATGAGCGGTGCGGTCATTGCGCGGCCTGCGGCGAGAACAACGCGAGGAAGTCTCGGGCGGAAAACGGTTTTTGCAGGATCGGGGCGGTTTGCGCGGCCTCGACCCGCAAGGGGTCGTCGCGGGGCAGCGAGGTCATCAGGATCACCGGCAGATCGCCGCCCAACTGGCGCGCGATGTCGACGCCGCTGCGGGTGCCAGAGCCGAGGTTGATGTCCGACAGCACCAGCGTGATGTCGGGGATGTCGGCGCTGAGTGCGATGGCTTCG
>JBCBAV010000191.1:0-5024 GCA_038532285.1 Pseudomonadota bacterium | reverse complement strand
CTGGTGGGGGCGTCGATGGGCTTCAAGAGCGTCATCGTGATCCCCGAGACACAGAGCCAGGAGAAAAAGGACATGCTACGCGTGGCCGGTGCGGAACTGGTGGAGGTGCCGGCGAAACCCTACCGGGACATCAACAATTATATCCGTTATTCCAACCGGTTGGCGGACGAACTTGCCAAGACCGCACCGCACGGCGCGATCTGGGCCAACCAGTTTGACAACGTGGCCAACCGGCAGGCGCATATCGACACGACCGGCCCGGAGATCTGGGAACAGACCGGGGGCAAGGTGGACGGGTTCACCTGCGCCATCGGGTCGGGCGGCACGCTCGCGGGCGTGGCCGAGGTGCTGCAGCCCAAGGGCGTGAAGGTCGGCCTGACCGACCCCGAGGGTGCGGGCATGTTCAAGATCTACACCGGCGAGGACAATCCGGGCAATTCGATCACCGAGGGCATCGGGCAGGGGCGGATCACCGCCAACCTCGAAGGGTTCACGCCCGATTTTGCCTATCGGGTTCCGGATGCCGAGGCCTGCCAGATCGTCTTTGATCTGCTGGCCGAAGAGGGGCTGTGCATGGGCGGATCGACCGGTGTCAACATCGGCGGTGCCATCCGGCTGGCGCGTGAGTTGGGTCCGGGCCACACCATCGTGACCATTCTATGCGATTACGGCACGCGATATCAGACCAAGCTCTATAACCCGGCCTTCCTGCGCGAAAAGGGTCTGCCAGTGCCCGGCTGGCTGGAGCGCGGCCCGTCTGATCTGCCGCAGATGTTCGAGGAGGCGTGATGCGCCCTGCCTGGGTTTCCACGCTCCTGCGCGCGTTTGCGGGTGCGGTGCTGTTGTGCTGGGCGGTTCTGGCGGCTGCACAGGACACCGGGCCAGACTATGCGGCCTGGAGCGAGGTGGCCGGGCGGGCCGAAGCCGCGGTAGAGGCGGCACGGGCGTCCGACGCGGCACTGGCCAACCTGCGTGCCGAGGTGGTGAATTGGCGCACCCAGTTCCAGAACCAGCTGGACGCCAATGCAAGCCGTATCCAGACGCTCAACGATCAGATCGCGGCCCTTGGGCCGGCGCCCGAAGAGGGGGCAACCGAACCTGACGAGATCGCCGCGCGGCGGGCCGAACTGACGGCACAACTGGAACGGCTGAGCACGCCGCGCCGCACCGCCGAAGAAGCGTTCAGCCGGGCAAATGGCATCGTCGGCGAGATTGATGAGATCCTGCGGCAGCGCCAGACCGAACAGTTGCTGAACATGGGGCCGTGGCCGGTGAATGTGCGGCTTTGGCCAGAGGCCGCGCGTGATGTCGGCGAGACGGTGCAGGCGACAGTGTCGGGCATCGGACAGGAGTGGTCAAACCCGTCGACACGGACGCGCGCGCAGGACAATCTGCCGCTTGTGCTGGCGCTCGCAGCACTTGGGCTGGCGCTGCTGGCGCGGTCCCGCGCGTGGTCCGAGGCGCTGGCGCGGCGGTTGTCGAGATCGGCGGTGTCGTCGAGCGGTGGCGTGGCGGCCTTTGTCGTGTCGCTGGGGCAGATCGTGTTGCCGATGATGGGGCTTTTGGCTCTGCTGCGCGCCGTCGGGGCCACGGGGCTTTATGGGCAGCGCGCCAATGTCATCCTTGATGCGCTTGAGCCGATGGGGCTGACCGTGTTTTTTGCCCTTTGGTTGGCCAGCCGCGTGTTCCCGCGCGATCCCGAGCAGTGGGCGCCGCTGCACCTGCCGCAGGACCGGCAGACCGAGGGGCGGATTTACAGCATGGTGCTGGGCGGCGTGTTCGCCTTGCAGATCCTGTTTGGCCGGTTGGCGGAATTCGAACGCTACACCGTGGAAACCATTGCGGTCATCGACTTTCCGCTGGTGGTGCTGGCGTCCGTGCTGGTGCTGCGCATTGGCTGGCTGATGCGGCGCACGCAGAGCGACGACGAAGAGCCAACTGAAAAGCCATTTGCCGCCCGCGCGATCCGCACGCTGGGGCAGGGCGCGGTGCTGGCGGGGCTTGGTGCACCCGTGCTGGCCGCGGCGGGGTACGGGGTCGCGTCCAAGGCGCTGATCTATCCGGCGGTTCTGACGTTGGCGCTGTTTGGCGTGGTGGCGTTGTTGCAGCAACTGGTGCGCGACATTTATTCGGCCCTGCGTCCGGGCTTCAACGCGGCCGAAAGCCTTGTGCCGACGCTTGTGGGCTTTGTTCTTATTCTCGCGTCCTGCATTCCCTTGGCGCTGATCTGGGGCGCGCGGGTCACCGACCTGACCGAACTGTGGGACACGCTCCGCACCGGCCTGACCATTGGCGAGGTGACGATCAGCCCGGGCAGTTTCATCACGCTGATCGTGGTGTTCATGCTCGGGTATCTGCTGACCCGCGGGGCACAATCCGCGATGCGGTCATCGGTGCTGCCCAAGACCAAAATGGACCCCGGCGGGCAAACGGCCGTGGTGTCGGGCCTTGGCTATATCGGTATTTTCCTTGCAGCGCTTGTGGCGATCACGGCTGCGGGAATTGACCTGTCGAACATTGCGCTGGTGGCGGGGGCGTTGTCCGTGGGCATCGGCTTTGGTCTGCAGACGGTGGTGTCGAATTTCGTGTCGGGCATCATCCTGCTGATCGAGCGGCCCATTTCCGAGGGCGACTGGATCGAGGTGGGCGGGCAGATGGGCTATGTGCGGCGCATTTCGGTCCGCTCGACCCGGATCGAGACGTTTGACCGCACAGACGTCATCGTGCCCAACGCGGATCTGATCTCGGGCACGGTGACCAACTATACCCGCGGCAACACGGTGGGCCGGGTCATCATCCCCGTGGGCGTCGCCTATGGCACCGATACCCGCAAGGTCGAGGGCATCCTGAAAGAGATTGCCGAAGCGCATCCCATGGCGCTGCTGAACCCGCCGCCCACGATCCTGTTTGCCGGGTTCGGCGCCGACAGCCTTGATTTCGAGGCGCGGATCATCCTGCGTGACGTGAACTGGACGCTGAGCGTGCGCAATGACATCAATCACCAGATTGCAGCGCGGTTCGCAGAAGAGGGGATCGAGATCCCGTTTGCCCAGCGTGATCTGTGGCTGCGCAACCCGGAAGCCTTGCGGGGGGAGACATGACCGAGATGCTGTTTCGCACCGATGCCTATCTGCGCGATGCAGAGGCCGTGGTGCAGGCCCACACGGACGAAGGCGGCGTGATCCTCGATCGGAGCGTGTTTTACGCTACCGGTGGCGGACAGCCCGGGGATGCCGGACAGATCGAATGGTCGGGCGGCGCGTTGGGGGTTGCCACGGCGGTCAAAGGGCAGGGCGATCAGATCGTTCTGGTCCCGTCCGAGCCGCGCCCCTTGCCACCCGTTGGGACACGCGTGATGCAGCAGCTCGACTGGGAGCGGCGCTATGCGCATATGCGGGTGCATACGGCGCTGCACCTGTTGTCCGTTGCGATGCCTTTTGGCGTGACTGGCGGGTCAATCAGTGCCGCGCGTGGGCGGCTTGATTTCGACATGGAGGACGCGCCCGAAGACAAGGCCGCCATCGAGGATGCGCTGGCAGCATTGGTCGAAGCGGATCACGTGGTGTCGGAAACATGGATCACCGAAGACGAACTGGATGCCAATCCGGGGCTGGTCAAGACGTTGTCGGTGCAGCCCCCACGCGGCGCGGGCCGCATAAGGCTGGTCCGCATCGGGGCCGAGGACGCGCCCGTTGATCTGCAACCCTGCGGCGGCACCCACGTGGCGCGCACCGGCGAGATCGGTGGCCTGCGCCTTGGCAAGATCGAAAAGAAAGGGCGGCGCAACCGCCGCGTTTACCTGCACCTGGAGGCCACCTGATGCCGTTTGAAAAGATCGCCACGCTGGTGGCGGCCCTGTTTGCCATTCTGGCGATGTCGTTTTTTGTGTTTCCGGACCTGATCACCGCTGCCTGGGGTTTGCGGCTGGAGGGCGATGGCGCGTTCATGGGCCAGCGGTTGGCGGCCTATTTCGCAGGCGGGGCCGTGATGCTGTTTCTGGCCCGCAGCGCGCCGCCGTCGCCTGCACGCCGGGCCATCGCGGTGGGTGTCGCTGTCAGCCTTTATACCGTTGCGGTGGTCGGTGTGCTGGCCCTCGTTCGGGGCGAAGTTGCGGGCGGCATACTGTTGGCCATAGCGGTTGAAGTCGTGTTTGGCACCGTGCTGTTGATCACCGGGCGCAGCGTCGCCTGAGGCCTGCGCAATCAGTTCAGATCGACCCTTGCACCCCCCACCTGCTTTCCGCTATTCCCGCCAGCGGACAGGTGGCCGAGTGGTCGAAGGCGCGCGCCTGGAAAGTGCGTAGGCGGGAAACCGTCTCGAGGGTTCGAATCCCTTCCTGTCCGCCACTATTCCTCCCTCGCAAATCAAGTGCTTGAGAATCTCTGTTAATGTAGCTCTTGCGTTGCGCGCATGCCCTCCGTTGGGACGGTGGCATCTAGCGCCGCGGCGCCTTGGGTCCGACTCGGCGGCAGGCTGGTCGGGCAGTGGCTTGCGGCGGGGCGGAGATGGTTGCGTGCAGAACAGGCTACGCTGGTGATGGTGCATTGCGGACCCTGCTAGCGGCCAACTGGCGGTAGCGGGTCAATACGCCCGCGAGACCGGGGGACGGTCTTTGGAAAACAGCGGGCAAGGGCCTGTGTGTGGAAACAGGCGTGGCGGGGTCATTCGGCCGCTATGCAGCTTTGGGCGCGTTGGCTCAGGTTCCAGCGCAGCATGATGACCGCGTTGCCCGTAATACCCTGCGCCTGCAGGGTGTCGGGCAGGGCGTTCAGCGGCGTTTCGACAATGCGCTGTGACGGTTTCGACACATTGGCCGCGACGGTGACCACGGTGTCGCCCGGCATGCCGCGCGACAACAACCCCGCGCGGATTTCGTCGGCCTGCTTGATGCCCATGTAGATGGCCGCCGCCGTGCCGGGCATTGCACAGGCAAGCGCAGCATCGGAAAAATTGCCGTCCTGTCCTGTGCCTGTTGCGAGAACAACTTTGTTTGTTTTGCCCCTTTCCGTCAGGCTGTGGCCACA
>JBCBAV010000190.1:0-5090 GCA_038532285.1 Pseudomonadota bacterium | reverse complement strand
CGCCCAGACGGCGATGGCCGCGGGGATCGAACTGACGCCGCCCGCGATCATGAACGACATCGCCGCGCCTGAGGCCATCCCCTGGTCCAGAAGGTCCCCGATCAGCGGTGCCGCGGCATAGCCGTTGAGGTAGGCCGGCATGCCCACGAACGCGCCCAGCAGAATTGTCCCGATCCCGGCCCCGCCCAGCACGGTCGCGATGAAATCGGCGGGCATGTAGTAGACCATGAGCGCTTCGATCACATAGGCCAGCGTCAGCCATTTCAGCAGGAAAACGCCGTTTTCGAGCCCTGCGTGACGAAAGATCTGGCGCCGCTCGGGTACATGCCAGAAGCGCCAGACAGGCGTCGCGGAAAACGGTGCCTTGACCCCGCAGCATCCGCCCACCTGGGGCTTTTCGCGCAGCGGGTTGGCAAATACGGCCGTCCCCGACAGCAGAAGCGTGCCAAAGCCGCCGAACATGCCCAGCGCGACAGCAGCCACCGTTTTGGCCAGCGCAAACTCAAGGCTGATTGCGCCTGTGGTGATGGCAAACATCGCCGGATCCATCAGCGGCGACGCAAGCCAGAAGGCCATAACCGCGCCCAAAGGCGCGCCGACAGCCAGCAAGGCAGCAATAAACGGAATCACCTCGCACGAACAAAAGGGCGACAACCCGCCCAGCAGGGCCGCCATTATGATCATGCGCGCAGGATTGCCCTCGAACGCCTTGGCCAACAGGTTTTCGGCCCCCGTCGCCTTGAGATAGGCGATGGCCAGAACGGCAAACGCAATGAACGGCATCGTGCCGCCCAGCGCCTTGATCGCAAAGGTGACGACGTCGTCAAGCCGCGCGAAATCCAGCATCGCCACAACGGCAAGGATCGCGGCAACGGCAAGCCAGACGCGGTCGATGCGCGACAACAGGCTTGGCGATGGGGTAGCAGAAGTGGTGTCAGCCATGGTCATTCTCCTCTGCTGCACCTTGATCGGCGCAGCATTCAGTGAGCAGGAATTGCGACAGCGCCTCAACCTCGGCAAAGGCGATGGCGGCGCAGATGATAGAGCGGCCTTGGCGGGTCTGGGTCACAAGCCCCGCGCTGGCCAGAATTTTGACGTGGTGCGTCAGCGTTGATCCGGTGACCCCAGTCCGCGCGCCCAGATCGCCGATGCTCAGCCCCTCGGGGCCTGCACGCACGAGGGTGCGCAGGACAGAGAGACGTTGTTCCGAACCAAGCGCGGCAAATGCCGCGGCGGCGCGAATGAGATCGGGGGCTTGAGGCGATTCTATTTTCATATTTCTAGATTTATCGAAATGAATTTTTGGGAGCAAGTTTTATTTCGACAAATGTCGAAATAATTGCACTGCCGACCACAACGCATAGGTTTGCGCCATGGCGCAGACCCCTCTTACCGACCAGATCGCAGCGTGCACGCTGTGCGCGGACCGCTTTGCCGCTACAGCAACCGCGCATGAACCGCGCCCGGTGGTATGGTTCCGCCCCGGCGCGCGCATCCTGATCGCGGGACAGGCCCCCGGGGCACGCGTGCATGACAGCGGGCGGCCCTTTACCGACCCGTCGGGCGACAGGCTGCGCGCATGGCTGGGGATCGACGAAGCGACATTTTATGATCGTCACAGGATCGCCATCGTGCCGATGGCGTTCTGTTTTCCCGGGTACGACGCCAAGGGATCCGACCTGCCGCCGCCACGCCTGTGTGCCGACACGTGGCACGACGCCGTGCGCGCAGCATTGGGCGATGTGGCGCTGACGGTACTGGTGGGCGGCTATGCACATCGCTGGCATCTGCGGACAAGGCACGGCGTTACCGATACGGTGCGCGCATGGCGCGCGCATGCGCCACAGGTTTTCGCCTTGCCCCACCCCAGTTGGCGCAATACCGCGTGGCTGAAGAAACACCCGTGGTTCGAGGCCGAGGTGCTGCCCGCCTTGCGTACCCGGGTTCAGGAGGTGCTGGCATGACAGAGATGACGCCGATCGATCAGGCCCACGCCGCGATGGACGCCACCCCCGAGGACGATGCGGCCCGCCTGCGGTTCTATGAACGGTTGGGCGATGCGGAGCTGTTCCTGTTGCTGGAGGCCGAAGCCGACGGTGATCAGGTCAGCCCACAGGTTTATGATCCCGGCGCAGGGCCGCTGGTACTGGTTTTTGACCGCGAAGAACGGTTGACCGATTTTGTCGGGGCCGAGGCTCCCTTTGCCGCGTTGTCGGGACGTGTCGTGGCGGGCTTGTGCGCCGAGAACCGTTTGGGGCTGGGTTTGAACCTCGGCGTTGCGCCATCCTCGTTCCTGTTGGATGCGCCCGGGGTCGCGTGGCTCGCCCAGACCTTGGGGCATGCACCCGATGCTGTCGAGGAACGCGTGTCGGCCATCTCTGCCCCCGCGGGCCTGCCCGATATTCTGTTAAGCGCGCTGGACATCAAGCTGGCGACCGGCACCGGACTGGCGCAGATGGCCTATCTGGTCGCGACGGAGACAGGCAATGGCGGGCGCGGGCACATGCTGGCATTCGTGGGCGCGGTCCCCGGCGCACAGGACGCGCTGGCCCGCGCGGTGTCCGAGGCGCTGGTGTTTTCCGGGCTTGAGGCGGGCACTCTGGATGTCGGTTTCTTTGATGGACGCGATCCGGTGACCGAACGGCTGGCGCGGGTCGGCTTGCGGTTTGATCTGCCGCAGCCCGCACCGGTCACCGCCACTGAACGCCCCGCCCCGGGCAGCGATCCCGACCGACCGCCCAAGCTGCGCTGATCACGGGAATCCTTCAACCTCTCACATGCGCGCGAGGCGGGCTGATATGGCGGCCGTGCTTTGGCTATGTTCGGCGCATCACCCGCCGCTCGTGGCGCTTTCAAAGGATTTCGTTATGAACCGTTTCGCCCTCACTGTCGCTGCCGCAGCCAGCGTTCTTACCTTCGCCTCCGCCGCTTTTGCGGGTCCGCAATATCTTGATGAAACCGGCTATGCCGTGTCGGGCTATGATGTCGTGGCCTATTTCGATTTGGCACAAAGCCCGGTCGGCCAGTCACAGCCCGACGGTGTGCCGGGCAACGCAGCCATCACTGCCGAGTACAACGGTTCGACCTTCGCCTTCTCAACCGAAGCCAATCGAGACAAGTTCGTGGCCGACCCCGCACGCTATGCCCCGCAATATGACGGCCACTGCGCCTACGGCGTATCTAAAGGCGGCAAGGTCCCTGGCAACCCGAACTTGTGGCGCATTGTCGACGGCAAGCTGTTTCTCAACATCACCGAGAACGTGGTAGGCTTTTGGGAAGAAGACATTCCCGGTAACATCAGCCTTGCTGAAAACAACTGGGTGAACATCGAAGGGAACGATGCCTCGACCAACACGATCCCGAAATTCTCCTCGGCCGCGCCCAATGGCTGAGACAGAGCATCGCTCTGACGGCTCACAAGGGCCCAAGGCCCCGGCGTCGTGGACACGCCGGGGTTTTGTTGTGGCAGGCATTGCAGCCGTCGCGGGCGCCGGAGTATTCGGTGCGCGCTGGTTCAATATCACCGCCGATGCCGCCGGATCCGGCGCGCTGACCGCGCCAGAGGCGTACGAAGCTGCACAGGCGCAAGCCATCACCCTGATCGACATCCGCCGCCCCGATGAATGGCAGCGCACCGGGATCGGTGCGGGCGCCGTGCCCATCGACATGCGGCGACGCGATTTTATCGCGGCTCTGATGGAGGTGACGGCGGGGCGCACGGATGTACCCGTGGCGCTTATCTGCGCACGCGGTGTGCGATCCGCGCGGTTGTCATCGGCCATGACGGACGCCGGGTTCACCAAGATCATCGATGTGCCAGAGGGCATGTTGGGATCAGGCGCGGGGCCGGGCTGGATCAAGCGCGGGCTTCCTTTGGAAGCGTGGTCCGCCTGAGCGGCTTATTCGGCAGCGACCGCCGCTGCATCCAGCCTGCTACGAATGGCGCTCCGCTCTTTGCGCGCTTGCGCCACGATCGACGGCTCTTGCAGTGTCACGGGATTTTCCAACCGGATTGGCGCGCGTGACAGACGCACAGCGCTGAGCGCCGAGAGGGGAACCGCGAGCGTCAGGCTGAGTGCAATCGGCACGAGCCACCACGAGACCAGCCCCGCGATGAGCAAGGCAAAAAGCGCTGCGCCTAAGATCGTCTCAACCCAGTGGAAGCGCACCAGAGTGCTCAAGGGATAGCCACGCGCCACGCGTTGCTGTGGGGTCCAAACGATGCCGCGCCCCAATGCGCTGCGCAAAACGGCCTTGGTCTGCTGCACCATCAGCACCGGGGCGTAGGCGATTGACAGCGCCAGTTCCACCAACACCGCAGGGACAAATACCCGTGCCCCGCCAAACCGGCGCAGTGCGCGGCGCTGGCTGGCGATCAGCACGACGGACACCAGCTTGGGCAGCAGCAAAACGGCATACATCACCAGCAGGAAAACGGCGCTGTCCATGTGGGTCATCTCGGGCGGCCAGCTTGGGAATAGCGGGTTGGCCTCGTTGAAATAGGTCAGCACGTTCGCTTCGGCGTCGCGGCCAAGCAGCGCCCAGAACACCAGCAGGACGAACCACGCGGGCGACATCAGGTAGGACGCAGCCCCCTGGAACAGGTGAAAGCGGCTGAGCGGATGCAAGCCGCGGGTTCCGAGCAAGCGCAGATGCTGCAAGTTACCTCGGCACCAGCGCGCGTCGCGGGTGACAAAGTCGATCAGCGTGCCGGGCACCTCTTCGAAGCTGCCCGAGATGCGCGGCAGGAACCGCACGCGCCAGCCTGCGCGCCGCAACAGGGACGCTTCGACGAAATCGTGGCTCAGGATCAGGTCGCCCTGCCCGCGCCCGACATAGGGCAAGCCCGCACATGCAGCAAAAGCGCGGGTGCGGATGATCGCGTTGTGACCCCAATAATTGCCTTCGGTGCGCGACATCTCGGCCAGCCCTTCGGCCAGAAGGCCGCCATAGGCGAGATTGGAAAACTGCTGGATGCGGGCAAAGAGTGTTTCGGCCCCGATGAGCTGGGGGAAAGTCTGGATCAGGCCCGTTTGCGGATCGGCGGCCAGTTGGCGGGCGAGGTGATCGATGGCGCGGCCCGTCATCAG
>JBCBAV010000189.1:0-5143 GCA_038532285.1 Pseudomonadota bacterium | reverse complement strand
ATCGCCAGCGCATCGCGGCACTGTTCGACGACCGTGTCGCCCTGCCCAACGGTGCCCGCCACATGCACCCAGTCGCCCGCCACCACCGCGCGGCAATACCCGACGCGCGCCTCGAACGGCCCGCCCGAGGATATGCGTTTGATCGTCATGGTGTTGAAACGGCGGGGAAAATCCCCGCCCTACCCGGCGCTTGCCGGTTCTTTTTCGGCATCCGCATAGATCATCAGCGGGGCCGCATCCGAATTCACCGCCTCTTCGTTGACCACCACTTCGGTCACCGCATCCAGCCCCGGCAGGTCGAACATGGTGTCCAAAAGGATGTCCTCAAGGATCGACCGCAGGCCACGTGCCCCGGTCTTGCGCTCGATCGCGCGCTTGGCAATCGCCTTCAGCGCGTCCTCGGTAAAGGTCAGGTCGGTTTCCTCCAGCTCAAAGAGCCGCTGGTACTGCTTGACCAACGCGTTCTTCGGCGCGGTCAGAATGGTGACCAGCGCGTCCTCGTCCAGATCCTCGAGCGTGGCCAGCACTGGCAGACGCCCGACAAATTCCGGGATCAGGCCGAACTTCAGCAGGTCCTCGGGTTCCAGATCGGTAAAGATCTCGCCGATCCCGCGCGCGTCCTCATCCCGTACGTCGGCGCCAAAGCCCATGGCGCTGCCCTTGCCGCGCTGCGCGATGATCTTGTCGAGCCCCGCAAAGGCCCCGCCACAGATGAACAGGATGTTGGTGGTGTCCACCTGCAGGAATTCCTGCTGCGGATGCTTGCGCCCGCCCTGCGGCGGCACGCTGGCCACAGTGCCTTCCATCAACTTGAGCAGCGCCTGCTGCACCCCCTCACCCGACACGTCGCGGGTGATAGACGGGTTTTCCGACTTGCGCGTGATCTTGTCGACCTCGTCGATGTAGACGATGCCGCGCTGCGCCCGCTCCACGTTGTACTCGGACGCCTGCAACAGCTTGAGGATGATGTTCTCCACATCCTCGCCCACGTACCCCGCTTCGGTCAGCGTGGTCGCATCCGCCATCGTAAACGGCACATCCAGAATGCGCGCCAGCGTCTGCGCCAGCAGCGTCTTGCCGCAGCCCGTGGGCCCGATCAACAGGATGTTCGACTTGGCCAGCTCGATGTCGCCGGACTTCTGCGCGTGGTTCAACCGCTTGTAGTGATTGTGCACCGCCACCGACAGCACGCGCTTGGCCGTCGCCTGCCCGATCACGTAATCATCCAGCACGCCGCAAATGTCCTTGGGCGTCGGAACCCCATCGGTTGCCTTCAACCCGCTGGCCTTGGTCTCCTCGCGGATGATGTCCATGCACAGCTCGACGCATTCATCACAGATGAACACCGTGGGGCCCGCAATCAGCTTGCGCACCTCATGCTGGCTCTTGCCGCAAAAGCTGCAATACAGCGTGTTTTTGCCGTCGCCCGAATTCGAGGCCATGTCGCTTCCTTTCCGGCCAAAGCCGTCAATCCCGTTCCGGCTGTGCCGGTCGCCCCCGCGTTCCCGTCAGCTTAGGGCAGGCACCCCGGGTCCACAATCGCATTTTTGCCGCGCAGGGAAAGTCACGTCACCGCGACAGCGCAGTGCTTAATCCTTGTCCTCACCCGCCTTGCCGCGGCTTTCCACGATCTCGTCCACGTGGCCCCACTCCTTGGCCTCCTCGGGCGTCATCCACGTGTCGCGATCCATTGCCCGTTGCACGGTGTCGTAATCCTGGCCGGAATGCTTCACGTACATCTGGTACATCCGCTCGCGCGTCCGCTCGATATGCCGGGCCGAGATCAGGATATCCGCCGCCATCCCCTGGCTGCCGCCCGACGGCTGGTGCACCATGATCTCCGAATTCGGCAGGGCAAAGCGCATGCCCGGCTCGCCGCCAATGGCAATCGCCGACCCCATCGACGCCGCCATCCCGCAGATCAGCGTGCTGACCTTGGGCTTGATGTACTGCATCGTGTCATAGATCGAAAACCCGGCTGTCACCTCGCCCCCGGGCGAGTTGATGTACATGCTGATCTCCTTCGACGGGTTCTCCGCCTCTAGGTGCAGCAGCTGTGCGACCACCAGATGGCTCATGCCCGAATGGATCGGCCCGTTGATGAACACGATCCGCTCCTTCAAAAGCCGCGAAAAGATGTCATAGGCCCGCTCGCCACGGCTGGTCTGTTCCACCACCATGGGCACCAGGTTGTTGGTGATGTGGCTGTATTGTTCGATGGGGTCACGCATATCGTCTGCCTCGTCGTGAAGTGGCGGGACCATACCCGCTAACCGTTACGTGAGTCTTAGTATCGCGCCACAGGGGCTGCAAGGCTTGAACCGCTCCGCGCGCCCCCTAGCTCGGCCTCCATGACCGAAGCTTTGACACGTTTTCCCCCCAACCGCACCGCGGGCCTCGAACGGCTGGCACGCTTTGTCCCGCACGCAGGCCGCGATTACACCTCGCGCCGCAATTACGACCTTGGGCGCGATGGGCACACGGGTGTGTCGACACTGTCGCCCTACATCCGTGCCCGCATGGTGACCGAGGATGAGGTGCTCGACGCGACCCTCGCCCGCCACAGCCCCAAGGCCGCGGAAAAGTTCATTCAGGAGGTGTTCTGGCGCACCTACTGGAAAGGCTGGCTGGAAATGCGCCCCTCGGTCTGGACGCGCTATCAGGCCGACCTCGCCCACCTGCTCGATCAGGTCCAGACCCAAGGGGGCCTGCGCGCCCAGTGGGAGGCTGCCTGCAAGGGCGACACCGACATCGCGTGCTTCAACAACTGGGCGCACGAACTGGTCGAAACGGGATACCTGCACAACCACGCCCGCATGTGGTTCGCCTCGATCTGGATCTTCACCTTGCGCCTGCCGTGGGAGTTGGGGGCGGATTTCTTCCTGCGCCACCTGCTCGACGGCGATCCGGCGTCGAACACGCTGGGCTGGCGCTGGGTCGCGGGCCAGCAGACCCCGGGCAAGACCTATCTCGCCCGCACCTCCAACATCTCGAAATACACCGAAGGGCGCTTTGCCCCGAAATGGCAACTCGCCGGTGAGGCGCCCGCCGTCCCCAGTGCCCCCAATCCCGAGCGCCAACCGCTGCGCCCCGGTGGCCACGCGACACCGACACCGCGCACCGGTCTGATACTGCACGACGATGACCTCAGCCCCGGCTTCATGCTCGACGCAGGCCACGCGCCGGTGGCCACCGCCGTCATCACCAGCCGCGCGCATCTCTCGCCGCTGCAGGTCGCCCCGCACCTGACCGACTTCGCCCGCCAAGCTGCCGAAGACACGGTAACTCGCTTCGGCGACCGGCTCGGCGCGGTCAGCACGCATGACCCTAACGCCGCCGCCCTCGATGCCTGGGCGGCGAAACACGATCTCGACCAGATCATCACCGCCGACGCGCCGGTAGGTCCCAACGCCACGCTCCTCGGCCAGATGTCAGGCGACGTCCCGCTGATCCGCCTGCGCCGCCCCTATGACGATGCCGCATGGCCCCACGCCACCGCCGGCTTCTTCAAATTCAAGGACAAGATCCCGAAACTGCTCGCCGCGCGCAAAGGCTTCGGGATCGCCGGGTCCTCTGCGGCATAAGGTCCGAAATTAACCAACCAAACGGCCCGCAATCGCCTTCGCGGGCCGTTTTGTACAAAACAGCCGCCGTTTTCATCAAAACGGCAAAATCGCCCCCAAACCGGGCCAAATCCGGGCACGCGTTTTGTACAAAACACCCCCCGTTTTCATCAAAATCGCCCCCCGACTCACCTGAAAACAGCACAGCACCGCCCGCTTAACACAGCGCACGGTCCTCCTTCTCTGTTTAAAAAAAATCCCCCCCGGAGGGCCGGGAGGGAATTACTCACTACATCCGGTCTCCCAACCGACCGGATCCGATGGTCCTCACCCAAAGGTCAGGACAAACACTCCGCAAGGCTCTCACCCATCGCCCGCAACAACGTGGGATAGAGCGCCGGACCGGGCTCCAGCGTGGCCCCCAACGGGTCAATCTCGCCCAGCTTTGCCGCGCCAATGGCGTCCGCGATCCCGGGGTTGAACTGCGGCTCCGTCAGCGCACAGACAGCACCCAGATCGGCCACCGTGTCGCGCACCTCGGCCACCCGCGCCGCCGATGGCGATGACGCATCGCTTTCGGATATCGCGCCCACGGCGGCTACACCGAAATGGCCCTCAAAGTATTGATATGCATCGTGAAAGACCACGAACGGCTTGTCTTGCACCGACGCCAGGCTGGCCGCCACATCGGCCTCTGCCGCCTCGACAGCTTCGCCAAACTTGGCCGCGTTCGCTGCATAAAGATCGGCATTCTCAGGATCAATCGCCGCCAGCTGCGCCGCGATCACACCGGCCCAATGCTCGGCGTTGTGCGGGTCCAGCCACGCATGCGGATCCGCGCCGCCCGCGTGGTCATGATCGTGGTGGTCATCGTGATCGTCCTTGGCCGCGACCTCTTCATGCCCGTGGTCATGATCATGGTCGTCCTTGGCCGCAACCTCTTCGTGATCATGGTCGTGATCATGATCATCCTTAACCGCTTGTTTTTCCTCACCATGTTCGTGGTCATGGTCGTGATCATCTACCTTCACCGCGACCTCTTCGTGGTCGTGATCGTGGTCATGATCATCATCCTTCGCCGCCACGTCTTCATGATCGTGGTCGTGATCATGATCGTGGTCGTCCTTGGCGGCCACGTCCTCGTGCCCATGATCGTCATGATCCCCATGATCATGCCCCTCATGCCCCGCCTCAAAGGTCGCCCCTTCGCGATAGGGGCGCGTCTCCGTGCCCTCGGTCTCCAGCAGCGTCAGCACCGTGGCCCCATCCGACAAAGCGTCAATTGGTCCATCTAACCAAGGGGTTAGTCCCGCGCCGATCCAGACAACAACGTCCGCCTGATCCAGCGCACGCGCCTCGCTGGGCCGCATCGAATAGCCATGCGGCGACGCGCCCGGCGCCACGATCAGGTCCGGCGTGCCGACCCCGTCCATCACCGCGGCAACGATGGAATGCACCGGCGCAATATCCACCGCCACTTTGGGGACTTCCGCCCACAAGGCGGATGGGATCAAGGGAAGAGCGTAGGCGAGCGCGCGCATGGACATCTCCAATATGTTATACCATAACGATCAGCGCAG
>JBCBAV010000188.1:0-5168 GCA_038532285.1 Pseudomonadota bacterium | reverse complement strand
ACCTCCATCGCGGCGGAGGTGTCGATGTTCTTGATCCGTGCGTGGGCGTAGGGCGAGCGCACGAAGTCGCCGAAGATCATGCCGTCGAGCTTGATATCGTCCACATAGTTGCCCTTGCCTTGGGTGAACCGCGCATCTTCGACCCGCTTGCGTGAGCAGCCCATACCTTTGAGATTGGCAACGCGGTCTTCGCGGGTTGTGACTTCGTCTTTCATTCTGCGGCCTCCTTCATGCTGGACATCTCGGCAGCCGCCGCCTGGATGGATTTGACGATGTTCTGGTAGCCGGTGCAGCGGCACAGGTTGCCCGCCATGCCGAAGCGGATTTCCTCTTCGGTCGGGTTGGGGTTTTCCTCGAGCAGTTTGGCGGCGCGGGTGATCATGCCCGGTGTGCAGTAGCCGCATTGCAGGCCGTGATGTTCACGGAACGCCTCTTGGAGCGGGTGCAGGTTGTCGGGGCCACCGATGCCTTCGATTGTGGTGACCTCCTTGCCGCTGGCCTGGGCCACGAACATGGTGCAGGATTTCACCGATTTGCCGTCGATGGTGACGGTGCAGGCGCCGCAATGGCCGGTTTCACAGCCGATATGCGGGCCGGTGATGTTGAGCCGTTCGCGCAGCGTGTAGATCAGCAGTTCGCGGGGTTCGGCGAGGAATTCCTCTTCTTTGCCGTTCACGGTGAGGGTGTAGTGCTGTTTCTTGGACATGATGATGCAATCCTTTAGGCGCGCGACCAGGCGCGTTCGATTGCCCGGCGCAGGATGACGCCGGCCACGTGGTTTTTGAAGGCGACGGGACCGCGGTTGTCGTGCACCGGTTCGATGTCGTTTTGCATGGCTGCGATGGCGGCGGTGATGGCCGCATCATCGACGGAGGTGCCGATAAGTGCAGCGGCGGCATCTTGGGAAAACACCGGCGTGTCGCTGAGGTTGGTCATCGCGATGCTGGCGGCGGTGCAGGTGCCGCCATCTGACACGATCTGCACGGCGGCGGCGGCGGTGGCATAGTCGCCGATCTTGCGCTTTTGCTTTTCGTAGGCGTGGCCGCCCTGCGGCGTGGGGAAGGTGACAGCGGTGAGCACCTCGTCATCCTCGCGCGCGGTCATGTAGGCGCCTTCGTAGAAATCGCGGGCGGCGACGTCGCGAGCGCCGTCGGGGCCGACAAGGGTAAAGCTGGCGTCGAGGCACTGCATCAGCCCGGGCATGTCGTTGCCGGGATCGCCGTTGGCGACGTTGCCGCCGATTGTGCCCATGTAGCGCACCTGCGGGTCGGCGATCTGGCGCGACGCCTCGGCGAGGATCGGGGCCGCGGCGGCGAGGCCCGCGTGATCGATGATGTCATGCTGTGTGACCATCGCGCCGAGGCGGATGTTGCCTTCGCCCACTTCGATATCGCTGAGGCCGCCCACATCCTGCAAGTCAATGAGGTGCGGTACCTCGGCCATGCGCAGTTTCATCATGGGGATCAGGCTGTGCCCGCCCGCCATGACGCGCGCATCATCGCCGTGTTCCTGAAGGATGGACAGGACCCCGGACATGTCCGTGGGCCGGTAATATTCGAACGCCGCTGGAATCATTGCGCTCCTCCCTGAGTGAATGTTCTGGCTGCGACAATTTGTGCACCCGCCCTGCGCGAAGGCTTGGATTTTCTTAGTGAATGCGCGGGTTTTGCACGAAATGCGCGTCAGACCGCGCGAACTGCGCCGTCCTGCGCGCCCAGGGCGTCCTGCGTCGGGCGCAGCTTGGATCGACTCACCGGGGCGGGGGGCAGATCGTCACCGGCAAAGACGCAGCGGCCCTTGTCCTTGGTCCGTTCGAACCGGGTGACATGGTCGGGATTGACCAGATAACTGCGGTGGGTTTGCAGGAACCCGAGTGGGAGGAGCCGTTTGGACGCCTCGGTCACCGGCCAGACGCAGAACAGCCGGTCGTGGTCCGTATAGACTTGGGTGTAGTGCCCGTCGGCGCGGACAAAGCGGACGTCGTCGGGGGAGACGAACACCTTGTTCCCGTCGCGTTCGCAGGGGATTTGCGGACGTGGCGTCGGAGGGTGCGTGGTTTCGGTGGGTTCCGCCGCGGCGGGTTCGGGCGATTTGACGAGATAGGTCACGCTGACCCACAGGAATGTGCCGAAAATCACGAAGCTGAAGAAGATAACCCCGAGGGCCAATGTCTCATTGCTCATGCTGGGGCCGAATTCGGTGGTGCGCGGCACCTCGACCAGTCCGGTGTTGGCCATGGCAAAGAAGTGTACCGCACAGACCGCCGCGGCAAAGCAGAGCGTGCCCAGCAGGATGTTGCGGTCGGTGCGCTGGCCGTAGGCGATCCAGATCGCCAGCACGCACAGGCCGATGGCCACCGCCGACGACAGCACCAGCCCAAAGGGCGTGTAGACCGCGCGGCAATATTCCAGGCCCGCCATGCCAATGTAGTGCATCGCCAGCACGCCGATGCCGACGATGACCCCGGCGGCGGTGATGATCGTCGGTGTGCGGGTGGTAAAATGCAGCAGGATCAGCGCCGCGCCCACGATCAGGATCGCGATGAGCGCGGAGATCATGGTGATCGCAGCGTCGTAGAAGAACAGGATCGGCAGTTGCAGACCCAGCATGCCGATGAAGTGCATGGCCCATATGCCACCGCCCAGTGCAATGGCGGCGAGCGCGATCGACACCTTTTTCTGCAGGATGGGTTTGGAGGACAGATCGCGCGTCAGCGAAAGTCCGGTAAACCCGGCGACCCCCGCCACGAGACAGGCCATAACGACCAGAAACGTGTTGTGGGTGAATGCCAGCATGTATGTCCCCCGGTGCCTGCTGGGTTGAGGGTGTACCACGCATTTAGGGTCGAGTCGCGGCTTGCCCAGTTTTGCGCGCGCCCATGTTCAGATCAGCGCGTGCATCCAAGACGGCAGTGCGGCGCGCAATTCCGTGCGTGGGTGCCTGCGAAAGCGGTGGATGTCGCCGTTTTGCACCCGCAGGTTTTCCAGTTGCGTGCGTGCGGAGGCCAGTGCTTCGTTCCATGGCAGTTCCGGGGTGTCGCGGAACTTGCGCGCCTCTTTGCGCGAACGGTTGTTGGCGCTGAGCCATGTGGCCAGCGGTTTGCCCTGCGCAAGCCAGTCGTCGCGGTCCTGCCCCGAGGCGTCAAAGGCCGCTTGGGCAAAGTCGAGCCTTTCGCGGTTGCGGCGCGCGTTTTCGGCGCTGTTGAGCAGTTTGAGGTGAAACATGACAGCATCGGGCGCGATGCCCGGAGCCTCGCCCATCAGACCGTGCGCGCCGGGAAAGAAGTTGACCGATTTCCGAAGGATGCAGGATTTGCTGTAGAACGTCGAAAACAGTGCCCCGGCGCAGCCTGCAAGCAGGGTCGCAGCCGGGGTTTCGCTGGGGAAAAGTTCGAACCCCGCGGCGCAGTAGTTGGCGGTTGCGGGCAGGGCGTCCAGCATGTCCTCGAGCGAGAGCGCGGGATCGGTGGGGACCACCAGTTCGTCCACGTCGCCGCACAGGACGGTGTCGAAATACCCGGTCAGCCCGTTCACCAGCCCGGACAGAAGGGTCCAACGCTTGACGTCGAAATCCATGTCCTGCGGGTCGCGGGGCAGGTCGATGACATTGGCCCCCTCGCACAGGCGGCGCACCGATGCGCTGCTGCCGTGGTTCAGGACATAGAGGTTTTCCAGCCCGATCCGCGGGGCATAGTAGTCGCGCCACACCTCGAGAAAGAAGTCGTCGTTCCACACCATGGTGACTGCTGCGGTGGTCATGTGTGCCTCATATTCTCCGCGCGCCCGTGTGGAGGGCGGCGGGGTTCGTTGGCGCAATGGTGCAGGGGTGTGAAGCGGGTGTCTAGGTGGGAAATAGGAAGCAGGGGTGCGGCCCTGGTTTTGCGTTTGTCGTCAAAACGACTCGGCGTGAGTACCTAAATGGTTGCCGCTGCCGCGCAGCGTAGCTGCCTGGCATCCCCAATCTTCTAAAGGTCCCCCGGACCTTTTGATTTGCTTCGCAAGCCTGTTGGGGATTGCGGAGCATAGCGGGATCGAACCACTGTACGCAGCGTATCGGCGCGCGCCGATACGCATCCGTCAGCACCTGTGGGAGCAGGTGGCTCTGCGGTTTCGGCGTGAATTGCGAGAGGTGGATGGTGGAGCATAGCGGGATCGAACCGCTGACCTCCTGCATGCCATGCAGGCGCTCTCCCAGCTGAGCTAATGCCCCATCCTTGTGGCCCCGGCGGGACCGTGCGCCGCTGATTAGGCGCTTTGTCGGGCGGGATCAAGGGGAAATCGATGCCGCCCGAACGCGCCTGTCAGGACTCGTCATCTTCGGCTGGAACGTCGGCCAGATCGTCGAGCGACACGTTGTCCTCTTCGTCGTCATCGTCCAGCAGATCGTCGTCCAGTTCGACGGTTACGTCGTCCTCTTCGTCGAGCACCTGATCATCTTCGGTCGATGCTTTGGCGGCCTTGGCCTTGGTTGTTGCGGCATCTTCGGCGTCGGCGGCGATCATGCGCGTCTTGCTGTTGTCCAGCTCAACCGCTTCGCCGGTATAGGGGCTGACCGCGGGCGACCTGTTCATGTCGTAAAAGCGTTTGCCGGTCGTGGGGCACAGGCGTTTCACGCCCCATTCTTCTTTGGGCATGTCGGGTCCTCTTGTCGGGGCGTGCGGAGCGGGGTCGCCGCCGCAGCGTGGAATGGATTGAACGGGTTCGGGGCAACTGCCATAAGCGCCGAAGGGAGTCAAAGGCAAATGCCAAAGGCCATCGGGCAAAGAGCAGATAGGGTGATCACCCATGTCCTGCAAGGGCAACCGGACGTGCCCATCGTGTTGCGCCGGTCTGCGCGCGCGCGGCGGATCACGCTGCGGGTGTCGCAGCTGGACGGGCGGGTGACAGTAACGCTGCCGCGGGCGGTGCCCGCGCACGAGGCGCTTGCTTTTGCCGCCGACAAGGAACCATGGATCCGCAAGCATCTGGCCGCGCGGGCGGAAGATGTGGCGGTGCGTATCGGTGCGTTTGTGCCAGTCGAAGGTGTGCTGCACGAGCTGGTCGCCGGAGCCGGGCGCGGTGTGCGGATCAAGACTGGTGTGATCGTCGCGCCGGAGCAAGGCACCGGCGCGCGGGTGCAGGCAGTGCTGAAGGCGCAAGCGCGCGATCGTCTGGCGACGGCTTGCGATC
>JBCBAV010000187.1:0-5174 GCA_038532285.1 Pseudomonadota bacterium | reverse complement strand
CTTTTTCATGCGGATAGTTCACCGTCGCTTTGGGTGAAAAGAAGTATTTCAGGCCCAGGTTCATGCCGACCCAGAAATCCTGCAGCAGGAAATACTTGGCGGCGCGGGAGTAATCGATGTTGGCCATGCGTCAGATCCCTACCATTTTGTTCATTTGAGGCGCTGTTTTGTACAAAATCATCGCCTCACTCGACGCCTGGAGCGTTAAGATTCATATAAGCCCACGCCTTGAGCGCGGACACGATTTCAGCGGCATCCATAGACGGGACCGACGTGCCGTCCACCGATGGCACGCATTCCGCGGTGACATAGGCCGCCAGATCATCCAACAGGTTTTCCGGCGCTTCCGAAATTGCCTGAGCCAGTCCCATCATGCACCTCCCATGGCGTAGCGGGCGTAGATGCCCCAGAACCATTCGAATTTCGCAGCAAAGGCCACAAACACGACCCAGATCAGGCTGAAGGGCAGGAACACTTTCCACCCCAACCGCATCAACTGGTCATAGCGGTAGCGGGGCGTGATCGCCTTGACCATGGCAAAGAGGAAGAAGAAGAAGCCCATCTTGGCCACCATCCACAGCGCGCCGTCCGGCACGCCCGGGATCGGCGACAGCCAGCCGCCAAAGAACAGAAGCGTGGTCAGCGCGCACATCAGGAAGATGGCGATGTATTCACCCGCCATGAAAAGCAGGAACGGCGTGGAGGAGTATTCCACCTGATACCCCGCCACGAGTTCCGATTCCGCCTCGGGCAAATCGAACGGCGGGCGGTTGGTTTCCGCCAAGGCGCTAATAAAGAACAGGAACACCATCGGCAGGTGCGGCAACCAGTACCAGCCAAAGAAGTGCGCGCCGGTGTCCTGCGCGGCAACGATGGCGCCAAAGTTCATCGACCCTGTCGACAAGATAACGCCGATGATGATCAGGCCGATGGACACCTCGTAAGAGATCATCTGCGCCGCCGAGCGCAAAGAGCCGAGGAACGGATATTTCGAGTTCGACGCCCAGCCGCCCATGATCACGCCATACACCTCGAGCGAGGAGATCGCGAAGACATAGAGTATCGCGACATTGATGTCGCTGAGCACCCAGGTGTCGTTGAACGGGATCACCGCCCAGGCGACCATGGCGAGCACAAAGGAGGTCATCGGCGCCAGCATGAACACGGTTTTGTCCGCGCCCGCGGGCACCACGACCTCTTTGACCACATATTTCAGCGCGTCAGCCACGGTTTGCAGCAGGCCAAAGGTGCCCACCACGTTGGGCCCGCGCCGCATCTGCACGGCGGCCCAGATCTTGCGGTCGCCATAGACGAGGAACAGGAGCGAGATCATGACAAAGGCCACAACCGCAAGCACTTGGGCCAGCATGATCAGGGCGATCCCGCCGGGGGTGTTTAGAAATTCAGCGGTCATTTAATGGGGCCCCTCATACTGTCGGAATTCCCTTTTCATCGCAGGCTGCGGCAACCACCTCTGCGTCGATGGTCCGCAAGCCGCGCGGCAGCGCAGGCGAGATGTTGTACACCGCGTCGGCCAGCCAAAGCTCGGCCTCTTGGTCTACGCTTGTACGCACATGGCGGGCAAATCCAAAGCCGCGGATCAGCGTGTAGCCTGCAGCCGCACATTCGGCATAGTTTACAACGTCTTGCGCCGTGATCGCGTTGGTCATGGACACGTTGAATTGCACCAGATCGTTTTGCAGCAGCTGCGTTTCCACCCCGCGATAGTCCGGGATGAACTGTTCCGCCGTGGGAACAGAAGTGCAGGCCGCAATGGGCAGCAACGCTATGACGGCAAGTGATCTCATTCCGCGGCGATTGCCTCTTCGCGGCGTGCCTTGGCGTTGGCGCTGAGTTCAGCCATCAGCTGGCTGGCACGGGCGATCGGGTTGGTCAGGTAGAAATCGGTGATGGCCTGCCCAAAATCGCCGGTCCCCATCTTGCCCTCGGGCAGCGGCTCACCGGTGTTTTCCGGCACCACGTCGATGTCGCCCAGATGCGGGTGATCCTTGACCATGGCCTGACGCAGGGCGGCGATGCTGTCATAGGGCAGTGCGCTGCCCATTTCGCCCGACAGGGCGCGCAGTATGGCCCAGTTTTCCTTGGCCTCGCCGGGGGCAAAGCTGGCGCGTTGCGCCAGTTGCGGGCGGCCTTCGGTGTTGACGAAAATGCCCGGTTCTTCGGTATAGGCGGCAGAGGGCAGGATCACGTCAGCGCGGTGCGCACCGCGGTCGCCGTGGCTGCCCTGATAGATGACAAAGGGGCCATCGGCGATGGTCATTTCATCCGCACCGAGGTTGTAGATCACGTCGGCGTTTTGCACCGCGGCCATGCCGTCGGGGTTGGTGGCGTTCACGTCCATCGCGCCGACACGGCCTGCTGCGGTGTGCAACACCATGAATTTGGACGACCCGGCCTTGGCGGTGGCTTGCGCGGTTGCCAGCACGGCAGCGCCGTCTTCGCCTTGCAGCGCGGCCTGACCGACGATCATGACGCCGCGTACGCCGTCCTTGTCGGAGTGGTCCATCTTGGAAAGGTTGGCGAGCATTTCGCGTCCGGTGCCGAGATGCGTGTAGTCATAAGTCAGGTCGACCCCGTCGCCGATCAACGCAACCTTGGCCCCGCGCGCCCACGCCTTGCGAATGCGGGCATTGAGAACCGGCGCCTCGACCCGGGGGTTGGTGCCGATCAGCAGGATCATCTCGGCGTCATCAAGATCTTCGATGGTTGCGTCGCCCACATAGGCCGCGCGGTTGCCGCTGGGCAGCTTGGCCCCATCGGTGCGGCATTCCACGACGCCACCCTGCCCTTCGATCAGGCCCTTGAGCGCATAGGCCGCTTCGGTCGGGGCGAGATCGCCGACGAGGCCCGCGAGGGTTTTGGCCCCCGCGATCGCCTCAGCCGCCTTGCCCAACGCTTCGGGCCAGGTTGCGGCGCGCAATTTGCCGTTTTCGCGGATGTATGGCCGGTCGAGCCGCTGGCGGCGCAGCCCGTCCCAGACGAACCGCGTCTTGTCGGAAATCCATTCCTCGTTGGTGCCGTCGTGGTTCAGCGGCAGAAAACGCATGACCTCGCGCCCCTTGGTATCCACGCGGATGGATGAGCCGAGCGCGTCCATGACATCAACACTTTCGGTTTTGGTCAGCTCCCACGGGCGGGCAGTAAAGGCGTAGGGTTTCGACACCAGCGCGCCCACCGGGCACAGATCGATGATGTTGCCCTGCAGGTTCGAATCGAGCGTTTCACCCAGGTAGGACGTGATTTCGCTGTCTTCGCCACGCCCCGTCTGGCCCATCTGGGTGATGCCCGCGACCTCGGTCGTGAAGCGCACGCAGCGGGTGCACGAGATGCAGCGGGTCATGTGGGTTTCCACGAGCGGGCCGAGGTCGAGGTCATCCACCGCCCGCTTGGGTTCGCGGAAGCGGCTGAAATCGACGCCGTAAGCCATTGCCTGATCCTGCAGGTCGCATTCGCCACCCTGATCGCAGATCGGGCAGTCGAGCGGGTGGTTGATGAGCAGGAACTCCATGACGCCCTCGCGGGCCTTTTTGACCATGGGCGAGTTGGTGCGCACGACGGGCGGCTGACCTTCGGGGCCGGGGCGCAGGTCGCGGACCTGCATGGCGCAGGATGCGGCCGGTTTGGGCGGGCCGCCGACCACCTCGACAAGGCACATGCGGCAGTTGCCGGCAATGCTCAGCCGTTCGTGATAGCAAAAGCGCGGGATTTCGATCCCGGCTTCTTCACAGGCCTGGATCAGGGTCATGGCCCCGTCCACCTCGACCTCGGTGTCGTCGATGATGATCTTGCGCAGATTGCTCATGTATCAGTTCATCCTCAAAAGCGCGCCGACCTGGCCGCCTTTCGCAATTTCAGCTGCGCCGAGGGCGCAGTAGGTTTCCGGTGCGCCCGCTTCGACGCCTGCAGCGGCAAAGTAAGCCAGTCGCTCTGTCTTGAGCCGTTCCTTTTCCACGTCGGATTTGCGGTACGCGTCGATTTCCGCATCCGTGTATCCAAGATCGCGCGCCCGGGATTTCAAACCGTTAACAACCGTGATCGCACGGAACATCCGGGCGGAAATAGTCGGGCAATTTTTGCGGATTTCGTCCGCGATGCCGACAGCCAGAATCGTGCCATCAATCTCGCGCACCTCGCGCAGAGGCGGCTTGGCAAAGCTGGTGCTGGCAACCAGGGCGAGGGTCATAGCTATGGTCATTGCGCGCATTTGGGTTCTCCACTTGTTATGTCGCTGGCGACCACGTGGAAAAGTTACTGTGTGCTATGCAATAACAACGTTCGACACAAGCCGTTAGCGCGCGAATTGTCGCCATCAGTGAGTGACGTGCCGGGGTTCAGTAGGCTGTGCACGCACCGCGCAGGATCAACCGGTCGTTTTCGAGAACCAATCGGCCGTCTTCTGCATCGGGGCCTTGGCTCCATTCGATGTCGGACGCGCCGAAATTTTCGATGCAGTAGCGGATCCCCTCGTGCCGGCCCGCCGCCCGCGCGCCATCCAGCGAAAGCGATGCGGGACCGACGCTGACAACAAATTGGTCCCGCTGCCTGTCGACCTTGGACGAATTGGACCGAAAGAACACCCCGTCAAAGGCAATCCTGTCGGCACGCCGCTCTTCGCAGGCGCTCAGAACCGTTGCCGCAATCAGGAGGGACAGAATGGCTGGGGTTTTCAATGGTTCGCTCCGCTCGATGCGCGATATGGGTGCGACAGATTCACGATGAATGCAAGACGCTCCAGTCAAAGGCGTGATCACCGGGGCCATGGGATCGCAGGCGGGTCAACCGGTCGACCGCCTCGGCAATCGACGGTCGGTGGCCATCGGCAATGTGCCACATCACGAAACTGGGCGCGTCATGGGGCATGTGCCATTCGCCGCCGCGGTCGTAGAACTGACGATGCACGGTCTGAAAGGTGAAGTGGCGCAGGCTTTCACCGTCCTGCCAAACCGACAGCGTGCTGGCGGTGCGCGGGTTGCCGCCAAGCGGGCCGTCGGGGTCAAGCTGTTCGGCCTCCATCTCGTCGCCTTCGAGATGCCAGATATAGCCGGGCGCGCGGCGGGCGAGGTCATAGATGCGGTCGAGATTGTTCTGAAAATCCGCAATTCGCGGATCGTCCCAGTCGTAGCGCAGGGTGCCGATGTTGAATTCTGCGAGGG
>JBCBAV010000186.1:0-5223 GCA_038532285.1 Pseudomonadota bacterium | reverse complement strand
CCCCCTTTGGCAATGGCGCAGGTGGCCAACCGGTCGCTGGAAATCACGCGCGGAACGATCAGCCGCGCGCCGCCGTCCCGCTGGATCGGGCGGACCAGGATGGTCTGGGTGCGTTTTTGCGGCTGGCCGGTGAACCACTGGGTCGGGATTGTGACCCGGATGCCCTTGTCAAACGAGCCTTCGCCAAAATCCTCGGAACTGACATCGGTCAGGGTGAAAAAGCCGCCCAGGCTCCAGCCGTTGCGGAATGTGCGGTCAACCGAGAAGGTCGCGCCCACATCCCCGGCGAGGTAGCGGCCCACATCGACCTGACCCAGATAGCCGCGGCCAAAGTCGTAATAGGCCGACAGGTGGCCGGTTGCGACTTCGTAGTCCTGAAAGCCGAAGCCACCGTCGAAATCACGTTGCGCGACATAGTTTGCCTCGGCCCCGATGGCCAGACGGCTGTCCGAGGGTTGCCACAGAACCTCGCCCGAGATGCCGCCGAACATCTGTTCCAGATAGCCTGCGGTCACGCGCGCATAGACGTTGGGGCCCGCTTTCCACTGTTTCGAGACGTAGAGGTCTTCGATCGCGGTTTCGCCTTCCTGTGCAAAGCGGACGGCGTTGGTGCGCACCGGCGGCAGGGCCGAGGTGGAGGTTTGCGTGTCTTCGATATTGCCGACAAGGCGGTGGCGCACGTCCCCTGCGATCAGCCAGCCCGGGGCAGGGCGAAGTTCGGCTGAAGCGGAAATGCCGAAATCGGCGCGCACGGGTTGTTCGGTGTCAAAAAAGGAAGGGCGCAGGTAAGGGCCGATGGCCCAGCTGAAGCGCGGGTAGCGTGCCTCGGGCACAAAGCCGCCCGCCGCGGGGCGGCCTGCGGGCGCATCTTCGACCGTGCTGCGGGCCAGCAGCAGATCAGCGGCACCGGGCTGGAATTCCAGCCGTTCGAGGTCGGTGCGCGAAAGGGTGACGCGGGTGGCGGGCAGGTCGCCGGCCATGACCACGATATCGAAGGTTTCGACCGACGCGGGCACGGTGCCTGCCAACCGGCGCGCTGTGCGGCCCACGGCGATGGCTTTGTTGGTATAGCGCAACGAGGTGACACGCGCCTCGACCCGGGTCGGCGACAGGAAGGTCAGCCGTTCGAGCCGGACCCCGTCATTGCGCAAGCCTTCGTCGGCGATGCCACCCAGCGTCTGGGCCACTTGCGGGCGGGCGGCGGCCCATTCGGTGCCATACGTTTCTGGCGCGGCATCGCGGGAAGGCCGTACGATCACCGGCAGCGGACCGGCAAGCGTGAACGGGCGCGGCGGTTCCTTGGGGTTGGCGGTGATCTGGAAATTCACGCCAAGTTCGCTGCCGTACATGTAGTAGCCGCCGACGCGGACAAAGCGGGTCCACTGGTATTCCGCGCCGAAATTCAGGCGCGACGCGCGGTCAAAGACGCCGCGGCTGGTTTCGGGTTCGTACGCATCGGAAGAGTATTCCAGTTTGAACCCGAGCTTGTCGTTGACCTGCCATTCGACGCCCCAGAAGGGTGCCGCATCGCCGCGGAACCATTGGTCGTACGAGACCTCGCCGCCGGTATCGCCATCGGAAAACGCAGGCCGGGTGCCCGAAAACGGCGCGCCGATGGAGCCGAGACCAGCAAGGCGGCCCCACCCGAGCCCCGCGGTCACCTTGAAGTTGCCGGGCAACAGGAACGGCTGGTCGAAATTCTTGGTCGCGACCACGTATTCGGCGGCGTAGATGCCGGTGCCCGCGAAATCCTGCAGCCCGACGGAAATGGCGGGCATCCGCAGCCCTTCGCGCACAACCAGGAAGCGGGCGTCAAAGCTGCGGTCGCGGTAGGTTTCAAAGCCGCCCGAGTTCCAGTTCTGAATGCCGATGTACCGGAAGGTGCCGGAAATCCGGGGTGAAAACTGGAACGTGGCCGACGTGCGGGTCTGGCCGCCGAAATGCGACACCGACAGCGCCAGCGTGCCGTCGGGCAGTGCCTCGCCGCTGGGCAGGTCAATGACGCCGGGAACACCATAAAAATTGAGCGTGACAGGCGCGTTTTGCGCCGAGGCCGGGACCCAAAGGCACAACGGCAGCGTTGCCAGCGCCGCTGTGACCGGCGTCTTCAACGATTTGATTGCCCGAAACACCCGTTTCTCTCCACCGCGTGATGGGTGTGTTAGACCATGCGCTGCAAAACGCCACAATAGCGGGAACGGGCGAAGCCGGGCTGAGGCGGGCAACCGCGGCATTCAGGATACAGGTTTGATCCGGTCGGGGACGTCCGGAGCGGGATCGGGGATCGCCGGTGCCACGACATTGGCCTGAAACCCGTCGACCCAGCGCAGCACAACTGCGCGCGCGGCCTCGTCATCGGTGGCGGCCAGCGCCTGTCGCAGCGCGCGCAGGACCGAGGCAACCTCGATCTCGCTCAGCCGTTCTTCGACGGTGTAGAAGATTTTCTGGTGCCCTGTGCCGATCAAGGTGCCGCTGAGCGTCAGCTCTTCGGTCATTTTCTCGCCCGGGCGCAGGCCGACAAATTCGATCTCGATATCGCCGTCGGGGTTATTTTCGTCGCGCACGGTATAGCCTGCGCCTTCGATCACCTGCCGGGCGAGGGCCGCGATTTTGACCGGCTCGCCCATGTCGAGGACAAAGGTTTCGCCGCCGGTGGCGATGGATCCGGCCTGCAGCACGAGATGCACCGCCTCTTGTACGGTCATGAAGTACCGGGCGACGTCGCGGTGGGTCACGGTGAGCGGGCCGCCGCGGCGCAACTGGTCCTGAAACAGGGGCACGACCGAACCGGACGACCCCAGCACGTTGCCGAAGCGCACGATGGAAAACACCAGGCCACGCGGCGTGGCCCGGCGCGACGCAGTGTCCTGCACCACCAGTTCGGCCAGCCGTTTGGAGGCGCCCATGATGTTGGCCGGGCGCACCGCCTTGTCCGACGAAATGAGCACGAAGCGTTCGACGCCGGCCTCGGCGGCTTCGGTGACGAGGGTGTGGGTGCCCAGCACGTTGTTGGTCAGACCCGAGAGTGGATTGCTTTCGACCAGCGAAACGTGCTTGTAGGCGGCGGCGTGCAACACCACCTGCACCTGGTGTTCTTCGAGGGCGCGGCGTATCTGACGCGGGTCGGTGACCGATCCCAGCATCGGGACAATCTCGATGTCGCTGCCTTCGGCCAAAAGCTGCAATTCGGCGTTCACGTTGTAGAGCGCCACTTCGGACAGTTCGAAAAGCACCAGTTTGGCGGGTCGGCATTCCAGCACCTGGCGGCACAGCTCGGACCCGATGGAGCCGCCTGCGCCCGTGACCAGCACGCATCGTCCGGAATAGGCGGCAAGCTGTGGTTCGATGTCGGCGCTGACCTCGGCGCGGCCCAGAAAGGTCTTGGCGTTTACGGTGGTCAGTTTGTCGACCAGTTCCTCTTCCCCGATGAGTTGGGCAAAGGACGGTACGGTCTGTACCTCGAGGCCCATCTTTTGCAGGCGACGGGCCAGTTGCATCTGTTTGGGGTGGCTTTGCGAGGGCATGGCCAGCAGCACGCGATCGACGCGGCGTTCGGCGACAATTTCGGCGATACGGACCGGGCTGAGCACGGGCAGGCGCATCAGGTACTGGCCTTGCAACGCCTGACTGTCATCGACAAAGGCGACCGGTTCGATCTCGCGGTGGTTGCGCAGGGCCGACACCAGTTGCATGCCGGTGGCACCGGCGCCGTAGATCAGAACGCGGCAATAGTCGCGCCCGACGCGGTAGATTTCGCGCACGATCCGCAACAGTGCGGCGCGGCCGAGGGTGAACAGCAGGAAGTAGGCGAAGCCAAAGACGATCTGCGTGCTCAATGGCAGGATATCGAGCAGGATGCTGGTCAGAAGCATCGAGGTCGCAGTCAGCAGCAACGCGGCGAGAGCTGTCTGGTTGATCGACCCGGCTTCGTAATTGTTCAGCGGTGCTGTGGACAGGCCAAGCCAGACCGACAGGGCACCTGCTGCCAGCATCACAAAGGGCAGCGCGGGCAAGTAGTCGCGCATGATGGTCAGCGGATCGCCAAGCGGCGCTTGCAGACTGAACGCCAGCAGCAGGGCAACCGGGACCAGCAGGCAATCAAAGGTGACAAACACCCTTGTTTTTTGCGCGCGGGACATGGAGGTGATCAGTCGGAGCATTCTTGCCTCTTACGCGGGCATTCACCCCGGTATGGACGAGCCTTACACGTGACGTGACGCTGTTTGGAGTCGTTTTTTCCCGCCTGGCGATTTCGGCGGAAAAATGTGCATCACCCTGAAATCATTGGAAGGGGTGGCCGCGTGGCGGTTCATCCGGTGGCGTGCGGCGGAACAGGTTGCCGATGGTCTGGAACACCAGATCGAAATCGTAGCAGGTGTTCTGATGGCGCTGGTAAATCAGGTCGAGCCGCGCCTTGCGCGGGATACAGACGCGACAGTAGACGTCATCGGTTTCAGCCGCGCTGGTGCAGCGGGCCAGCAGGCGATCTTCGTGCTTGTGAAAGCGGATGGTGGCGAGGCCGGTCACGCCGGGGCGGGATTTCAGCACTTTGCGGTAGGTGTCGGGGAAGCGGTCGACATATTCGCGCAGGGGCGGGCGGGGGCCCACGAAACTGAGATCGCCCCTGAGGATGTTCCAGAGCTGCGGGAATTCGTCCAGCCGTTTGGCGCGCAGGCGCGCGCCCAGCGGGGTGATCCGCGCATCCTTGTGCGCGCCGGACACGCCCTGATCATGGTCGACCACGGTCATGGTGCGGAATTTCACGAGGCCAAAGGGTGTGTCCGGCGTTTTCATGCGTTCTGCCACATAAAAGATCGGGCGGCCCTGCAGGCGCCAAACCTTGTAGATCAGGTACAGGATGATCGGCCCAAGGATCACCACCAGCAGGCTGGCAAAGAACAGATCGAAGATGCGTTTGCGCCAGGTCATTGCCGCGCCTTTTGCCACTGTCGGACCATGGCCGCCGGGGTGCCTTCGGCCGGGTCGATCGGACACAACGCCATCAGCGGACCCGTGTCGAGCGTGACATCGGCGATGACGTCCGAAGGGGCCGGACGCGCCGTCCAGTCCAGCGCCGCGGTGGTCAGCAGCGCGCCCATGGCCACGCTGCCCGCAGCAATATTGAGGACGGGCGGCAATTCCGGTGTTTCCGCAAGAGTTACCAGCACGCTGGCGAGGGTTTCAGGGCCGATATAGCTGCGGGTCGGGGTGCTGCCGTCGGGC
>JBCBAV010000185.1:0-5238 GCA_038532285.1 Pseudomonadota bacterium | reverse complement strand
CCTTGGTGGGCTTGCCCCAAGGGCTGACCGGGTGACGACCACCCGAGGTCCGGCCCTCACCACCACCGTGCGGGTGGTCGATGGGGTTCATGACCACACCACGGACACTCGGGCGCACGCCCTTGTGCCGCATGCGGCCCGCTTTACCCATGTTCTGGTTGCTGTTGTCGGGGTTCGACACGGCACCGACGGTCGCCATGCACTCCTGACGCACGAGGCGCAGTTCGCCCGAGCTCAGACGGATCTGGGCATAGCCCCCGTCCCGACCCACGAACTGGGCATAGGTGCCAGCGGCACGCGCGATCTGACCACCCTTGCCGGGCTTCAGCTCGATGTTGTGCACGATTGTCCCGATGGGCATTCCCTGGAACGGCATGCAGTTGCCGGGCTTGATGTCAGCCTTCTGGGCCGAGATCACCTTGTCCCCAACGGCCAGACGCTGCGGCGCAAGGATATAGGCCTGCTCGCCATCCGTGTACTGCACCAGCGCGATGAACGCGGTCCGGTTGGGGTCATATTCGATGCGAACAACGACGGCTTCGACGTCCATCTTGTTGCGCTTGAAATCGACGATCCGATAGAGGCGCTTGGCCCCGCCGCCCTTGCGGCGCATCGTGATCCGTCCGGTGTTGTTGCGGCCACCATTCTTGGTGAGACCTTCGGTCAGCGCCTTGACGGGGCGCCCCTTCCACAGCTCCGAACGGTCGATCAGAACCAGCCCACGCTGGCCCGGCGTCGTCGGCTTGTACGACTTGAGTGCCATGTTACTGTCTTCCGTTTTGCTAAACGATGGCGCGCCCGTTGACGCCCACCTATGGTTAAAGGCCCCCGAAGGTGCCCGAGTTTATCCGGTGATATGAAACCACAAACAAAGCCCCGGACGAATCCGGGGCCTGACGGATGGGGTCGTTTAGGCCACGCGGCACACAGGGTCAACCCGTAGGGTGGGCAATCTGCCCACCGAAACCCGCCGCCCCCCATGCACAACGCCAAGCCGGACATACGCCAGCCCCCGCTCGCGAAATTGTCCAACGGACAATCGCGTGTTGGGCGAAGTTAGGTTGGCACCGTGAGGGCTAAACAATACAGTGAAAAGCACCCAAACACGTCCCCGGTGATCCGCGAGCAGAGTTGGCTGAAACATGTCGGCTGTGCGGACAAAGTGAGCTTTCGCTGCGGCTGCGCCAGCGTCCTCTTTCACGTTAATTAGCCTGTGTTTCGCAACACGAGAACCAGTACTGCGCCCTAAAAGATGAACAATCCAATTTCTCCTTCTTTAACGGTATCTAACCATTTCGCCATGGTAGTTGCGGCAGCTCCAATTGCTTCAACTCCCTCCACCAAATCCTCTTCAGGATAGTCTTCTTTCATGAAGTTCTCCAACGCATTTACAGACAGCTGCGAAGCGCCAAGCATCTCTGAAGTTCGCTTTGCACCAGGTGCATCAAATATCGATCCATGCTCATTGCGACCACTGCGGAACTGATCTGACGCTGGCGACTTCTCAAATTTGTAAAGTTCTACTCCCTGATCTTCCAATAGTAGCTCCAGGTAAGTAAATACGTGTCCAGGAAAATCAAAATGGGATTGCTCTTTCGCGAATTCGCGCAAAAATCGCCGAGATTGTCGACTGTCTCGAAACTTCTTTTCTTGAAGAAAAATCCTCTTTTCGTGGTCTTGTTTTCCAATTCGCTAGCGGCCAGAAGGGCCAACTCTTTACTTTTTGGTATCGTATAGAACGACGCAATGCTGCTCATCTAAGTCTCCTCTTCCCATTGTTCCATTTAATAGCAAACGTATTTGAAGTTCGCAGCATCCTACAGTTTTGGGCTCCTTGCGGTCATCCAACGTTCCTTATGCTTTCTTCCACTAGTAAAATCCGTACCTCTTCCAGCCGGCGCTCTCAATTCTCAGCACCGGAAGGACACACCGCAGCCACGTCACTCGTTTTGCGCTCTTCCAAAACCAAACAGGCTTTTCGAACACCCAACCGCCCCAAAAAACGATCCAGATCAAGGCACGCCCCCGCCACCTCTGCTATACTCCCCCCATCCGCCGGGTCATCCACCCGCGGAGACGTCCACATCACAACGGGGAGGTCTGACATGACCAAAGCTGCACAGCCCAAGACGACCACCGTCGCCACACCGGCCAGCCGGTGGGCGGAGCTTATGACCGAAAGCGCGCGCTTTGCCGCGGACCGGCTGCAGCAGGACATCGCGGCGCAACAGGCGCTCACCGCGTGCAAGACGCCGCTCGACGTGCTGCACCTGCAGGCCACGTTCTGCCAGCGCGCCTTTCTGGACTACAACGCCCAGGCGATCCGGGCCTACGAGATCCTCACCGGCACCGACACGCATTTCAGCGTCTCGCGCGCCTATGACGACGTGCCGCTCTGACGCCAAAGAAAAAGCCCCACCGAACCGGCGGGGCTTGTCCAAACTCTCTGTCGGGCGGCAACCGCCCGCGGGTCACAACCCGGTGGTCACGTCGATCGTGTTGCCCTCTTCGAGGGTGACATAGGCCTTCTTGACGTCCTTCCGCTTGCCCAACTGGCCGCGGAACCGCTTGACCTTGCCCTTGGTGATGGTCGTGTTCACGGCCTTCACCTTCACACCAAAGAGCGCCTCGACGGCCTCCTTGATCTGCGGCTTGTTGCTGTCGATCGCCACCTCGAAAACCACTGCGCCGTTTTCGGACGTCATGGTCGCCTTTTCGGTGATGATCGGCTTGCGGATCACGTCGTAATGTTCTGGCTTCGCGCTCATTTCAGGCGTGCCTCCAATGCTTCGACACCCGCCTTCGTGATCACCAGCGTGTCACGCTTGAGGATGTCATAGACGTTTGCGCCCATGGTCGGCAGGATGTCGAGGCCCTCGATGTTGCGCGATGCCTTGAGGAAGTCCTCATTCACCGACGCGCCATCAATCACCAGCGCACGTTTCCAACCCAAGTCCTTGACCTGTTTGGCCAGTGCCGCGGTCTTGCCCGCTGTCACAGCCTCGTCGATCACAACCAGCTCGCCCGCCTTGGCCTTGGCACTCAGCGCGTGCTTCAGGCCCAGCTTGCGGAACTTCTTGGGCAGGTCATGCCCGTGGCTGCGCGGCGTCGGACCCTTGTAGATGCCACCCTTGCGGAAGATCGGCGCGTTGCGGTCGCCGTGGCGTGCGCCACCGGTGCCCTTCTGGCGGTAGATCTTCTTTTTCGAATAGGCGGTTTCCGAGCGCGTCTTGACCTTGTGGGTGCCGGCCTGCGCGTTGTTGCGCTGCCAGCGGACCACGCGGTGCAGGATGTCGGCGCGGGGGTCCAGACCAAAGAGATCTTCGGACAGGTCCACCGAACCGGCCTTCCCGCCGTCCAGTTTGATGACATCGAGTTTCATGCGTCACCTTCTTTCTTTTCGGCGTCCGCCTCATCGGCCTTGTCCGCCTCGATCGACGCCTCGGCATCCTTCAGCGCGGCCTCTTCGGCGGCAGCCTGTTCTTCGGCCAGACGCTTGGCTTCGGCTTCTTCCTCGGCGGCGGCCTGTGCGGCGGCTTCCTCGGCGGCCTTGGCGGCGGCTTCCTTGGCAGATTTCAGCGCGGCAGGCAGGATCGCGTTCTCGGGGAACGGCTTCTTGACCGCGTCCTTGACGGTGACCCAGCCACCTTTCGATCCGGGCACAGCGCCCTTGATCATGATCAGGCCACGGTCGGCATCGGTGCGCACCACCTGCAGGTTCTGCGTGGTCACCCGCGCAGCGCCCATGTGGCCGGCCATCTTCTTGCCTTTGAACACCTTGCCGGGGTCCTGACACTGACCGGTGGAGCCGTGCGAACGGTGGCTGATCGACACACCGTGCGAGGCGCGCAAACCGCCAAAGTTGTGGCGCTTCATCGCACCGGCAAAGCCTTTACCGATCGACGTGCCGGTCACGTCCACGAACTGACCCTCAAAGTAATGGTCGGCGATGATCTCTTCGCCCACACCGATGAGGTTGTCTTCGGTCACGCGGAACTCGACGAGCTTCCGCTTCGGCTCGACCTTCTGGGCTGCGAAATGGCCGCGCATCGCCTTCGAGACGCGCTTGACCTTGGGCGTGCCCGCGCCAAGCTGAACGGCCGTGTAGCCGTCCTTGTCGTTGGTGCGCTGACCGATGACCTGCAGGCCATCCAGTTGCAGCACGGTGACGGGGACCTGCTTGCCATCTTCCATGAAGAGGCGGGTCATCCCCACTTTCTTTGCGAGAATTCCAGAGCGCATGTCAAATACCCTCCTTACGACTGCAACTTGATCTCGACGTCGACACCAGCGGCCAGGTCGAGCTTCATCAGCGCGTCCACGGTCTGCGGCGTCGGGTCGACGATGTCGAGAAGACGCTTGTGCGTGCGGATCTCGAACTGGTCGCGGGATTTCTTGTCGATGTGCGGGCCACGCAGAACCGTGTAACGCTCGATCTTGTTGGGCAGCGGGATGGGGCCGCGCACCGATGCACCGGTCCGCTTGGCGGTGTTGACGATCTCCTGCGTGGACGTGTCCAGCACGCGATAGTCAAACGCCTTCAGACGAATGCGAATGTTTTGGCTTTGGATTGCCATGTCTCATGTCCCTTTTCGGGTGCCTTAACGGAGAGGAGGAGGCCGACCACCGACACCCCTCGTCGCGTCTCTTTGTCTTTTTGGAGGCGACCATGGGGCCGCCTCGCTAAATCTTTCACCGGGTGCTGCGGCGGGAGCTTTCGTGCCCCCGGATCAGGTCCGGGGCACTGCCACCTCGTGCCGCCCACGCGGTGCCGTCACAAAATCACTCGGTGATTTTGCTCACCACGCCCGCGCCGACGGTGCGGCCGCCTTCGCGGATGGCGAAGCGGAGGCCGTTTTCCATCGCGATCGGCGCGATCAGCTCAACCTCGAACTTCACGTTGTCGCCCGGCATCACCATCTCCGTGCCCTCGGCCAGCGTCACCGTCCCGGTCACGTCCGTCGTGCGGAAGTAGAACTGCGGGCGGTAGTTGGCGAAGAACGGCGTGTGGCGGCCGCCCTCTTCCTTCGTCAGGATGTAGGCCTCGGCCTCGAACTTCGTGTGCGGCGTCACCGAGGCGGGCTTGCAGAGCACCTGGCCCCGCTCCACGCCTTCGCGATCCACACCGCGCAGCAGCGCGCCGATGTTGTCGCCCGCTTCACCGCGGTCCAGCAGCTTGCGGAACATCTCGACGCCCGTGCAGGTCGTCTTCTGCGTGTCCTTGATGCCGACGATTTC
>JBCBAV010000184.1:0-5338 GCA_038532285.1 Pseudomonadota bacterium | reverse complement strand
CGCGCCCGTGGAAAGTGGGAGTGCTTTCGGCGCAGGACCGGCGTTTGGCAGACCCGCTGATTTCGCTTTTGTCGCAAAAGCTCGACAGCCCGGTTGGTGATAATGAGCCCTACGCAGGTTACTTTCCCGGCGACGCGCTCAGCCGCCATGCGCATATACCGGGTCGACCAAATGTCCTGTTGGAAATTCGGCAGGACCTCATCGACACGCCCCAAGGCCAGCATTATTGGGCGACGTTTCTCGCCCCCCACCTCAACGCAGCAAGGCAAAGCGCCGAACTTGGTCGCATCCCCTTCTCTGTTTAAAAAAATCCCGGGGGTCCGGGGGCTGGCCCACCGTCGGCACGCAAAAAAGGAGAACCATTATGGATCAGCAAACCCAAATCGAGCTGGAGGCCGCCGCCTTTCGCCGCCTGCGCCAGCACCTGATGCAAGACCGCACCGATGTGCAGAACATCGACATGATGAACCTCGCGGGCTTCTGCCGCAATTGCCTGAGCCGTTGGTATCAGGAGGCTGCCGCCGAAAAGGGCATCGAGATATCCAAGGATGCCGCGCGGGAGGCGTTCTACGGCATGACCATGGACGACTGGAAAGCCAACTACCAGACCGAGGCCAGCCCGGCACAGAAAGAGGCATTCAAGACCAGCTTTGACCAGAACGTGGGCAAAGCCGACTAGCGCGGCAGCCCTGTCTTGCACCCGCGCACGATCTTTGCCATTGCAGCGCAGACCGCGCACAGAAAGGCACGAGGCCTATGAAATTCACGCTGAGTTGGCTCAAGGATCATCTCGACACCACCGCAACCGTGGACGAGATCACTGATGCTCTCACCGATCTCGGGCTCGAGGTCGAGGGGGTCGAGGATCGTGGGGCGGCGCTGGCCGAGTTTACGATCGGCAAGGTGCTGAGCGCGGAGAAGCATCCCGATGCTGACCGTCTGCGCGTGTGCCAGGTGGCCACCGACGAAGGCACCAAGCAGATCATTTGCGGCGCGCCCAACGCGCGTGAGGGGATCACCGTTGTGGTGGCCAAACCCGGCGTCTACGTCCCTGGCATCGACACGACCATCGGCGTGGGCAAGATCCGCGGGATCGAGAGCTTTGGCATGATGGCGTCCGAGCGCGAGATGGAACTGTCGGACGAGCATGACGGCATCATTGAATTGCCCTCGGGCGAGGTGGGCGAACGCTTTGTCGATTGGCTGGCTGAGAACGATCCGAGCAAGGTCGACCCGGTGATCGAGATTGCGATCACCCCGAACCGCCCCGACGCACTTGGCGTGCGGGGGATTGCACGTGATCTGGCGGCCCGTGGCATTGGCACCATGAAGCCCGCGCATCAGGCATCGGTGGAGGGTGTCTTTCCCTGTCCGGTCAGCGTTTCGATCGACGACGACACGTTGGACCAGTGCCCGGTGTTCTTTGGTCGCTTGATCCGCGGGGTAAAGAATGGCCCCAGTCCGCAATGGATGCAGGACAGGTTGCGGGCCATCGGGTTGCGCCCGATCTCGTTCCTCGTGGATGTGACCAACTACTTCACCTACGACCGCAACCGCCCGCTGCACGTGTTTGACGCCGATAAGATCGAAGGCAGTGCATTGCGCATTCATCGGGCTGCAGGGGGCGAGACGCTCGTGGGTCTGGATGAAAAGGAATACACCTTTGATCCCGACATGACGCTGATCTCGGACACCGAGGGCGTGGAAAGCATCGGCGGTGTCATGGGTGGGCTGCGCACTGGCTGCACCGAAGAGACGGTGAACGTGTTTGTCGAAGCGGCCTATTTCGATCCGGTGCGCACGGCTTACACGGGCCGCGCTCTCAAGATCAATTCGGACGCCCGCTACCGGTTTGAACGTGGCATCGATCCCGCGTTCACACCCGATGGGCTGGATCTGGCCTGTGAGATGATCCTTGAGGTCGCTGGTGGCGAAGCGTCAAGCCGGGTGCAGGCGGGCGCGATTCCAGACACGGCGCGCGCCTACAAGCTGAACGCCGCCCGGGTGCAAAGCCTCGTTGGGATGGACATCCCCGAAAGCGAGCAACGTCAGACGCTGACCGCACTGGGTTTCCGGCTGGAAGGCGACATGGCGCATGTCCCGAGCTGGCGACCCGACGTGATGGGCGAAGCAGATCTGGTTGAAGAGGTGGCGCGGGTTGCGTCGCTCACCAAACTGCAAGGCAAGCCGCTGCCGCGCCTGACTGACGGTGTGCCGAAGCCGGTAATGACCCCGCTGCAGCGGCGCGAGCAGATTGCCCGGCGCACGGTGGCGGCGTTGGGCTACAACGAATGCGTAACATACAGTTTCATCGATCAGGCATCGGCCGCGCTTTTTGGTGGTGGTACCGATGCCACGCGGCTCGAAAATCCGATCTCGTCGGACATGAGCCACATGCGACCCGATCTGCTGCCCGGCCTGCTGCAGGCGGCAGCGCGCAATCAGGCCCGTGGCTTTGCCGATCTTGCACTTTTCGAGGTTGGTCCCGGTTTCCAAGGCGGCGAACCGGGCGAGCAGCGGTTGATGGTATCCGGCCTTCTGGTGGGACACACAGCGCCCAAGAACATGCACGGTACGGGTCGCGCAGTGGATGTCTTTGACGTCAAAGCGGATGCAGAAGCTGTTTTGGGTGCCATGGGAGCGCCCGCGCGGGTGCAGATCATGCGCGGTGCCGACAGCTGGTGGCACCCGGGTCGGCACGGCAAGATTTGCCTCGGCCCCAAGAAAGTCATGGGTGTGTTTGGCGAGTTGCACCCCAAGGTTCTGGCAATGATGGATGTCAAAGGACCCGCCATGGCCTTTACCCTGTGGCCCGCCGAGATTCCACAACCACGCAGTGTCGGCGCATCCCGCGGCGCTTTGGATATCAGTGATCTGCAGGCGGTAGAGCGTGATTTTGCATTTGTCGTCGACACCGAGGTTGAGGCCATGACGCTGGTCAATGCCGCACTCGGTGCGGACAAGGCGCTGATCGAAGATGTGCGTGTCTTTGACGAATTCATCGGGGGCAGCCTTGGCGAAGGAAAGAAATCGCTGGCCATCACTGTGCGCCTGCAGCCGCGCAACAAGACCCTGAAAGAGGCGGATATTGAAGCGGTGGGCACGAAAGTGATCGAGAAGGTGGCCAAGGCCACCGGTGGAGTGCTGCGCGGTTAGGCTTTCAGCACATCGATCAGGAAATCGAACACCAGCCGGATGCGTCGGCTGGTGTGCAGGTCGCGGTGCGTCACAAGCCACGTGGGAAACGTTATGTCTGCAACTCCATCAAGCAGGCGCACCATCTCTGGGTCTGCCTCTGCCGCTGCATCCCACATCGGGAAAAGTCCGAAGCCCGCGCGGACCAGTTCCCAAACCGCGATCCCGGAATTGGCGCTGACCCGAAAGTTCTCTGGCGGCACTGGGTACCCATGCTCGTTCAACCAGTCGGCATTCTGCTTGTCTTCGCCCAGGCTGACAAAGTCGTGGTTTTGCAGATCACCAATGCATTGAGGCACCCCACGTTCCGCCAGATAGGACCGCGACGCGTAGAAATGTGCTGACATATCCGCGACAAAGCGCGCGATGAGGTCCGGTTCAATCGGGCGCACGTGACGAATGGCGATGTCCGCCTCGCGTGCGAGAATGTCGCTTATGTCGTTGGTTGCAACCACGTCGATGCGCAGCCGTGGCGCGAGCGTGCGCAATTGCGCCAGAACGCCGGGCAGGGTGTAGGCGCTCATGATGTCGCTGGCGGTGAGTTTAAGCGTGCCTTCCAGCGCATGCGCGCGCCCTTCGGCCAGTGTGCCAATGCGGCTCGCGGCTTCCCCCATTTTTCGCGCTTCGGGCAGTAGGTCACGGCCTGCATCTGTCAGCCGCAATCCGCGACCCGCACGTTCAAAAAGCGCAAGCCCCAATTGTTCTTCCAACGCGGCCACCTGGCGGCCCAGCGTGGGCTGGGTCAGCCCCAAGGCTCGGGCTGCGGCCGAATAGGAACCGGTATCCGCAGTCACCAGAAAGGCGCGCAGGCGATCCCAATCCGGCGTGTGTTCCATGCGTTTATGCATATGAAGCCAACGAAATTCGCGAATTTTAGCGGTGAGGCGTGGTTGATATATTCATAACCAAAGGAGATTTCACATGACCAATCAAGCAGAGTTTTGGACCAAGACCGCCAAATCCTATCGCCGCAGTCCGATCTCGGACCTCAATGCCTATCACCAAACCCTTGAACGGGTGCGCAGCTATCTGCCCGCTGATGCACGGGTTCTGGAACTGGGGTGTGGCACTGGCGGCACGGCGGTCGAGCTGGCGCAAAGTGTCGAAAAATATGTTGCGAGTGATTATTCCGCCGGAATGATTGACGAAGCGCTTGTGCGGGAAATTCCCGACAATGTTTCGTTCGAAGTGGCGGATGTTTTTGATTCCACGTTCAAATCCGGCAGTTTTGACGCGGTTTTGGCGTTCAACCTGTTCCATCTTGTCGAGAAGCGCGCTGAACAATTCGCACGTGTACACGAGTTGCTTGTCCCCGGCGGCATGTTCATCTCCAAATCCGTGTGCCTGAAGGAACCAGGATTGGGTCTGAAATTCGGCATCTTGAAAAGGCTGATCCCGTTGATGCAAAGGCTCGGCAAGGCGCCAGCCGTCGCCTATCTGTCGATGTTGCAATTGGAAGACGAAATCTCCGCTGCGGGCTTTCGGATTGTCGAGACAGGAAACTACCCGGCCAAACCGCCCAACCACTTTGTTGTGGCCAAACGGGTCTGACACCGCCCCTTGCCTCGGGCAGTGCGCGCCGCATCTAGTGGCGCGCACGAATTGAAGGAGGCGCAAATGCTCAAGGTCTATCTTTCCGGCGAAATCCATACGGACTGGCGTGAGCAGATCACGGAAGGCGCGCAGGGATTGGACGTCGTGTTCAGCAGCCCGGTTACCGATCATGCGGCTAGTGATGATTGTGGTGTTGCCATCCTCGGGGCCGAGGACAACAAGTATTGGCACGACCACAAGGGCGCGATGGTGAACGCCATCCGCACGCGCAAAGGGATTGCAGATGCCGACGTCGTCGTCGTGCGTTTTGGCGAGAAATACAAACAGTGGAACGCGGCTTTTGATGCGGGCTATGCCGCAGCTTTGGGCAAATCGTTGATCATTCTGCATGGGCCGGACCATGCCCATGCGCTGAAAGAGGTGGATGCCGCCGCCCTGGCAGTGGCTGAAGCACCTGCACAGGTCGTCGATATTTTGCGCTACGTGCTGAGCGGGGCTTTGCCTGCTTGACTTTTCCGCGTGGCAAGAGTGTACCTGCGCCGATTATCGACCCCAGCCGCCAAGGACACCTGACATGCATGCTTACCGC
>JBCBAV010000183.1:0-5445 GCA_038532285.1 Pseudomonadota bacterium | reverse complement strand
TCAGACCATGAAGAACCGCGTCCTGCTGGAAAACTACTATCTACCGGGCGATCTCAGGCAACAGATCAACGCCTTCGTCGAACACTACAACCACCATCGCTATCACGAGAGCCTGCAGAATCTCACACCCGCAGATGTATACTTTGGGCGTGGCCAGACAATTCTGCAACAACGGGAAAGGATCAAACGAAAGACCCTCGAAACGCGACGCTTGCTTCACCGCAAATCCGCCGCATAATCAAACCAACCAGATGAGCCAGATCCTCTCTTAGATCAGATCGCCATCTGTCCCAAAATCCCTGACGACGGACATAATGAACGGCCGCTCTCGGAAATTTAGAAGCTCTAGAAATACACGTTCTGTGTGCAGATATTTTGAATCCAGAACATAGACTTTTGGCTTGTTCCTGTTGTTTGGGTTGTCTCCTTCAATTACGTTGATGTGTCTCAAACTGTCTCACGGTGAGACAGTTAGCGAAGCGTAGCCTCCATTCGGTCTCAAATTTCTTGCCGCACTGTCCGGCCCTGGCAAAGGTCTCGCCAGTTCGAGAGCGGCTGAAAAGTCGGCGAAAAGGGAGGAAAATCACATGGCACCAACACGCGATGAACAACATTGGATGTATCGCAATATGGTCACGAGCCGAAAATTCGAGGAGACCATTGCGGGCATCTATTTCGAGGGGAAGACCCCGGTTTTCAGCATGGCAGATGGCCCAATTCCGGGCGAGATGCATCTGAGCGATGGACAAGAGCCTGTAGCGGTGGGCGTCTGCGCGCACCTAAATGCCGATGACGTTGTGACCGCAACACATCGTCCACACCATCAGGCCATCGCCAAGGGTGTCGATCTGAACAAGATGGCAGCCGAGATATTCGGTAAGAAGACGGGCCTCTCCGGTGGTCGCGGCGGCCATATGCATCTTTTCGATCCGGATGTGAACTTTGCCTGCTCAGGGATCATTGCGCAGGGCATGGGACCCGCTGTTGGCGCTGCACTGAGCCGTCATATGCAAAAGAAGCCCGGTGTAGGCGTGGCGTTCGTTGGTGAAGGTGCGGTGAACCAAGGTGGTTGGCATGAGGCGATGAATTTGGCAGCGACCTGGAAGCTGCCGTTTGTTTGCGTGATCGAGGACAACGCTTGGGGAATTTCGGTTTCCAAAGAGGACTCGACAGCTATCGCAAATAATGCCGACCGGGCCGCCGCCTATGGCATCCCGGGGGTGCGCGTGGCGGAAAACGATCCCTATGCAATCTATGATGCGGCGGGTGAAGCCATTTCACGAGCCCGGGCAGGTGAGGGTCCGTCGCTAATCGAGGTCGAGACTTATCGACTTGCTGGCCACTTCATGGGGGATGCCGAAGGTTACCGTCCCGAGGGCGAGAAAGACGCTCTCTTTGCCAAAGACCCGATCCCAACGATGCGCGCCAAGATACTGGCTGATGGAGTGGCCTCTGAAGCCGAACTCGACGCCATCGAAGCCGAAAGTGCCGCGCGTGTCGAAGCTGCAATCAAGTTTGCCCGCGAAAGCGCCGACCCAGCGCCGGAAGACGCGCTGACGGCCGTGTTCGCCTGAGGGGAGAGAGACAATGAACGTACCCAACGAAAGAAAACTCACCATCGCGCGCTCCATGGCTGAGGCCGTGGCTCAGGAAATGCGCGTTGATCCTTCCGTCTTTGTCATGGGCGAAGACATTGCCGCTCTTGGCGGAGTGTACGGCAACACGCGCGGCCTACTGGACGAGTTCGGTTCTGACCGTATCCGCGACACGCCCATTTCCGAAACGGCATTCATCGGAGCCGCTGTTGGTGCTGCTCAGGACGGAATGCGCCCAGTTGTAGAGCTGATGTTCGTCGATTTCTTCGGTGTCTGCTTCGACGCGATCTACAATCTCATGGCCAAGAACACCTATTTCTCGGGCGGCAACTTCAAAGTGCCCATGGTGCTGATGACATCGACCGGAGGCGGCTACTCTGATGCTGGTCAGCATTCGCAATGCCTTTATGGCACGTTCGCGCATCTGCCCGGAATGAAGGTGGTTTGTCCGTCGAATGCATACGACGCAAAAGGGCTGATGACAGCGGCGATGCGAGACGACAGCCCTGTCGTCTACATGTACCACAAGAGCCTGCAGGGAATGGGCTGGTTGGCGACTGAGCCAGGGGCCACTGTGCATACTCCCGAGGAAAGCTACACGGTTGAGATCGGCAAAGCGAAGGTGGCTCGACAAGGCAGCGATGTGACTATCGTCAGCCTTGGCATGGGAGTGTACCATGCGCTGGAGGCCGCGGCGCAGTTGGAAACGGATGACGTCAGCGCAGAAGTCATCGATCTGGTCAGCCTTGTACCGCTGGATCGAGACACAATCCGCGCCTCAGTTGCCAAAACAGGACGACTGATTGTCGTGGATGAAGACTACATGTCTTACGGCGTCTCCGGTGAAGTGATCGCAAGCGTGACGGAGCATGACATTTCGGTTCTCAAAGCAGCACCGAAACGCGTTGCGTATCCTGATGTCCCGATCCCTTACGCGCGGGTGATGGAACAGTACTGCCTGCCAAACCCGGAAAAGATCGTGGCGGCATATCAGGGCATGAAAGCCGCTTGACGGCTTAGATCGAGGGGCCGTGCATTTGCGCGGCTCCCACTCACTCGAAGGACTGGTTCATGGCAACCGACATCATTATCCCCACTGACCTCTGGGAAGAGGACGAAGACGCGGTTATCACAACTTGGCTGATCAGCGATGGCGCGACGGTCGAAGAAGGCGCTTTGATAGCCGAAATCATGACCGCCAAGGTGCAATACGAAATCAACGCGCCCGCATCCGGGATCGTCAGCATCAAAGAAGTAGCAGACGCCGTCGTGCCCAAAGGCGTCGTTATCGGCACGATCTCATGAGCGAGGACATCCGCACCGTACCGCTGAAAGGCGTCCGCGGAATGATTGCGGATGCTATGGTCAAGAGTCTCGCGACGGCCGCCCAGCTAACGCACCACGCCAGCGCCGATGGAACTGCACTCATTTCAGAGAAAGCGCGCCTAGCGGACACAGGCACAAAGGCTTCCGTTGAAGATCTGCTTATGTTGGCGGTTGTTAGGGCTTTGAAGAAGCATCCTGATGCCAACGGGAAGGTCGAAGGGCGGGACGTGCTTTTGCACGAAAGCATCGATCTTTCAGTTGCAATCGCCTTGCCAGGCAACCTGCTCGTTGCTCCTGCGATATTCGGGGCCAGCGACATGGATGTGAGTGCATTGCGTGAAGCACGGCAAGACCTGGCGGCGCGGGCTAAAGAGAACAAGCTCTCGGTGACCGAGATGACGGGCGGGACATTCACAATTTCCAATCTGGGACTCACACGCGTCGAGCATTTCACGCCGATTTTGAATACGGGTCAGATTTGCATCTTGGGGATTGGTCGAATGACGGACCGCGCAGTGCGAAGCTCGGATGGCGGTATCGAGCTACGGCTCCACGTTGGTCTTTCACTAACGTTCGACCACCGAGCTTTGGATGGTGCGCCCGCTGGCGATCTTTTGACCTCGATCTGCGAAGAAATCGAAGCCCTTTCGGTATGAGCGACAATTGAAACGCTTAGTGGACGCCCAGGCAGGGTTGCAGTTCGAACGAAACCTGTTCGAGGGCGAAGAAACAAAAATCGGAGTTTGGACATCAATGCAGTCGAGCCTCGTTTGCCCAAGAGCGTATGGACGCCGCGCCGGTTTCGAATTGGCTGCTCAACGCTCTAATTCACGAGCGTGGCCCGTCTATTTGCGCCCGACCGGGGGTGGTACTGTTCCTCAGGGTCCTGGCATCGACAATTTGGTTCTGGCGTTCAACGCGCCAAAGGGTGCGGTGATCGAAGATGTCTATCGGCTGCTTACCAAAATCATCAAGCGTGCACTTGGGTCTTGTGGCTCAAAGCTGGAGACGGGTGATACGCCCGGAAGCTTCTGTGACGGGGCTTGGAACTTATCCACCAAACACCAGAAAATTGTTGGGACGGCGCAGCGATGGCGCCCCCAAAAGACGGGTCTGCCACGTGTATTGGCTCATGCGTTGATCCTGACCACGGATACCTTTCAAGCGGGAGCAAACGCAGTCGCTCGACTTCACCAGGACCTCGGTCTCGCGGACGTCGTATCTGACGCCCACACCAGTCTCGAAGCTGCTTTCGGATTGACAGAGCTCCCCCAGGATAAACTCAAGCAGACCGCCGAAGAAGAGCTGGCCGCTTTCGTGGCGAAGGCCGAATAACCGGACAAGAACCAAAAGGGAGGAAAAAATGTCCAACGAAACTATTCACATTCACCTGGAAGTCGCAGTCCCGGAAGCAAATCGCGCCGGCTTCAACGACCTTATGAACGAACTCGTGGATAGAACCAGCAAAGAAGACGGCACGCTGGTCTACGAGTGGTACGAGGTTGGTGATACCGGCAAATGGCACATCCTAGAGCGGTATGCTGACGCAGAGAACGGCGACCTTCATGTAAAAGGCTTCGCAGAAAATTATGCTGGCCGGTTCTTCGAGCTTGTCGATAGTTGCACAGGCATCGTGTCAGAGAATGCGACGCCTTACATCAAGGGCGTCCTAGAGGGCATTTCGCCGCTCTATATCGCGCAAAAAAGCGGCTTCAACCGCTTCTGAGCCGTTCATATTCCCGCCGGGTTTCGTTCAAGCCGGGCGGGAAATCTCCAATGTCTTCATTTTGCGATGAATGGTTGCTCTTCCTATACCCAAGTTGCGGGCGGCCTTGGATACGTTCCAACGCGCACTCTGTAGAGCATCTAGGATCAAATCCTTCTCGGTAAGCTTTGGAAACTTGGTCGGACTGCGCGGCGGAGATGCTATAGACGTAGCCGTCATGAAGAGGTCCAGAGCCGTAATCCTTTCCCCATCGCCGTTCACAAGCGCCTGCTCGAGCGTGTTGCGAAGTTCTCTAACGTTGCCCGGCCAATCAGCCGAAGCAATGGCATCTCGAGCTTCTTTTGAAATCTCAACGTGATGGCCAGCGATGTTGTGGGCCAACACGTCGGCAAGGTTTTCTGGCCTTTCACGCTCCCGAAGTGGTGGCAGCACAACGGGCGCTCCAGCCAACATGTAATAGAGATCATCTCGAAAAGAGCCATGCTCCACCGAGTGCTTGAGCGAAGTGCGGCACGTTCCGATCACCGAAGTTCGCGCGCGACTTGGATCGTCCTGCGTTTCGAAGGACTCCAGCACATTTCGCAGAGCCTTTTGAACGAATGGCGGCATCTCGTTTAAGTTATCAAATACACAAACCGCTCCGTGTCCTGCGTCCTGGTTGACACCGCCTGCAAATCGCATCTGCTGAATGAGCGCTCTGACATAGGTGCGATCGTTCTCTGTATCTTCGAGCGCCGCACAATCGACGATAACTGTTTGGCTTGCTCCGTCAGTCAGAGCCGAAACAAGCGCAGTTTT
>JBCBAV010000182.1:0-5508 GCA_038532285.1 Pseudomonadota bacterium | reverse complement strand
CTCGTGGCGACTGCGCGCCTCTGCCAGCTTTTGCTTGGCCACCGAGGCGCTCATGGAAATATCGCCAGAGATCGCAGGCATTGCCGCGCTGGTTGCAGGATTGGCCGCATTCTGGCCTGAAACCGACAGGGCAACGCAATCCACCGACCTTCTCACCGCCGCCCTCGGTGATGAGATCACGCAATCACAGCTTTTGCAGCAAGCGATCTCTGGCGATATTTCCATGAGCGCCTCGGTGGCCAAGCAAAAGCTGGCAGAGGCGCGCAGTCGCCACGAGAACGTCAAGGCGATCATGGCCGAGCAACGTGCCCTCAAACTGCAATCGACCGACTATGCCAACCTCTTGAGCGACATTGCCGATGCGGAGGCCGCGACCAATTCACTTGGCTTTCCGAGTATCGACGCCGCAACACCGCTGAATGCGGAGGCCTTTGAGCAAGCGCAGCAACGGCTTGTTGATCTGCGAAAACAGCAACAGGACTTTTTGAAAGCTGGCGATGAATACAATGATCAGCTTGAGCGGACAGAGGGCAACATAGCCGCGCTTGAGGAGGCATTGGCCAATGCCAGCGGCGGCATGGTGACATTCGGTAACGGCTTGACCGTTCCGATAGAAACCGCCGAACGTCTGAAAACGGCGATCTCGGGTGGTGGCACAGGTGGTGGTACATCCGGCGGTCTCACCGGTGCCATCAAGGGCTTGAATGTTGAAACCGAAGAACTCGGCCAGTCGCAAGGCTGGGATGACATCAAGAGCAACCTCAAGGCCTTGGTCTTTGAGGGTCAGTCATTTTCCGACACTTGGGATGGCATCTGGACGGCGATCACCGAACGCATTTTTGACGCCGCTTTTTCGCCCGCCTGGGACGCGTTTTCTGGTGTTTTGGATTCAGCGCTTGGCAGCACCGGCACTGGCGGCGGCGGCTTCCTTGGCCTCGGCGGTGGCGGTGGCAGTGGGGGTGCAGGCAATTGGTTCGGCAGTATTCTTGGCCTAGACACTGGCGGGGATGTACGTGTGAGCGGCAAGGCGGGTGTCGACCGAAACCTGACCGTGCTGCGCACGTCTGACAATGAAAACGTGAGCGTGCGCCGCCAAGGCGACACGGGTGGCGGCGGTCGCCCGATCTACGTCACCATCCAAACGCCCGACCTGCGGTCATTCCAAGGTAGCCAAGCGCAAGTCGGTCGCCAGCTTTCCGCCGCCGTCGCGCGCGGTGAGCGTGGCCGCTGACCGTTTTTCCCAAGGCCCCCTTTGTCGGGGCCTTGGCCCTACACGTGCAAAGGGTCATTCATGGCACATCTCAATATCGACTTTCCGCGCAATGTGGCGCAAGGCTGCCAAGCCATTCTTGAGCGCCGCGATGAAATCGTGATGCTTGCCAGCGGGCATGAGGAGACCAACCAACGCTGGACGCACGCACGCCGGTCATGGGCCGCTGGTCTGGGCATCCGGTCAAAGGCTGACCTGCAAGCGGTGCTTGAGATTTTCGAGGAGGCGCGTGGTCGGGCCAATTCATTCTGTTTTCGCGACTGGCTGGACTGGCATAGCAATGCAGGGACGGAACCGATTGCTGCAACCGACCAGCCACTCGGCGCACCGATGGATGACGGCTCGGAATATCAGCTTGCGCTTGGCGATGGTGTTGCCACCAGCTTTCAGCTTGTGAAGCGATACGGTGTCGTGAACCCGTATCTGCGCCCGATCTCTTTGCCACATGTCGCGTCGGTGCGCATCGCCGTTGATGGGGTCGAGATGACCACGGGCTGGAGCATCTCGGCCACCGGCGGTCGCGTCACCTTTGACACCCCCCCGCCCGCCGCCGCGACCCTCACCGCCGGGTTCACATTCGACGTGCCAGTGCGCTTTCGCGAAAACAACCTGTCTGTCGAATGGGCATATTTCAATGACGATGATGGGTCAGGGTCCGCGCCAGATATCACGTTGATCGAAAAGCGCCTGGACGGCCAATCTTGAGGTGACCACATGACCGCTTACACCGAGGCTCTGCAATCGGGCACGACCACGCTTTGCCGCTGTTTCCGCATTATCCGCGCCGATGGCGTCGAAATGGGGTTCACGGATCACGACTCCGATCTTGCGTTTGACGGGCTGACCTACCGCGCTGCCGCCGCTTTGACCGCCACTGAGGCCGCGTCAAATCTCGGCCTATCGCCTGATGAGATGGAGGCGCACGGCGCCCTGTCGCACGATGCAATCACCGAGGATGACCTTTCTGCCCGGGTCTATGATCGTGCGTGGGTCGAGGTGTGGGATGTGAACTGGCGTGACGTGACGGTACGCCAAATCCTGGGCCGCTACACCATTGGTGAGGTGGAACGGGGTCCGCTCGCATTCCGCGCGGAATTGCGTTCGCTGTCCGCGACACTCGACCAACAAGAGGGTCGCGTCCATTCCACACTCTGCGATGCCCGGCGCCTCGGCGATCACCGGTGCCGCCTTGATCTGGCAAGCTGGCAAGCCTCGGCCACGGTCATTCGCATCACCGGCCTTGAGATCACCGTGAGCGGGCTTGAGGGCTTCAATTCGGGCTTTTTCAGTCGCGGCATTGTGGAGTGGGCCACCGGCGCGAATGTTGGCGGTGATGGCGAGGACGTCCGCATTTCCACCCGGTCGGGCACCGAAACCACTCTGTCGCTTTGGCGCGCACCAACCCGCAAGGTCCAGGTGGGTGATACGCTGACCGTAACCGCCGGGTGCGACCGTACCGGTGCCACGTGCCGCGACCGCTTCGCCAACCTGATCAATTTTCGCGGTTTCATGCACATGCCGGGCGACACGTTTCTGAACGAAACCGCCCGCCAAGGTGACCCCGACCAGACCGGAGGCAGCCGCTTTGCCTGACAATGAAAACACGCTCAACCCGGCCCTGGTGCTTGCGCATGCGCGCGCGTGGGTTGGCACACCTTTCATTCGTCGCGGAGATCTGCGCGGCGCGGGCGCCGATTGCATTGGTCTGGTGCGGGGTATCTATCGCGAACTGACGGGGCGCACCGTCGCTGCCCCGGCATGGCGTGATGATTGGCCGCTTGAACCGACCGAGCAAATTCTTGACGGCCTGAGTGCTCATGCGGTGCGCGTACCGAAAGACACCGTGTCGGGCAGAATTGTCACTTTTCGCATCGGTCACAAGCGCGCCGCGCACGTTGCCATCCTGACCGACGCCGGGTCCATCCACGCTTGGGAGGTTGGTGGTGTCAAGGAAACCGCGCCCTTCTACGGTCGTGAGATCACCAGCGCATGGGCCTTGCCCTGCCCCGAGGGTTGCGTGTCTGGACGCCCCAACCTCACCGCCGATCAATGCCTTGCGGTGATATACCCTCACGAAAACGGCCCCTATGCCGAGATCACGGACATGATCGACGCAACCCCGTTGGCCCGCACCCCTCACTACCGCGACGTAGCGCAGGCACTCAATCACTTGGGGCCGATCTACACGCACATCGAAACGATGGAGTAACCCCCCATGGCAACCTTGTTGTTTGCAGGTATCGGCAGCGCTATCGGCGCCTCCGTTGGCGGCACGTTTCTTGGCGTGAGTGCGGCGGTCATCGGTCGCGCGGTTGGTGCCACTATCGGTCGCGCCATCGACTCGCGGCTGACCGGTGGCCTTTCGCCCATTTATCGCGAAGGCCAGCGCCTTGAAAATCTGGACGTCCTCACCAGCCAAGAGGGCGCCCCCCTCATGGATATCAATGGCCGCGCGGCAATCGCTGGCGAGGTCATTTGGGCCGCCAAGCTGAAAGAGACGGCCAATGTCACAACCACCAGCACCACGGTCGGCTCCGGCAAGAACAAGCAAACCCAAACGACATCGACCACAAATTACAGCTATTCGGCATCATTCGCGATTTCGCTTGGCGAGGGCGTGCTTGCCCAATACGGGCGGGTGTGGGCGAATGGCAAACTGATCGACTTGAGCACAATGGTGTCACAAGGCCGCGTTCGGTTCTACACCGGAGACGAGGCGCAGATGCCCGACCCGTTGATAGATGCGATTGAGGGTGGCGCCCCCGCGTATCGCGGTACGGCCTACATCGTTTTTGAGGATTTGCCACTGGACGAGTTTGGCAACCGCGTACCTCAAATCAAGGTTGAGGTGTTCGGGAAATCCGGCGAAATGGAAACGCTTGTCAAGGGCGTCAACATCATTCCCGGTTCAACCGAGTTTGGCTATGAACCGACCGTGGTGCGCAAGCTGACATATGCGGGCGACGATAGCATTTTTGATGACGCCGATGTGATCAGCGAAAAAGCGGACAATGCGGCCCGAAATTCCAGCGTGTCGGACTGGCAGATTTCCATGGACCAGCTTGATGCGATCATGCCGGAGGCTGATACCGCAAGCCTTGTCGTCGCGTGGTTTGGCACCGATCTGCGCGCAGGACTTTGCGAAATTGAGCCGCGTGTAGAATTACGCGACAAGCAAACGGACGTGCCGTGGAACGTGAGCGGTTTGAATCGCCAGACTGCCAACCTGGTGTCCACTGCGCCAAACGGACGGCCCGCTTTCGGATCGGCGCCCAATGACGCGTCTGTCATTGCTGCCATTCAGAACTTGCGCGCGCGTGGTAAACGTGTGGTGCTCTACCCGTTCATCATGATGGATATCACCGAAGCGCAGGCCTTGCCGCACCCGTCATTTTCTGGAACGCAGGGCGCTTATCCCTGGCGTGGCAGAATTGAGCCGCGCAACGGCCTGCCCGTTGCGGATGAAATCGCCGATTTTATGGGTAGCGTGACGGCAGGCCACTACAGCGATACGCAGGGGTATACCGGCCCGAATGAACGAAAGTACCGCCGCTTCATTCTTGATCTGGCATGGTTGGCCCGGCAGGCTGGTGGCGTTGACGCCTTTTTGATCGGAACCGAACTGCGCGGCCTGACGATGGCAAGCGACACTCCGGGTGTTTACCCATTCGTGGATGCCCTCAAATCACTCGCCGCCGAGGTCCGTCAGATTTTGCCGGGTTCAAAGATCAGCTATGCCGCCGATTGGTCGGAGTATCACTCGCATCAAACCGGTGGCGATCTGCGCTTTCATCTCGACCCGCTTTGGTCAGACGCGAATATCGACTTTGTGGGCATCGACAATTACCTGCCACTTGCCGACTGGCGCCCCGGCATTGCTCATGCCGATCTCGACAATGAAAGGGGCCACACGTCGCCTTACAATCTAGACTACCTCAAGGGGAACATCGAAGGGGGCGAGTATTGGGACTGGTTCTACCTGACCGAGGAGGACCGCACCAACCAAGTGCGCACACCTATCACGGATGGCGCATACGGTGAGCCTTGGGTGTACCGGCAAAAGGCCATTCGCGACTGGCACGCCAATGCCCACCATGACCGTGTGGGGGGCGTGCGCGAGGCCTCCGCAACTGATTGGGTGCCCGGGTCGAAACCGATTTGGTTCACAGAACTCGGCTGCCCGGCGGTCGACAGCGGTGCGAATCGGCCTAACGTGTTCTTTGCGGCCAATTCGTCAG
>JBCBAV010000181.1:0-5582 GCA_038532285.1 Pseudomonadota bacterium | reverse complement strand
CGGCCCGGCACCGCGGCCTTTTGGAGATGATCAACGCTGGCGCTCCCATTCCGCGTTTGGCGACCGGTGGCTACGTCGGACCGGCCGCAAACGGCCGCTTTGTGCCAAGTGGCTCCCAGATCGTGGAGTTCAACGCGACGATCCGCGTCGAGGGCGCCATGGGCAACAAGGAGATCGAGGAGTTCGCCCGGCGCGGTACTGAGGGCGCGATTGAAGAGTTCAGTCGCGAGGTCCTGCCGGATCGGGTTGGTCAAATCAACAACGAGCCAAGGATGGTCGGGTGATGTCGGTTACGTTTCCCATGCCCGCTTCTGACTTCCTTGAGCTCCTGCCCGTTAGATCAATCGACTTCGAGCTGCCGGAAACGGTTGAAATGAGCCGCACCGAGGGTGGCGAAGTGCTGACCGAAACAACAGGTGTCCGGCTGTGGCGTGGTGAGGTCACTCTAGGGCGCGTTCAGCGGTCGGAACTGCGCGCTGTGATGACCCTACTGGATGTCATGCGCGGAGGCGAAGCCTCGTTCATGGCGTATCCCAAGAAGTTTCCGTACCCAGCAATGGACCCCGACGGGTCGGGCCTGCAAGGCAGTAATCCTACCATTCGGTTTCTCGATGCCACCGACGCGCGTCGTATGGCGCTTGAGGGCATGCCGGCAGACTACCGGCTGACCCGTGGCGACATGATGTCGTTTCGATATGCCAGCAATCCTGAGCGTGTTGCTCTGCATGAGATGGTCGATCTGACACGTCCAGCGACGGGAGCTGGCGAAACCGCATCATTTGAAGTTCGTCCGGCCATCCGCCCGGGCGCTGTCTTGGGAGCCGCTGTTTCTCTGATCAAACCCGAGATGAAGGCCGTGATCCTTTCCGGCACGCTTCAGCGAGGTCGGAGCAATCGGTTTGTTACCGAAGGCATTTCTTTCCAGTTTCAACAGTCCTTGAGGTGATCCGTGCTCGCGTTGCCGCCTTCTCTTTTGTCACACCTCCAGTCGCGCGCCCCGCGCATGGCACACCTGCTTGTTTGGGTGGTCGCAAGGAACCGTTCGACTGGTGATGAAGAAACGATCGGCTTCTGGACCGGCGATGATCACCGCGAGTTCACAATATCCGGCCAGGCTCGCACATATCTGGCGGCGGGCAGTCTGCTAAAGGTCCAACCGATTGTTGGCGAGGTGGGCGTTCGGGTGCGAACCACGCGGCTGACCTTTTCCGGCGCCTCTCCCGAGTTCAAGCAGGCCGTCGCGCAATACGAAACCAACGATGCGCCTTGCCGGTTTCATGTCGCGGATTTTTACGCAGACACGCATCAGCTCGTCGCCGAACCACAGCGACGCTACAAGGGTTTCATCAAGGGCATCGATTATCCTCGGCCGGCATTGTCGTCAGATGGTCAGCCTGGCTTTTCGGAGGCTGAGGTCTCGGTGCAAAGTGCTGCGCGCGTTCTAACGAGATCGCTGCCATTGAAGAAGTCGGACGAGGCGCTGCAAGGACGGCACGCCAACGATCGTTTTCGGCGCTACATCGATGTCAGCGGTTCGGTGGAGACGGTGTGGGGTGAAAACCGTGGCACGCGGTGAGCTGGTGCGCCTCCCCGACTGGCGTCTTCGCCTGGTTTCCTATCTTGAGGACTGCGCGCGGACGGCGTTTGCCGAAGGTTCGCACGACTGCGCCTTGTTCCTCGCTGGTGGCGTCGAGGCGATGACCGGCGTGGATTATGCAGCCGACTTTCGCGGCAGGTATCAGACCATGAAAGCGGGTCTGAAGCTTCTTCGCAGGGCCGGGTTCAAGGATCACGTGGCGCTGGCCTTTCATCATCTGCACAAAAAGCCGATCGCCTTTGCCAACGAGGGAGATGGTGCGGTTGTTGAAACCGATGGGACCTCGGCGCTCGGGATTGTGCAAGGAGCCCGGATCTACGTCTTGTGCGAAAGTGGGCTGGGCAACGTGCCGCTGACGGACGCACAATCGGTGTTGAGGGTCTAGGATGGGCGTCGTTCTTACAGCAATCAACTCGATTGCCTTGGCCTTTTCTACTGGCACGGTTGGCCAGTTTCTGACCGGAACAGTCTTTGGTCGTCTTCTGGCAAATGTCGCGGTTTCCGCTTTGCGCTCCGCGCTTCTGCGTAACCGATCTTCTGGCGCACAGCGCCAGCCAGGCATTCGAACCTCGCAAACGCAAACGGGCGGTATCAATCCAGCCAATTTCTGCATTGGCACCTATGCGACCGAGGGCACGCTTGTCTGCCCGCCGATGTCCCACGGCTCGAGCGGCAACATTCCGAACGCATTCCTGACTTACGTCGTCGAGCTGTCAGACGTTCCGGGCCAGTCGCTCGACGGACTGATCATCGACGGAACAGAAGCGCCCATCACAAGCAACCTGCATCCGACCTACGGCAACGAAATCGGGGGCCGGTTCGCCGGCCACGCTTGGGTGAAGTATTACGACGGCTCGCAGACCACCGCGGATCTCGGATTGATCAACACCTACGGGAGCTACGAAGGCCGGCCGTGGATATCTGACATGATCGGCGAGGGCATTTGCTATGCGATTGTGACCTTCAAGTTCAACCGAGAGATCTTCGACGGCTTCCCAAAGGTTCGCTTCATCACGTCGGGCATACCGCTTTATGACGCGCGCAAGGACAGCACAGTTGGTGGCGTGGGTACACACCGGCACAACGACAGGAGCACTTGGGAGCCTTCAGACAACACGGCCGTGCAGATCTACAACATCAAGCGCGGGATCGATATCGGCGGTGGATACGTCTGGGGCGGCGGCGCTGATGCCGAAGACCTGCCGTTGGCCGAATGGTGGTCCGAGATGAATAAGGCAGACGCTCAGATTGCGCTGAGCAGCGGCGGTTCCGAACCGCAGTTTCGAACCGGCTATGAAATCCTTGCTGAAGACACGCCAGCCGACGTCATAGACGAGCTCTTGAAGGCCACATCGGGCGAAGTCGCCGAAAACGGTGGTGTCTGGAAGCTGCGTTTGGGTGGCCCAGGGCTGCCGGTTTATTTCTTCACAGACGACGATTTGATCCTGGACGAGCCGGAGGAATACACGCCATTCCGCGCCGAGCAGGAACCGTTCAACGCCGTCCAGGCGACTTACCCGGATCCGGAAACGCTCTGGGAGCCTCGGGACGCGCCGGCACGCTACCAGGGTGACTTTTTGCTAACCGACCCGGCGCAACGACGCGTGGCTGATCTGAACTTGGCCGCATGTCCTTTTCCGAACCAGGTGCAGCGTGTGATGCGCGCGTATGTCGAGGAAGAACAACGGCTCGTGCGTCACGTGGCGAGCCTGCCCCAAGACGCACTTGTGCTTGAGCAACTTGATGTCGCGTCGTGGACATCCGAGCGGCGCGGTTACAGCGGCAAGGCGTTTGAGATCGCACGTGCCGTCGATCCGCTCATGATGGGCAAGCCGCGATTTACCCTGAAAGAACGCGACCCGGCAGACGCGGCGTGGATACCGGACTATGAGCTGCCCATCGGAGTACCCGATACAACGGTGGTCGAGCCTCCTGTCCAGTTTGTTGAGAATTTTGACGTCACCGCGTTTGCGATCCAGGGTGCAGATGGTACGGACGCGCGCCCAGGCCTCGAAATGACATGGACCGGGATCAAGGCGGACCTTCAGGGCATCCAGTTTCAGATCGAGGCGGCCGACGGCTCGACCATCCTCACAGCGTCTACGGTTGACACGGAAAGTGGCGTCTATCGTCATTCCGCTGGCATTGAGGCCGCCAAGGCATACCTCGTGCGGCCGCGGTTCTTGGCAAACCGGCCGACGGGTTGGGGCCCTGCCGTCGCTGTTACCGCGCTCGATCTCAAGATCACGCCCGATGATCTGGATGACACCACCTTTGAGGTCGCTGGCCTGAGCGTCTTCGGCGGCGCACTGCAGAGCGATAATTTTATAACCGGGCAATCAGGGTGGCGCATCGGCCAAGACGGATCGATGGAAGTGCAGAGCCTGGTCACGCGGGATTGGATCGTTGAGGGCGCGCTTTCAGATGGCGCTGATGGTGCGGCTGCCGGGGGTACACATGCCGGCAACGATACAACGGTCCTTGCATTTCCAGTTGGCGCTATACGGCCTCAAGACCTCTGGCACCTGACGTTCTCTGGTCGGTTTCGGTTGGGCGGAGAGCAATGGACATCTTACGTGGAAGGTTCAGAACAGGAAATCAGGTGGAGACGCAGGCGATACCAGGTTCGCGGCCTCGTACAATATCGGGGCGAGGTGTCCGGGGTGTGGCAAGACTGGGAGACGTTTTTTGACACTGGCCTTTATGAGGCGGATTGGCAGACCTTTCAGCATGTCAGTCATTTCCTCGGCGACTTTGACAATGCGGAAGTCCGCGTGCTGATCCAGGAGTTTTCCTACGTCATTAGCGGCTTCCCAAGCCAACAAGGCCCCAACAGCTACCCGCAGGCGAACTGGGCTGACCTGAACCTGACCGCGAGGGCGGCTGTGTCGTGATGTACTTCGTTCAACTCGATCAGTATGGCATTGTGGTTTCGGCCGGTCGCAGCGCGTTGCCGCCCGTGGGCGCTGTCGTGGTTCACGGCTATTCTGGATCGCTGACCGAGCTGTCGCGCAAGGTCAACTCGGCCCACGGCCTTGTTGACCGCCCGCTTTCACCACAGGTTCAGTCCTCAGGTCACGAGCACACAATCTCCAACATGCCCCTGGGAACAACCGTCAGTGTGTTTGACAGTGACGGTGGCATGGATCTTGGTTTGTTTACAGCCGACGTCGACGACATGACCGAGGTGATCAGCCTTCCGGACCCCGGCAACTATCAAATCACGATAACCGCCCCTTCTCCTGCCCTTCAAACAGTTGTCAGCGTGCGCACATGATCACCTATCGTCGTTCTGTAGCGAGCATGAGCGTTCAGCTTGAGGCTGCAAAAACAGATGCTAAGGAGCAGATCGTTGAAGCAGTTCGGGTCGTGCGGTTGAAATATGTCACCGACATGCCGGGCCAAGAGCTGATCTACAACGAAAAGCGCATAGAGGCCGAGCGATATCTGTCAATCCTTCCGCGTCTTCTGAACCTTGACGGATACCCATTTATTGAAGCGGAGGTCGGTATTACTGGCGCCACGGCCGAGGAGGTCGCGCAGGTTTTCCTCGCCCGCGCAGGCCTTTGGGTGCAGGTCGGAGCAGCCCTCGAAGCTATTCGGCTATCCGCATCTCACTCAATCGAGGCGTCCACGACCGTTGCCGAGATCGACGCCGCTCTGGCCACGCTCTACAGCTCGCTGTCTGTTTTCTAATGACAGGTGGCCTTGTGGATGTAGCACGCGCTCAATCTGGTTTTGAACTCGTTCAAACGCGGGTTTTAGGAGGCTTTAATGGGCACTAGGAGCGTAAATCTGAACGGGCGTGTTGCGGTCGCTGAGGGGCCGCAATCCGGTGTCACAGTCAGCTTAAAGTCCGGCGTTGGCGAATGGTTTATCGTCGGCCAAGGGCACACTTCCAACCACGGTCACTGGTTTGGTCAAAAGCGAGAGCCTTTTGACCTTGGTGAAGGGGACAGGCTTGAGGTGTTCGGCCAAGGACTAC